>CAXTMD010000263.1:0-6903 GCA_964245035.1 uncultured Chthoniobacterales bacterium
CTTCACGAGCCGCGCCGTGCGCGAGGCGCAGGGCAGCGTGTTCACCAACAAGTACGCCGAGGGCTACCCCGGCAAACGCTGGTACGGCGGCTGCGAAAACGCCGACGTGGTCGAACAACTTGCCATCGACCGCGCCAAGCAACTCTTCGGCGCGGAGCACGCCAACGTCCAGCCCCACAGCGGCGCGCAGGCCAACATGGCCGTCTACTTTTCCGTGCTCCAGCCCGGCGACAAGATCCTGACGATGGACTTGTCCCACGGCGGGCACCTGACCCACGGCAACAAGGCCAATTTCTCCGGCCGCTTCTACGACGTGGTTCACTACGGCGTCGCGCAGGCCGACGAACGCATCGACTACGAGGCGTTCGCTAAACAGGCCGAGGCCGAGCGCCCGAAGATGATCACCGTCGGCGCGTCGGCCTACCCGCGCACGCTGGACTTCGCGCACATGCGCCAGATCGCTGACAGCGTTGGCGCGTTGCTGTTTGCCGACATGGCGCACATCAGCGGACTCGTGGCCGGCGGCGTGCACCCGAGCCCGGTGCCGCACGCGGACTTCGTCACGACGACCACGCACAAGAGCCTGCGCGGCCCGCGCGGCGGCATCATCCTGTGCAAGGAACGCTTCGCCAAGGGCGTGGACGCCCAAGTGTTCCCCGGCATCCAGGGCGGCCCGCTGATGCACGTCGTCGCCGCCAAGGCCGTGTGTTTCTACGAGGCGCTTCAGCCCGGGTTCAAGGACTACCAGCGCCAGATTGTGCTCAACGCCAAGGCGCTCGCCGCCCGCTTGGCGCACAACGGCTACCGGCTCGTGTCCGGCGGCACCGACAACCACCTCATGCTCGTGGACCTGCGCCCGATGGGGATCACCGGCAAGGACGCCCAGGAGACGCTCGACCACGCGGCCATCACCGTGAACAAAAACGCCATCCCCTTCGACACGGTCAGCGTGTTCAAGGCGGGCGGCATCCGCGTCGGCACGCCGGCGGTGACCACGCGCGGTATGAAGGAAGAGGAGATGATGGAGATTGCCGACCTCATCCACGAGGGGTTGCAGGCGCGCGGCAACGAGGCGGCGCTCAAGACCGTGCGCAACTCGGTCGGCGCGCTCACCCGGCAGTACCCGCTTCCATGAAAAAGCTCTGGCTGGCGGTGGCGGCATCGGCGTTGTGCGCGGCGGGCGCGGCGCGTGCCGACGACGTGACCGAAGCCCGGAGAGAGTTTGACCTGCTGCGCCAGTACGCCCGGGTCGATGACGACAGGGTGCTCGACCTATTTGCGCCGGATGTTTCCGTCACCGTGGTTGAGGCTCCGGCGAAAGGCCCGACACGCGAAATCGTCCTGCCGGCGTCCGAGTTCCTTGGTCTCATCCGGCAAGGTCTTGCCAGGAGGCAGACCGACCACGGGAACTACCAGGATCTGAAGTTCATCCAGAGTGGCGACACGGTGAAACTCGCCGGCACGCGCGTGGATGACCGGACGGGCTACGCCGCGCCTTTTCTGGTGATCTACGGCAAGGATGAGGCCGGCCGCCTGAAGATCAAAGCGATGAAGCTCACCAGACCCCCCGACACGTTGCCGGGTCTGCCGAAGGCAACGCCCTGATCGTGCGAGGGTCATGCTCCGCCGCAGGTGGTCGTCCCAAGAGGGTAGGGATGACTCTCCGAGCCAACCCCTATTTTAGATTGGGTAACCGCGCCCGTCGGTAGACGTTCCTGCCCAGAGAGATCTAGGGATTGGCTCGGAGAGCCATCCCTACCCTCTTGGGACGACCACCTGCGGCGGAGCATGACCCTCGCACGCAAGCAAAAAAACGCCGTAGCTTTCACCGCTCGCCCATCGCCAGCCGCGTGACGTGCCGGCTCGGCTCGCGGTAGAGCACGTACAGGTCGCGCATCAACGCGTCCAACGCCGGACCGTCGAGCCACGCGTCCGCGGCGAACCGCTCGTGCGCCGCGGCCGTGAGCGGCACGGGTGAGGCACCCGACGGCGGGTCACCCAGACCCGCTAGGACCGGCTTGCGCCCGAGCAGCCGCGCGACATTGCGCGCACCGACCCGGTGATAACTCATCGTCTCCACTTCGAGGCCGGGCACGATCATCTTGACCATGCACACGCCGCTGCCCGGCGTCGAGAGGTCGGCCACGAGCACATCCATGCCGGCCTCCTCCAACCGCGCGACTGTGTGGCGCAGGAAGGCCGTCTTGTCGGAAGCCAGTTCTTCGGCGTTCGCCGGTATGGCCAACGATGCGAACGAAATCTTTTCCTCCACGGCGAACACCGGCGCGAGCACGCGGCGCATGTCCTCCCACGAATAGCCTAACCAACGCCGCATTCCTTCCAGGCCGCGCGGCTCCTCGTCGGCGGGATTGAGGATGCGCGCGTACGCTTCCAGGTAACCGGTCGGCGCGATGGCCCGCACGCGTTCCAGCGGTCCGTGGAAAAGTGCCAGCCGCGCCCGCGAGGACGCGAACTCCAGCAGCGCCTTGCGCAACGCCACGGCCGGAACGGGGTGTACGGCCTCACCGCAGGCGGCGGCCATCACCGGCAGCCCACCCGCGGCCGGGTCGCGGTCGTAACCGACGGCGTACAGGTTGACGAAGCCGAAATCCGTCGCCGCGACCTTGACGACCATTTCGATGCCCGCGCGGTCGTAGCGGTCCAAGAGTTCCCGCGCGGCGGGGTCGGTGATCGTGTCCAGGTCGATGGCCTGTGGTTTGGCCAAGGCACGGTACTGCACGCTGTTGCCGTCGCGCTGGAGCAGTTCGAGGAGGCCGTGCGCCTGGGCCATCTCCGGGTTGGTGCCGGCGCCGTGGCCGTTGGTGATGGGTGTGACCAGCCGCGCGATCCCCTCGCGCGGCGGCGCGTCCATGCCCGAGCACGCGACGAACTCCGACGGCACCAGAACGGGTTCATCGGTGGACCAGCGGCGGACCTCCGCCCATTCGAGGGTCGTGTCGGGCGTGTACGGGCTGCCGGCCTCCAGGCACAACGAGACGGGATCGACCACGCCGCGTTCTCCGTGGCGCGCGAGCATTTCCCGGTAGGAACCGGTGAGGCGCTCGGTGCGCGCGAGCCCCACGCTAGAGGAAACTTCCTCCGTGAGTTCGCCGTAAGCGCCGACCCGCGCCTCGTCTTCCGTCGCGCCGTAGCCGATGCCTTCGCACAACTGCCACACCATCGCGGGACCTTTGTCCGGGGAGGCGAGAAAGGTCAACGTCCGCACCGGGACCCCGACGCGGTCGAGCGGAGTCAGAGAAAACTCCATCAACTGCCCCGGTGGCAGCGCGCGGCGGTAGGCTTCGATAGCTTCGGGCAGGGTCATGGTTGCAAGGGGAGATCCGCGGCGGAGAGAAACGTTTCGGCGAACCCGCTGCCGCCAGCTTCGCCACGGTGGAAGGAGGTCAATTTTTCACGCACGCCGTCCGCGCCGCCGAACTGAAAGCCGATCTGCGAAGCGTACCGGCAGCAAGCGTCGATCTTGCGCGCCAGAGTCTCGTCCGGCAGGGTGACTTTGCGCAGGGTTAGGCGCGTGGCGTCCGGCAACCCGGTAGGCTGTGCGCCGGGTTCGCGGATGGCGTAGGGCGTGTCGCGGTACCAGCAGACCTTGCCCGCAGGCGGATAAACGCCGAGCACGGCACGGATCGTTTGCAGATGATCGACGTGGTTGCCCAATCCCTGCGGAGCAAACACCACGTCGGGCTGCAACTCCGCATCGAGTGAGGTGAGGTCGTCGCGCACCCGCTGCCAGATCGTGTCGTCCGCGTGTTCGCCCGCGAACAGTTCGGCGGGCGATCCGTAGCCGCGGTGCGGGGCTTCGGGCAGTTCCCAGTGCCACGCGTCGTCCACGCCAGCCGCCTCGGCGAACGCCTGGTCCTCCGCCCGACGCAGCGCCATGTAGTCGACTTCTGGGGCGATACCCTTGTCCGTCTGGCAGCGCAAGGCGAAATCCTGCGGGTTGTCCACCGAGGCGGTGAACACCGTGCAGAGCACGACGCGCCACGCCGGCTCATCTGCGAGCCGCAGGAGCGTGCCGCCGCAGGAAAACGCCACGTCGTCGAGGTGAGGAGAGATGAAAAGCGCGGTTGGCATAGGCGGGGTCAGAGTGGTTGGTGTTGCCAGGCAAATTCGCGCGCCCATTCGTATTTGCCGAACGCGTACGAGCGAAAAGCACGCTGCACCTCTTCGAGGGTGGCCGGAGCGGCCAGGGTGAAGTGGAACGCCGTCGTCACCAACTGATACTCCAGCGTGTAGCGCTCCGGGGCGTCGCGGTAGGTTTGTAGATACGAACCTTCACCGCGGCCAAGGATCGCGGCCGGCGTGCCGCCCGCACCCAAACGCGGGAGCGATTCGGCCAGGATTTGCTCGGTGGGTTCGCCGACGAAGCCGGTGGACAGATCGTGGTACAGCGTCCCTCGGTACTCCGCGCCGATGTCGAAGAGCAGATGGCCCATCGGCAAACCCGCCGCCGGGCACACCACGATGAGGAAACAATCCTTCCATCCGGCGTTGAAATGACACAGCAAATCGGTTCCGGTTCGCGTGCAGTATTCGATCGTGGTCGGCGCGACACCGTTCAACCGGCAGTCCGGCCACACCTCCGCGGCGTGGCGCGCCGCGCGCGCGGTTTCGTCAGGTGACGGGTTGGCACGCGTGGTGCCGCGGTCGAGGCGTTCCAGCAAGTCTCTGAGTTGCAGGGCGGCCATCGGCTCAGAGCAGGTGCGGTTCGGCGCGGTACTTGCACGCGGGGTCCATCAGCGCGGAGAGCGTCCAGTGATTGTCGGGCGATGTGCCGCGCAAAGCTTCGTACACGCCCGCGATCTGCCGCGCGACGACCGGCCAGGAATACTTCTCATCCACGTCCTGCCGGGCACGTTCGGCCAGGCGCGTGCGCAACGCCTCGTCGTCCAAAAGCCGAGCCAAGGCGTTTGCCAGCGCGGGCACGTCACTGGCCGACACGAGCAGGCCATTCACCTCGTCGCGCAGGCAGTCAACCACGCCGACCACCGCGCACGAAACCACCGGCAGCCCGGCGCTCATCGCTTCGAGAATCGTGTTGGAGAAACCTTCCGAGTACGTCGGCGACACAAAGATGTCCGCTTGTCGGTAGACGGCCGGCACGTCGTCGTAGTTCAAGTAACCCAAATTTGTGAAAACATCTTCCAGCCCCAACCCTTGCACACGCTCGCGCACCGCGTCGCTGTCAGGGCCGATGCCCGAGTAAACCAGCCGCGCGCGGGCGGCGACTGGGTGCTGGCGTTTGCGCAGGAGTGCGAAGGCGTCCAAGAAGTCGAGCGCGCCTTTGCGGCGGTCCACCCGCCCGTGGTAAAGAAGCGTCGGATGCGCGTCGTCGATCCAGTGTCCGGCGACGTAACCCTCGCGCGGGTAGAAGCGCGCCTCATCCACCGCCCCGGGGACGATGGTAAACCGCTCCGGCGGCGTGCCGTGGTTGCCGCGAACCTCCTCCGCAAACGAGCGCGAACCGATCAGCAGCGCGCCCGCGTGGTCGAGCACGACGCGCATCGCCTCGCGGTGCGTCTCGCAGCACGTCACGCCCACCCAGTGTCCGTCGCCGCCCTGGATCGATACGACGTTGGGCAACCCGAGGCGCTTGGAAGCTCCGAGCGCGGCCAACCCGGTCGGGTATCCGTACTGCGCGTGCAGCAGGTCGAAGGGCTTGCGGGCGTGTTCCGCGACGGCGGTGGCGACCATCGTCTCGATGTCGCGCTCGAAGTTGGCGACGGGTTTCTCCTGTTCGCCCAACGCTTCGAGGCCGAAGACCTGCACACCCGGCACCGGTGGGGGCGGACCGCCGCCGTAGACGCGCGTGCCGGCCGCGTCGCCGCGGTACTGCGAAATCATGACGACCTCGTGGCCGAGCGCGGTCAGTTCATGCAAGAGGTTCTGCGCGTAGACGCTCATCCCCGAGATGGCCGGGAAGTAACGGCGCGAAAAGAAGCAGATGCGCATGGTTCAGCGGGAGGTTTCCTCCAAGAGCGCGACGACGTGCCGGCCCGGCTCGCGGTACAACGGGTAGAGCGGTCCGACCACGCGCGCCAGCTCCGCCGGGTCGAACCACGCCGGACCGTCGAAGGTAGCCGCCGCGGCGGGAGTCAGGCGGATCGGCAGCGCGCCGGCTGGGCGGGGTTAGCCGACGCCGACGATTCGCGAGCCACGGGCGAGGAGCCGGCGCAGGTTGCGCGCGCCGATGCGCTGGTAGGTCATCGTCTCGACTTCCAGGCCGGGCACGATGGCCTTGAGCGCCACGGCAGTCGAGCCGGGCGGGGTGAAATCAACGTACAGGATTTCCAACCCGGCGAGGGACAAGCGTTCGGTCAGGAGCGCCAGGGTCGCGTCGGCGTCGGGGACGGACGCCGTCGGCAACGAGTCGAACGGCAGGCGCGCACGCACGTCGAAGAGCGGGTGGCGGATTTCCTCGAAGTAAGCGGCGTGGTCCAGCTGCATCCAGCGTTGCATTTCGGCCAGGGCGCGGTCGTCCGCCGGGAGGCTGCCGCGGCGGCTGAGCGCGTCCAGCGTCTTGAGGAAGACCAGGTACGTCGCCCCGGAGCAATAGCTCGGCTGGGCCTGGGCGGCGAGCACGTTCAGCCCCGCCGGGTTGCCGAGGGAAACGGAGTCGCCCAGGCGTTGGGTCGCCAGGTGAGCGGCGGAGTACCCCCCGGCCTGCGGCATGGTCTGGATTTGTTGCAGGATCAGTCCGTTGTAGGGGGCGGGCGCCGGAAGCTGCGCGGACGCCCCCGTGGGACGGGCGACGAACGCGGCGAGGAACAAAACGAGCGGCAAACGTCCAAAAGAATTCATGCGGGAAAGGTCGGTTCTCAGAGGGAAGAATTATCGGACGCAAAATAGCACAAATTCACCGGTTAAGTCGCGGATGTCGCAGGC
>CAXTMD010000264.1:0-6899 GCA_964245035.1 uncultured Chthoniobacterales bacterium
GGCGCGTGGTGTCGGGCGGCGCGGGCGACTGCGCGCGGCCGGCGGCCGGCAGCAGGAGCGCGGCAGCCAGCAGGCGGCGGAGGAGGCGGGGGGCAGGAAGCATCACGCGCCTACCAACGGCCGTGACATTCCCGTCCGCAAGGCCGAAACTTACGGCGCGGACGCTTCGTCGCCCTGTCCGTTGCGCAGGCGGCTGTGACGCACGCCATAGAAGAAATAGATCGCCAGCCCGATGGCCAGCCAGATGAAGAACCGTCCCCAAGTTGTCAGGGGCAAGGCGAGCATCAGCGCGCCGCACATCAACGCGCCGATGATCGGCACGACAGGCACCAACGGCGCACGGAAGGGGCGGGCCCGGTCCGGGTCCGTGCGGCGGAGCACGCACACCCCGACGCACACCAGCACAAAGGCAAACAGGGTGCCGATGCTCGTCAGGTCGCCCAGCGTGCTGATGTCGGTGAACATCGCCACGCCGCCGACGGCCACGCCCGTCCAGATCGTGGTGATGTGCGGCGTGCGGAACCGCGGGTGCACCCGCGCGAAGTACGGCGGCAGCAACCCGTCGCGCGCCATCGACATGAAGATCCGCGGCTGTCCGTACTGGAACACGAGGAGCACCGAGGTCATGCCCGCGAGCGCACCCGCGCTGAGGACCGCCTGCACCCACGGCTTGTTCGCAAAGGCTGTGGCGACAGGCGCGGCCACGTCTAGGTAGTCGAGGTAGGGACGTACGCCGGTGAGCACGCCGGTCATCAGCACGTAGAGGATCGTGCAGACAATGAGGCTGGCGATCATCCCGATGGGCAGGTCGCGTTGCGGGTTGCGCGCTTCCTCGGCCGTGGTCGAGACGGCGTCGAAGCCGATGTAGGCGAAGAAGATGATGGCTGCCCCGCTCATCACGCCGCCGAACCCGTTAGGCATGAAGGGATGCCAGTTCTTCTGATCCACGAAGAAGGAGCCGAAGGCGATGAAGAAGATGACCACGGCGACCTTGAGCATGACGATAGCCGTGTTGGTGTGTGCGCTTTCCCGCACGCCGCGCACCAGCAGGACCGTCACCAGGCCCACGATCACGAGCGCCGGAAGGTTCATGGCGAAGGCGTGGCCGAAAATCGTTGGCAGCGTCGTGGAGGAATAGGGCTCCAGAGCTTCGCCGCCCTTGCCGATGGTCGTCATGGCCGTCCCGTAGTCGGATACCAGCCACAGGGGAAACTTGAGGTGGAAGGCCGAGTGGCATAACGCGACGAAGTAGCCCGACCAACCCACCGCCACGGCCATGTTGCCGACCGCGTACTCCAGGATCAGGTCCCAGCCGATGACCCACGCCACGATCTCGCCCAAGGTCGCGTAGGAGTACGTGTACGCCGAACCGGAGACCGGGATCATTGCGGCCAGTTCGGAGTAGCAGAGCGCTGCCAGCCCACACGCGAGGGCCACGAGCAGATAGGAAAACATCAGACCCGGACCCGCCCCCGACCGGCCGAGCACCAGCGGCGCGTGCGTGGCCCAATGCTGCAGGTAGTTGAGCACCGGTGTACTCAGGGCGTCGGCGGTTGCCGGATTGTCTCCCGCCGCAGCCGTGCCGGTGTACACGAAGATGCCCGCGCCAATGATCGCGCCGATGCCGACGCAGGTCAGGTCCACCGGGCCGAGCGAGCGTTTCAATGCCCGTCCCGGCTCCTCGGATTCCTTCACGAGCAGGTCAGGGCTCTTGGTTTTGAAGTAGGAAAACGCTGGCACGGCCCCCCGTGTATCTGCTTTGCCGGGGGAGCGCAATCCTCGAATTCAGAACTTCGCGATCAAAAACGCCCCTACGCCAAACAGCACGACGCCCGTGATCCGCCCCGCGCTCAGCGGATGCCGCTCCAGCCCGAACGCCGCGAAATGGTCCAGCCCCACGGACACGGCCACCTGCGCGGCGATGACCAGTGCCATCGAGACCCCCGTGCCGAGCTTGCCGGTGGAGATGACGATGGCCGTCAGGTAAGCCGCGCCGATGACCCCGCCCAACCACATCCACCAGGGTAAGCCCACTGCGGCGGACAGACCCTTGGGCAGCACCTGACGGGTGAAGAGCAGGTACACGCCCAGTACGACCCCGCTGAGCAGTCCGCTGACGAACACCGAGAAGATCGGGTTGCCCACCTCTTTGCCCAGCCGGGAGTTGATGGCCGCCTGAAAGGGTTGGAGCGCACCGGCGAAGAGTGCGAGCAGGAAGGAAAGAATAGCCATGATCCTAGTGGTACGCTGGCCGGCGGGTTGACAGCCCGACAATCGGGCACGTTTCTCTCTGCCATGCCCGATTCCCTGCCTCCCGCGTGGTTCCGCCGCGCCGACGAATCGCCCGACGAAAACTTCTACGCCATGCCTCGCTTCGTCACCCACATCGACGACGGGGCCATCGCGGCCGTCACGCAGCTCTACCGGGAATACTTCCCCGCCGGTGGCGCGATCCTGGATCTGATGAGCTCTTGGGTCAGCCACCTGCCGCCGGAGGTCGACTACCGGCGCGTCGTCGGCCTCGGGATGAACCGTGAGGAACTCGCCGCCAACCCGCGGTTGTCCGGGTACGTCGTGCAGAACCTCAACGAGAACACGCGGCTGCCCTTTGGCGACGGGGAGTTCGACGCGGCGGGCCTGTGCGTGTCCATCGACTACCTGACCGATCCCATCGCCGTGCTGCGCGAGACGGCGCGGGTGCTGCGGCCCGGCTCGCCGTTGGTGGTGACGTTTTCCAACCGTTGTTTCCCGACAAAGGCCGTCGCCATCTGGCACGCGCTGGAAGACGCGGACCGGTGCGGCGTCGTGGCCGCGTTCTTCCGCGCCGCGGGGGCGGAACATTGGTCTCGTGCCGAAACGCTCGACCGTTCGCCGGGTGATGGCGGCGACCCGCTGTACGCGGTCATTTCGCGTCGGCAGGAACCGTGATCACCCGCCCTTTCGCCGGACGGCGCGCGATTCTTTGAGGCTTATGGCTCAAACCACCTCCACGAACGCCGCGGTGAGCGGCACGTTTCCCCTCGGCGGCGACCTGCCGGTCAACCGCTTAGGCTTCGGCGCGATGCGCATCACCGGCCCCGGCGTCTGGGGCGAGCCGAAGGACCCGGAATCCGCCAAGACCGTTTTGCGCAAGGCCGTCGAACTCGGCGTCAACTTCATCGACACTGCCGACTCCTACGGACCGGACGTGTGCGAACGCCTCATCGGCGAGGCGCTGCATCCCTACGCCGACGGCGTGGTGATCGCCACCAAGGGCGGCCTGACCCGCCAGGGCCCGAACCGCTGGATGCCCGTGGGCCGTCCCGAGTACCTCCAGCAGCAGGTCGAGATGAGCCTGCGCCGTTTGAAGGTCGAGCGCATCGACCTCTATCAACTCCACCGCATCGATCCCAAGGTGCCTGTCGAGGAAAGCCTCGGCGTGCTCGGCCGCTTGCAGAAGCAGGGCAAAATCCGGCACATCGGGTTGTCGGAGGTCAACCAGGACGAGATCGAGCGCGCCGGCAAGACGGTGAAGATCGTCAGCGTGCAAAACGAGTACAACATCGGCAACCGCAAGAGCGAGGCGACGCTGAAATACTGCGAGGCCAACGGCATCGGGTTCATCCCGTGGTTCCCGGTGGCGGCGGGCGACCTGGCCAAGCCCGGTGGCGTGCTCGACGAGATGTCCAAGCGCCACGAGGCCACCGTGGCCCAACTCGCGCTGGCCTGGATGCGGCACCGCTCGCCGGTCATGCTGCCGATCCCGGGAACGAGTTCAGCCGAGCACCTCGAAGAAAACGTCGCGGCTGCCGAACTGGAACTCTCCCCGGAGGAATGGGCCGAGATCGAAGCGGCGGCGACGAAAAAATAACCATGTTCACGGCCGCAACTATCGAAGCGGACAGCAAGGCAGAGCTTTACGCGGAACTCACCGGCCAACTGCGCGGGATGCTCACCGGCGAACGCGACTGGCTGGCGAACCTCGCCAACACCTCCGCGCTGATCTTTCAAGGTCTTCCCGAACTGAACTGGGCCGGCTTCTACCTGTGGCGCGGTGGCGAACTGGTGGTCGGGCCGTTCCAGGGCAAGCCGGCGTGCGTGCGGATCGCCGCCGGGCGCGGCGTGTGCGGCGGGTCGGTGGCGCAACGCCGCTCGCTGGTGGTGCCGGACGTGCACGCGTTCCCCGGGCACATCGCCTGCGACGCGGCGTCGCGTTCAGAACTGGTCGTGCCGCTGCTGCGGGGCGAGGCAGTCCTCGGCGTGCTGGATCTGGACAGCCCGCGTCCGGGGCGGTTCGACGAGGAGGACCGCGCTGGTTGCGAGGGGATGATGGCGGTGCTGTTGGAAGCGACGGATTTTTCCGGACTCCATGCCCAGGCAGCCTGAACGGGACACCTTCGCCGAGTTCGTCGCGGAGCAGTTGGCCGCCCTGGGCACGGTCACGGCGCGGCCCATGATGGGCGGCCGGACGTTGTACTGCGATGGGGTGGTGTTCGCGCTGGTGTCGGCGGGCGAACTTTACCTGAAGGCGGACGACCACAGCCGGGCGGAGTTCACTGAGCGTGGCTGGCCGGCCTTCCGACCCGGTCCGGAGGCGTCCGGTACGATGTCGTACTACCTCGTGCCTGCTGGCGTGCTGGAAAACCGCGACGAACTTGCCCGCTTGGCCGGCATAGCCCTCGATGCAGGGCGGAGGGCATCGGCGAAGAAGGCCCGCAAACCGAAGGTTTGAGGCGCGCAGTCCAAAGACCGCGCACCCCAAACTTCTGTCATCCTGAGGCGGGTGCAACGAGGCGAAGGACCTCGCCGCAAGGTACTCACACGCCTTTCACCACAAGCTCGACTCAACCGTCCTCTAATCGGAGTGCCCAGCGGGCGGCACGCGAGCACCCCGCGGCGAGGTCCTTCGCCTCGTTGCACTCGCCTCAGGATGACAGAAGTTTGGGGTGCGCGTGTGTTCCCAGCGCCTCCGTATCCTCACACCCCGCCTTTATCCTCCTCCCATGCGCTACTCCTTCCCCGAAAACTTCCTCTGGGGCGCTTCCACCTCCGGTTACCAGATCGAAGGCGCGCCGAACGCCGACGGCAAGGGGCCGTCCATCTGGGACACCTTCACCCGCCTGCCTGGCAAAATCCTCCACGGCGACACCGGCAACATCGCCTGCAACACGCACGATCCCCGCCAACTCGATGCCGACCTCGACCTGATGGCCTCCCTCGGCCTGCGCGGCTACATCTTCTCCGCGCAGTGGCCCCGCATCCAGCCCGAGGGCCGCGGTCCTGCGAACCCCGCAGGCCTCGACTACTACCGGCGGCTGGTGGATGGCCTCCAAAAGCGCGGCATCGTCCCGGCGCTGACGCTCTACCACTGGGAACTTCCCCAGGCTTTGCAGGATCGCGGCGGCTGGCTGGAACGCGACACCGCCGACCGCTTTGCCGAGTACGCCGCCATCCTCCATGAAGCGCTCGCCCCGCAGGTGCCCTGGTGGATCACGCAAAACGAGCCGCACACTTCCACCTGGCTCGGCCACGGCAGCGGCAAGCACGCTCCCGGGCTGACCGGCGACCGCAACGCGCTCACCGCCGCCCACCACCTGCTGCTCTCCCACGGCAAGGTCGTCCACGCGCTGCGGCCGGCGGACGGCAGCGGCAAAACCCGCTTCGGCCCCGTCCTTGCCATCACCCCGGTGCGTCCCGGCGACCCGGGCAACCCTGCCGACGTGCGGGCCGCCCGGCGCGTGGACGGCGAGCAAAACCGGCTCTTCCTCGACCCGATCTTCAAGGGCGAATATCCCGCCGACCTGCTCGCGCGCTACCGCGGGGCGACGCGGGAGTGGGAGTTCGTGCGCGACGGCGACCTGGCGACCATCCACTCGCCGGTCGACTTCCTCGGGGTCAATTACTACAACCCGACCTTCATCTCCGCCGGCCCGGATGACGGCCTCATTCTGCGTCCGCCGCCCGGACCTGCCACGGCGATGAACTGGCCCATCGACCCGGCGGGCCTGCACGAGGTGCTGACCCAGACCCGGCAGGAATACACCGGCGCGCTGCCGCTGATCGTCACCGAAAACGGCGCGTCCTTCCGCGACTACCTCGACCCGGAAGGCCGCTGCCACGACCCCGAGCGCGTGGACTTCTTGCGCGACCACCTGCGCGAGGCGCACCGCGCACTGACCGACGGCGTGCCGCTGGCGGGTTACTTCGTGTGGTCGCTGCTCGACAACTTCGAGTGGGACAGCGGCTACCGCGAGCGCTTCGGCCTGGTCTACGTGGACTATCCGACCCAGCAACGTGTCCCCAAAACCTCGTTCGATTGGTACCGCGACGTGATCCGCGGCCACGGCTTCGACGCGGCGTGAGGTTCCGGGCGGACCGCACCCATCCAATCCGTCCACCGGGGGCGTTACCTTACCGGCGTTTCCGCTCCTCGGTGGACCCGCTTCCTCCTTCTCCCCCAGGACCATGGACCATTCTCCCTCCAGCGTGCCGTCGTCGTTCGACGATTCACCCGTTCAGGCCCGCCGGGGCATGTTCGTCACCGACACCGGCCAGAACGTGCTGGTCACTTTCCTGTTGCTGCTGTCGCTGTTCGCCTTGTGGGGGTTTTGCAACGGGATGATCGACGTGATGGACAAGCACTTCCAGGAGCGTCTTCACCTGAGCCTCGCGCAGTCCGCGCAGGTCCAGCGGGCGCACTACCTTGGCTATCTGCTCATGGCGATCCCGGCCGGTTGGCTGGCCACCCGGCTCGGCTACAAGGGCGGCATCATCGTCGGCCTGCTGATGGTGTCCGCCGGCGGGATCTGGTTTTATCCGGCCACGCGGATCGACGAGTTCTGGGCGTTCCTGGTGGGCGTGTGTTTCATCGCCGCGGGCCTGACCTTCCTCGAAACCATCGCCAACCCGTACGCCACCGT
>CAXTMD010000265.1:0-2440 GCA_964245035.1 uncultured Chthoniobacterales bacterium
CAGTCGCACCCGTCCCCGCTCCCGCGCCAGCCATGGCAGCGCCGCCGTCCGGTGCGTCGGCCGCATTCCCAGGTAGAACACCGGCGCGAGGAGTGCGAGCACGGCCGCGGCTCCCAGCACGCGCGCGGCGGCCTGCCGCCACCGAGACGCGGCGACCCGCGGGAACGGGATGACGTTCGCCCGCGCCGCCGCGAACCGCTCGTTTTCCTGCGCGTACTCCGAAGCGAGCAACCGGGCCAGCGCCCGTGTTTGTTCGACCTGGGCACGCGCCTCGGCGGACGCGGCGAGGGCTGCTTCGACGGCGAGTCGGTCCGCCTCGTCCGCCTCGCCGAGGGCGTAGGCGGTCAGCCGGGGATCGTCGGGATCAAACGGAGGGGTGCTGCTCATGGGACGGCGGCTCCGGGTTCGGGAGAGTCACCCGCCAGCCTGGCGTGCTGCTCGCGCAGGGCTTTGAGCCCGCGGTGGATCAGAAAGCCCACGTTGCTGACCGACAGGTGCGTGATCTCGCTGATCTCCTGGTAGCTGAGGTTGTTCTGGAACTTGAGTTGGATGACCTCCTGCTGCCGGGCGGGCAGCCGCTCCAGCAGACGTCGCACAAGGCCGGCCAGTTCCTTGCGCGCAAGCGCGTCGGCGGGACCGGGCTGCGGACTGGGGATGGCTTCGGCGATTTCCTGGTCAAGGTAGGTCATCCGGTTTTCCTTGCGGCAAACGTCCAGCGCGCGGTGGCGGCAGACCGTGAACAGCCAGCGCGCCGCCGCGTTGCTCTCGGCGAGCGCCTCCGGTCCGGGGCCGCGTTCCTGCAGGCGCAGAAATGTGTCCTGCACCACGTCGCGGGCGCGTTCGGGGCAGCCGACGATCCGGCCGGCGTACTGGAGCAGCGGCAGTTCGAAGCGCCGCACCAGCGCCGGGAGGGACACGTCGGGGGCTTCCTCCGGAGGCACGGCGGCTAGCTTGGCGGCAATCATCCGGGGGCTCAAGGAATTCAACGGCCGGACCCGGCGCTTTCTTAGAAAGAAGTTTGACAAGCCCGGCCGGCGGCGGTTTAGAACCGAAATCATACCCATGCACTTCATTCCCTCGACGCGCCGCGCCCGTTTGTCCGTTGCCCTCCGCGCGTCCCTGCTTTTGGCTGCCGCCGCGGCTTTCGGGGCCTGTGACCGGCACAGCGCCGAGGAAGCGCCGGAAAACTACGGCCACGGCTCCAACCATCACCGGGCCGTGCCTGACCACGAGATCGACAGCCGGGACAGCAAGAACGGGCTGAAGAGTTTCTCCGACACGGATGGCACCACCGAGGCGCCGACGGCCGAGGAAGGGCACGCCAAGCCAGAAGCCTCACCCTCGCCTTCCGCTACGCCGGTGGGACGATTCTTCTAAACGGCTTCAGGGTTGGCTGCGGGCGCGCCGAGGGACGAACGCGCTTCCTCCCATGCTCACGCAGATCAAGCTCTCGGACTTTCGCTGTTTCGAGCGGTTGGAGGTCGAGCTGGTGCCGGGCACGCAGTTTTTCGTCGGCGACAACGCCCAGGGCAAGACGAGCATCCTGGAAGCCGTCTGCGTACTTTTGCGTTTGGCCTCGCCGCGGTCGACTTCGCTGCTGCCGCTGGTGCGGGAGGGAGCCCGCGGGCTGGCGGTGCAGGGGCGTTTCAACGCACGCTTGATGCAGTTCTACCTTGGCGCCGAGCGCCGCAAGCTGGTGCTCGATGGGGTGGAGCAGGCGGGCACGGCGGAATACCTGCGCCTGGCGAAGCTGGTATACTTCAGCAACACCGACCTCGAACTGGTGCGCGGCTCGGGCGATGGCCGGCGGCGGTTCCTCGATTTCCTCGGCAGCCAGATCGAACCGCTCTACCGCACCAACCTGCGCGCCTACGAGCGCGCACTGCGTTCGCGCAACCGGCTGCTCAAAAGCGCGCCGTTGCGCCGCCGCGAGGTCGAGGCGTACGACGCGCCCCTGCTGGAAACCGGTTCGCTGCTCGCGCAACTGCGACGCAATCTTGTCGCGGAACTGCAACCCTGGATCGTCCAGGCCCAACGCTCGGTGCGCGCCATCAACGCCAGCGGGGCGGGGGAAGACCTCACCCTGGAGTACCAGCCGGGCACCGGCGAGGATTTTGCCGCCGGCCTCGCGGCCTCGCGCGACGAGGAGACGCGCCTGCGCCAGACGCTGGTTGGCCCGCACCGCGACGACCTGCGGCTGCTGCTCGGCGGACGATCCGCGGCGGCGTACGGCTCCGAGGGGCAGCAGCGCACCCTGGCGCTTTCGCTGAAGATGGCGCAGGCCGGGTTGCTCGAGGCCGTGTGGAAGACGCCGCCCTTGCTGTTGCTCGACGACGTTTTCGGCGAACTCGACCCCGGCCGCCGCAACGCCTTGTTGGCCACGCTGCCGGCGGGTTCGCAACGCCTGGTGGCCACGACGCACCTCGATTGGCTAGACGAC
>CAXTMD010000265.1:2450-6841 GCA_964245035.1 uncultured Chthoniobacterales bacterium
GCCCGACGGCCCGATCTGGCGGTTGCATGACCGCGGGATCGAGCCCACCGCGCCGCGCTGAAAAAATGCGTGTTGGCACTTGCCAGCCGCACGCGTTTGCGCCACATATCCCTTCCTTCGCAGGAAGGCTGGGTAGCTCAGTTGGTAGAGCAGAGGACTGAAAATCCTCGTGTCGGGGGTTCGATTCCCTCCCCAGCCACACTCTCAGAATCTCTGGAGTGTCCCCAAAATGTCTCCGCAGGAGCATTTTCGCCCCTTCTGAGCGCCACACGCTGACCATCATCGCGGGAGGTGCGCAATGATCGCGCCTCGTATCATCATCCACGCCGCCGACCTGATTTGTGGAGCTGGCGAGGCGACCGAAGCCGACCGCCGCGCTGCCGATTGTTGTAGAACTAGTAGCTGACCGGCCGAAAGTCCGGTCGAGCCACCATTCTGCAACGTGATAACACGCACCGATGCTTGCGATATCGGACGGAAATCGTTCACAGTGAGCGATATGAACATCACTCCCTGCTCCTTGACGCTCGTCCTCACCCTTGCCGCCACCTCGCTGATTGGTGTCACTGCGACCGCGCAGACCGTCATCAACTCGCTGCCTTACACCATCACCACCGCCGGTGAGTACGTGCTGGGCAGCAACCTGAGCAGCCCCCTGACCAGCGGCAACCTGATCACGGTCAACGCCAGCAACGTGACGCTCGACCTGCAGGGCCACTATCCCTCGGGTCCCACCAGCGCCAGCAGCAACTCGGTCTACGGCATCTACGCCAGCGAGCGCGCCAATCTGACGGTGCGCAACGGCACGGTCTCGCACTGCTACGTTGGCGTCGGGCTCACCGGCAACGGAGACGCCAGCACGACCAACAACCTCAACCAAGCCGTCGACGGCTTGCGCGTGAGCCACTGTAAGTTTGGCATCAGCTTGTCCGTCGCGCCGGGTAGCACGGTCACCAACTGCAAGGTCACCCAAATCAGCGCCGACGGCATCAACGTCGACGGGGCCGGCAGCACGGTGCAGGGCTGCGTGCTCAGCCAGATCGGCGGCTACGCCATCTACTGACGCCGGCAGCTTTGCGCGCCAGAACACGATCTCCAACGCCAGCGAAGGGGTCGTCTTGGGCAAGTACCAGGACAATCTGACCTACGGCTGCACGAAACCTTTCGACGGCGGCACGGACGCGGGCGGCAACAACTAGCGCGTTCCTTGCGCACCGAGGCTGATCACGTCCTGCTCCATCAGGACCTCAGCCCCGCCGCGCAGCCGCACTCCGCGTCCTGCGCGGCCGGATCAAGCCCACCGTCGTCCCATGGACTTCCCGGGCAACCTGCGCGCTTGGCTGGAGGCGGTGGACCGCTCGGTCGAGCGGGTCGTGCCGGTCAGCTTCCGCAAGTTGCGCGTGGCCGCCATGGAGGCGACGAAGATTCTGGCGTGGCCGCACGACGTGCTCCGGCACTCGTTTGCCAGCCGCCACCTTGTCTCAAGGGGAGGGTGCCGCGGCGACCGCGCTCCAACTCGGTCACGTGACGAACCAGCCGGCAAGCCGCTGGTGCTTGCCTGGCCGCACATCACCCCGCAATCTGTGTGGCGAGCACCTGCGCGATGGGATTTCCGGGGTCCAGTTCCAGCAGGGCCAAAAACCAACGTTCCGCGCAGTCCTCAAACCAGGCTTGCGGACCGCCGGGGTGCTGACGGGCCAGCGCGTCCTTCCAGAGCAAAAACTCCGCCAGCAACTCGGCGCTCGGTGGCTGCAATCGCTGCATCGTCCGAGTCTACCACATTCGCGGCGGCAACGGGTTACCAAGATTGAACCACCACCTCACGTTTGGAAAACGGATACGCGGCCGGCAGGCGAGTCGCACAAGCTACGGCCCGTCCAGCCAACCCAGGTGCCAGCCGGTCAGTGCCAAAAATTCGAGCACATCCAAAAGCGCGATGCCGGCGAACACGCCCCAAAGTTCGGGCTTGTCTCCGAACAAACTTCGGCCGCACTTGCCGCAGGTGCCGGCAACCATCGCGATGGTGCTTCCACACGATCTGCATCCCTTCGATTCCATGATGCTGGAGAGCAGCATGGAAGATGCCAACGGCACAAGCCGCTGGCTTCGGCGTCAGCGGCAAGAGGAGGCCAAGGATTCCAGCCTCAGCAAGCACGCAGGGACGCTTGGACCGGCACCGGCATGTCGGCAGATCGTGGCAACCGGCTGCCAGGTTCTTGAACAATACCAAGCACATGAAAGCCCTCAGCGTCCTCGAAGCCGCCGGGTGCATGGACCGCAGCGCGTGCCAGCATGGTCACACCCACGAGGAAGAAGACAAGATAAATGGCGAACACTCCGAGGGCTACAGGGATCATACGAATTGCAAATAGGTGCAATTGGATTTCTTAGCAATGTTCATGCCGTCGTCCGCCGAAAAGGAGGTTTTGCGCTGAAGCCACCAGCGCGGTTGCCGCCGCCGAGCCATGTGCGCCAAAAATCCCGGGCTCGCGAAGTCGGTCTTTATTCAGCCAATTTGCCAAGCTCGCTTCGAGGGATGAGCTTTGAAGAGGTAACCCACCATCCACATGCCAGACCAGCCGAAGCCTTTCGTCGTCCTCGCGGAGCTTTCCGTCCCCTCGCCTCACCGGGCGGAGTTCCTCGAACTCTGCGCCTTCGACGGCCGTTCCTCGGTCCAGAACGAGCCGGGTTGCCGTCAATTCGATGTGCTGACCACCGAAGACACGCCGGAAGTCATTGTCTTGTACGAGGTGTACGACGACCGGGCCGCCTTTGACGCGCACCTGGCCACTCCGCACTACGCGGCTTTTGCGGAAGGGGTAGCACGCTTGAGTGTGACAAAAACCCGGGTCCGCTTTCTGGATCGCAACGGGTAACCCCGGGCCTGTATCCCCGACCGAACCGACCGCATCCGCTCCGATGAAACCGCTGCCCACCTCCCTGCTTTTGCTCGTTGCGGTGTTGCTCGGCGCATGTGCCAGCATCCGAAGCGATCCGGTGTACAGCAGCGGTACCCCTGAGCGCAACGACGCCAACCCGGGAGCGGCCGACATGCCTTCCGCTCCGCTGACCGGGGCGCAGCCGCGTCAGTTTTGATGCGGTCGGTGGATCCGGCCGCCGTGTTGCGCTGCAGCCGTATCTGCCCCAAAGTCCTTGCTGGTCAGGATGTTTCCGGGTAGAACCGATGGACTGTCTCAGGGGAAACCAAAGGGCACGCCAACCATCCACCTGCCATGAGAAAACTGCTGATTGCCGCGAGCCTGCTCGTCCTGCTGCTTGGCGGGTTGTTGCTGGGGGCCGGTGCCATGCACCTGGGTCAGGCTCCGGCCAAGCTGACGTGGACCCAACCGGAGTTCCGGTCCTCGCTGATGACGTTCGCCTACAAAGTCTACGGCAACGCCAAGATGGAAGACGGCCGGCATTTCCTGTCCAAGGTCACGTTCAAGAACACCGGACAAGCTCCGGTCACCGACTTCGCCATCGCGTACAAGCTCCAGGATTACGTCCCGTGGACCGAACCGGAAAAGATGCCGGAGATTCCCGGCGGGTTTTCTTTCGCCAAACTGTACTACCCGCGCCTGCCCGCCGAGGTGACCAAGCTGCGCACGCCGAGCACCTGCGCGCTGGAGATCAAGGCGACCTGGAGGGAAAACGGTCAACCGCGGGAGCAGACGTTTAAACACGACATCCTGCTGCATCCGGTCAACGAGTTGACGTACTCCGACCTGCCGGCCAGCGAGGTGGAGTCGTGGTACGACGCGTTCGACACGTCGGACTTCGCCGTGTCCATGGTGACGCCCAACGACCCGGTCGTCGGCGCGTACGCGGCCGAGATCACCAAGCAGGCCGGCGGCACGATCGCGGGCATCGGCGGCGGCGCGAAAGAGGTCTTCCGCCTCTGCCAGACCGCCTACGACTACATGGGCCGCACCGGGCTGCGCTACACGGGCGACTCGGGCGTGCCCGCCAACTTCGACGACGTGAAGACGCTCGCCCAGTCCGTGCGCCTGCCGCGCGACGTGATCCTCAACAACAACGGCCTGTGCATCGAGCTGGCGATCCTCTGGGCGTCGGTGCTCGAGCACCTCGGGATGGACGCGGCGCTGGTGATGGTGCCCGGCCACTGCTACGTCGTGGCGTACTCGGCGGGCCAGGGCATGCCGCTGAGCCAGGGCATCCCCATCGAGTGCACGTCGATCACGCCGCAGGCGGTCGGCCGCAACGCGCCGGTGTCCTTCGCGGACTCGGTGAAGATGGCCGCCCAGGAAACCGAGGAGCGGCTCAAGGCGGGGCTGATGATCGTCCTGCCGGTCAAGTCGTACCAACAGATCGGTTTCACTGCGCCGGTCCCTGCTGAACCAGTCGGTTGTCGGGGGCGGCCTGGGCGGGGG
>CAXTMD010000266.1:0-385 GCA_964245035.1 uncultured Chthoniobacterales bacterium
GGCCGCGAGCGCCCCGGTGGCGCGGGCCCGGCGATCCTCGTCGCGCAGGGCCGCCAGGGCCGACTCCACGCCGCCGCGCAGCCAACCGTCCACGGTGGCCAGTGTCTCCGGCGCGACGTGCGGGCGCAGTTCGTCCTTGAGGGAGTCAAACGCTGCGGCGAGCACCTGCGCGTCGCGCAAGGGTGAGAGTTCGCGGCCGGCGTCGCGGCCGGCGGTGTTCTCGCGGCGGAAGGTCTCCTCGCCCAGGCCCGCGCGCGCCAGCCGCAGGATCGCGCGGAAGCGCTTGAGGTCCTTGCGGGTGGCGTGGACCGTTTGGGGCGCGTCTTTGCCGGCCGCGCCGGCGAGGGCGTCGAGCACGAGCGTCAGGCATTCGCGGGCGAGCCGG
>CAXTMD010000266.1:395-6812 GCA_964245035.1 uncultured Chthoniobacterales bacterium
TTTTTTCCGGGGGCGATTTCCTGGCGGTGGCACCTCCGCCGCTGCTCACCGGGCACCGATCACCGCTGCCCCGCTTCCCCTTTCGGCAGGCCCAGGCGCGTGAGGGTTTCGTTGCGGTATTCGGGATCGCCGGTGATCTCGCGGCCGCAAAACTCCGGCGGCTGGAAGCGGTGCGCGCTTTCCTCGTCGGGAAACTCGACCTCCGCGACCTGTAAGCCGGCGAGCGCGTCCTCGTAGAGGTCGACCTCGATCTTGAGACCATCGGGGCCGGGCAGGTCGCGCCGGGTCTTGCGCAGGCGGCGGCCGGCGGTCAGGGGCCAGAGCACGTCGAACTCACGCGCGGGTAGGGGCAGCTCGACCTCGACCCGGCTCAGGCTGCCGCCGTGCTTGACGGTTAGGAAGTGGTCGCCGCCCTTGCGGCGCACGCGGACCTCGACCCCTTCGGGGGTCAGGGCGAGATAGCCCTGGACGATCAGGTGCGCGGGCGCGTCGTCCAGGCCGGGCGGCCGGGAGCGCAGGAGGAATTTACGTTCGATTTCCACGGAGTGTGCAAAGGGCGCAAGGACCTTCTCCCGTTCCGGTGCGGCCGGCAAGTCGCACGGCTTACGCCCCTGCCGGGGCTGCGGAGATGGGCAGACGCTTTGCGCGGTGCCAACGCAACGCCGCGCCCGCCAGCCACAGGGCGATGGTGGGCAGAAAAATTGCGGAGTTTTGCAGAAAGATTTCGTCGGCGTTGCCGTGCAGCCAGTTGAAGTAGAGCACGGGCGCGAACGCCGCCATCCAGTACAACGGCCACGCCCGCGGCAGCAGACACAAAAACGGCACGAGCCAGGTCGTGTACCACGGGATCGCCGGCGAGAGCACGACCAAAAACATCGCCGCGAGGAACGCGCACCGCCGCGCGGCCCCGTACTCGTCCGGGTCGCTTTTCCAGAACGCCCACGCCGCCGCCAGCGTAAAACCCAGTCCGACCAGCGCGACAAACACGTGGTAGACCGGCACGTGGTGCGCGTACATCCAGCCCGACGGCAGCATGTTCAGCAAATAGAAGCGGTCGCCGCTCTGGAGCCCCTCCTCCGACGTGTACATCGGCAAAAATCCCAGCGCGCCGGGCACGCTGTACGTCACGCAGTACGGCACGTAGCCCAGGATCACGGTCGTCGCGAGCGCCAGCGGCATTTGCCAGCCCCAGCGAAATTTCCGGTACAGCGCCGGGAACAGGATGATCGGGTAGAGCTTGGTCAAGGTCGCGCAGCCCAGCGCAAAACCTGTCGCCATCGGCCTGCCCCGCCGGTGGGCCAGCAGCACGCCTGCCAGACACGCCAGGGTGATGGCGTCTTGGTGCCCGCCGCCGGCAAATTCCCAGATGCACAACGGGTGCCAAGCGTAGAGCAGCACGCGCTGCGCGGGCAACCTGTAGGCGGCGAGTGTGCGCGCCAGCAGCCAGACCGCGACCGCCTCGAAGAACACCATCGTCAGGCGCATGTCCGTGACGGTCTCGCTCAGGCGCGTGCACAGCAAAAACACGAGCTGCGAGCCGGGCGGGTAGACGGTCTTGGCGTAATTGCGGCGGTTGATGTTGGGATAGATGTTGCCGTCCCGCAGCGGGGTCAGGCGCAAATCGCCGGGCACGTACCGGTACGGGTTGGTGCCCGAGGCCTGCACGCGTCCGTCCCAGATGTAGCGGTACAGGTCGGTGGACAGGTAGGTGTCGGTCGTCAGCGGCGCGACGCGGAACGCCGCCGCGAACACGAGCCCCAGCACGAGCGTCGAGCGCGCCGGCCGCGCGTGGCAGACCACCCAGGCGGCGATGCCGTAGAGCGCCGTCGCCGTGAGCGTACCGCCGAGGAACGTCACCAGGCGGCGCAGGTTCTGGTCGTGCGCGCCCTTGCAGCAGAGCGCGAGGATCAGCGCGCCGAGCACGAGCAGGGCGACGTTGGCCCGGCGCGTGGAAAACTTCGCTCCCTCCATGCGCAGCTTTTACGCGGCGTCGGGCCAGACCCGCCCACGGCCCTCGCGTTCGATGAGGCCGGCGAGAAACGCCCGCGTCTGCGGCGCGTGGAAACCCTCCTTGCGCGCCCCGGCGAAGAGTTCGTCGCACAACGCGCGCAGGGTCACGGCGTCGTCCACGTCGTACCACGTCGGCAGTTCCACCACTTCCAGGCCGCTTTCGGCGGCGCGCTCCAGGGTCTCGCGCGCGACGTGTTCGGTGCTCCACGTGATGTCCTCGAACAGCCGGCGGTGCGCTCCCTTGACGCCCAGGAGGTAATAGCCGCCGTCCTCGCTCGGCCCGAGCACGGCGCGGTCGCCGGGCAGGCTCAGCGCGCGCACGGCGGCGGCCAGGGAGGCGGCGGGCAGCGTCGGACTGTCGGAATCGATCAGGCACACCGCGCCGTAGCCGCAGGCGAGCAGGTCCTCGACCGCGCCGACGAGGCGTTCGCCGAAGCCACCGTCGCGTTGGGCGACCATGCAAAAACCCTCCGGCAGCAGTCCGTCAAAGGCGCGTTCCATGCCCGTGGGCGTGTAGACGGCGATCCCGGCGGCGGGCATCGCGGGAGTCCCGGCAGGTTCGCCGTCGGTGCCGGTCACGCCCGCCGCGGCGACGGCGGCGATGTTGGCGGTGGTGTCGCGCAGAAAACAGCCGCTCAGCGCGGCGGCCTCCTCCGGGGTCAGCGGCGGGGAAAGCCGCGTCTTGCTCGCGCCGGGGCGCGGGGCCTTGATCATCATCGCCAGCGCGCACGCGCCGGGGATCACGCCGGGTTGGAGGGTGTCGCCAGAGGAAGCGTGCGGGTCAAGGATCGGGTAGGTCATCGCGAACGGCACCAGAAAATGTCACGCCGCACCGGCAGGAAAAGCCCAAAGTGCGTCAATCTTCCTTGTCGGCGTCCGGCGGCTTGGCGTTGTCCGCCGCCTCGTCGGTGACGACCAGTGCCGTGCCCGGCGCGACGATCCCGCGCAACTTTTCCCGAAACTCCGTGGGCAGCTGCCAGCGTTTTGCCAGTCTGGCAAAACGGGGCGCGGACTCGCCGTCGCTGCCGCCCAGCCGGGTCCACGCGGGTTTTCCCGGCGCCGAGGTCTTGCCCAGTGCCACGTAGAGGTGCTTGCCTTTGACCTGTCCGGGCTCGGCTCCGCCGAGGTCCGCCCGGCCGATCTCCACGCCTTTGCGATAGGCGTAGACGCGTTTGTCAACGGCCGAGAAAACGATCAGATACGGTCCGTTCGTCACCACCTCGGGCTTCCACACGAACGGCGGCGGCGATCCCGGCGGCGGGGCAGGCGTAGGCTTCGGCTTGGGACCGTCTGCAAACAGCCCGTTCACGCCGGCGACCGGCGCAGGTTTGGCGCTGGCGTCGGCGACCAGCACGCTGTCGCCTTCCCCGGCGAGCCCGTAAAGCTTTTTGGCAAAATCCTCGGGCACATGCATGCAGCCGTGCGACTCGGGATGACCGGGCGTGTTGCCGGCGTGGATCGCCAGTCCGCCCCAAGTCAGCCGTTCCATGAAGGGCATGGAAGCCTCGTGGTACTTGTTGGAGTGGTGGGTGACGTTCTTTTGCAGGATCATGTAGACACCCTTGGGCGTCTCGAAGCCCGGCCGGCCCGAGGAGATCGTCGAGCGGCCAATCAAGGTGCCGTCGCGATACACCCAGAGTTGTTGCGCGCCTAGGCTGACCACGATGCTCACCACGCCGGCCGGCACGGCCTCCGGGTTCCAGGTGTAATCACCGGGCTTCAGTTCGGTCGCGTCCGGCTTCTGCTGCGTGCCTTTCTCGAAGGCGGCGACGGACCACGGCGACCCCAGCCAGAGCAGGACGGCGGAGAGAAAAACGGCGGATCGTTGCATGCTGGAAGCCGGACGCGCTTCAGATGTCGTAGTCGCTCGCCCGGACTTCCGGCGGCGGCAGCGCCTTGTCGGCCGGTCCCTTCTCGCAGATCGCGTATTGATAATGCGCGTCCTGCCAGCGCCACACCGAACGCCACGGCTGCGAATGCACCAGCGCGCCGAACGCCCCGGGCGCGAGCACCGTCGCGTCCGGCGGTTCGCGGTAGGCGCGCGTGCGCGAGTAGCCAGCCATCGACAGCAGGTTGGCCACGCCCCACATGACCCGCAGCGGGATCACCGCGCGCAGCCGCGAACACGGCTCGGCGACGAAGCACCGCCCGCCTACGCGCAAGACGCGGTGCATCTCCGCCATCGCCTCCTCGCGCTGCGGCAGGATCGTGAACAGCCGCGCGGCCAGGAGCGCGTCCACCGACTCGTTTTCCAGCGCGAGGTGGAGCGCGTCCGCGCGCTCGAAGGTCACGTTGTCCAAACGCCGCTTGTGCGCGTTGCGCTTGGCGCGCCGCAACTGCTGGCGCGAACGGTCGATACCCAGCACCCGCAGGTCGCGAAAACGCTCGCCGAACTGGCAGCAGTAAAACCCCGGTCCGCAGCCTAGTTCGAGGAGCCGGCTGCCCGCGGGCGGCGCACCCTGCGGCCACAGCGCGGCGGAGATCCCCTCCGTGTCGTCGCGAAAGAGGCGTTCGCGGAAGAACGCGTACAGCCAGCCGAAGCGCTCGAACAAGCTCTCCGACTCCGGCCGCGACGGTTCGCCGTCCCCGGTTTCCACGCCGGGCATCGGCATGGCCGGCAGTGGGACGGTGGCGGGATGGCTGGGCCGCGTCTCAGGATCGGTCACGTCCATTGCTCATTCGCCCGTTGGACGCGTGGCGCGCGGGTGTTTATTCATCGGTGCCTGGACTGCCTCGGTCGGCGGCAATCTAGACCGGGACCCCGCCGGCCCCAAGCGCAATCCGCCGCTTTTTTCGGCGCGTACGCCCTTCGGTCCGTCCGGGCGCGAATCGGAACAGCCACCACGATGAAAACACCCGCCCGCCCGCTGCTCCTGCTCGCCGTCTGCTGCGTCTTGGCCTGCCGCGGGCAGGCGTGGGGTGAGGAGCCGGCCGTACGCGAGATGCACATCGACCCGGCCACGACCGGCGTGCCGCTGGGCAAGGCGCGGCTGACCGTCGACACGCTCACCCGCGGCGGCAAGGACACGCCGGGCCTGCAAGGCCACTACAAGGTTGAGGTGACGCCGATCTCCCCGCTGGGCGAGGAGGGCAGCCTGACGATCGCGGCCACCGACGAAACGCTGCGCAAGCTGGCGAACGGCAACCAAGTCGACTTCTCCGGCCAGGCGGTCAGTACGGGCGGCAACAAGAGTACGGTGCAGGGCACGGCCACGCCGGCCAAGGACAGCAAGGACGCCGGCTCCATCCGGGTGCGCATCGAGGGCAAGAAGGGCAAGCTCGTCTTCAAGACCGCCTATCACCTCGCCAAGTAGTAACCCACGGATGGATCGGGCAAATCCCTGATTGGTGGGTCGGGGGAACCTTGCAGGAAGCGGCGTGCTCCTCTGTAGAGGCTGGCAGCTGGAGCAGCCGCAAGCCGCTCCACGCGGCGTTGCTGGTCTCGAAAGTGCTTGGAAGAGGATCCTCCTTTTCCATGAGCGTTTTGGACACAACTGAAGAGACCGGCCGCCTGCAAGCCCTGGCCCCCTACCACGCGCTGGGGTTGGAACCGGAAGCGGAGTTCGACCGGATCACGGCGCTGGCGGCGCGGTTGTTCCGGGTGCCGGTTGCCCTCGTCACGCTCGTCGGCGCGGAGGAGCAGTTCTTCAAGTCCCACCACGGCACCGAGGTGTGCCGCAGCCCCCGCGGCGTCGCGTTTTGCCAGCATGCCCTTCACCTGCCGGAGGGCGAACTCCTCGTCGTGCCCGATGCCGCGGCCGACGCGCGGTTCGCGGAGAACCCGCTCGTGACCGGACCTCTGCACATGCGCTTCTACGCGGGCGCGCCGCTGCGCGCGCCCAGCGGCGAGGTCCTCGGGACGCTCTGCCTGATCGACACCGTCCCCCACGCCGCGCTCACCGCCGAGGAGCGCGCAACCCTCCTGGACCTCGCCGCCGTGGCGATGGAGACCTTTCGCCTGCGCCTGACCAACCGCCGCGCCGAGGAAGCCGCCGTCGAACGCCGCCGTGCCGAGGAGGCCCTGGAACACACCGAAGGTCGCTTCCAACGCCTGGCCGACCAGTGTCCCGGCATGATCTTTCAGTGCGTGCTACGGCCCAACCGCCGGTTTTCGTGCCCGTGCGTCGGCGGGGGCTGCCACGACCTCTTCGGCGTCGAGGCGCGGCGGATCTACGAGCGCCCGCTGCTGGTGACGCACGCCCTGCTGCCCGGCGACCGCCTGCGCGCGATCCGCGCCGTGCTGCGCTCGGCGCGCACCCTGCGCCCGTGGCAGTGGGAAGGCCGCTTGCGCTCGCGCGACGGCACGGTGCGCTGGGTCCAAGGCGCGTCGCGGCCCGAGCGCCAGCCTGACGGCAGCACGCTGTGGAACGGCATGCTGCTCGACATCACCGCGCGCAAGGCCGCCGA
>CAXTMD010000267.1:0-6782 GCA_964245035.1 uncultured Chthoniobacterales bacterium
GTCCAGCCAAGTTGTGTAGTTCCAGGCGAAATGCATATCTGCCATCGCGCTCGGCGGACGCGGGCCGGCAGGAATCCAGCCCAGCGCGCCGAACAGCAGGTCCACCAGGATCCCCGCGCCGGCCATCGACAGGAAGAACACCAGGCTGATGTACGCGGCCGCGCGCGTGCCGAAGTACTTCCGGTAGATCAGCACCAGCGGGATGATGAGAAGATCGGCGTAGATGAAGGAGATCACCCCGCCGAAGCTGATCCCGCCGCTCCACAGCAGATTTGCCAGCGGGATGTTGCCGACCGAGCAGACGAAGCTCGCCACGGCGATGAGCGGTCCGACCAGGGCGTTTTCGACCAGTTGCAACCAGGCCGGGCCGCCGTTGAGGAAAAGCGCCTTCCACCCGTCGGGCGGCACGAGCACCGACAGGAAGCCGGCGATGAGAAAACCGACGGCGATCTCCTTCCAGAGCATCTGCCAATCCATCACGAATGCGCCGGCCATCGCCGCCCAGCGCGAGCCCCCGGCGGAATCGCTGCCGCCATGGTGATGATGGTCATGCTCCCCATGGCCGCCGTGGCAGTGGTCGTCGTCCCCTCCCCCGCCGGCCGCCTCAGCGTTCTGGCGGGCCTGGGCCTCCAGGTCTTTCGGGAAAACCAGCCGTGACAACCCCCACATCAGCCCGATGAGCACGAACGCGCCGACAAATTCCGCCAGCACGAAGCGCCAGCCCATCAGCAGCCAGAGCACCGCGCAAAGTTCGACGACCAGATTGGTCGAGGCGAACATGAACGCCAGCGACGGCAGCAGCGCCGCCCCCTGCGTGAACGCGCTGCGCCCAGCCGCCGCCGCCGCGTACGAGCACGAACTGCTCGCCGCCCCAAACCCGGTGGCCAGCGCCATCGAGCGGAAGTTCGCCCGTCCGAACAAACGCGCCATCTGCTCCTTGGAGACGAACACCTGGAGGGCGGCCGACACGGCGAACCCGAACACCAGCGCCCAGAAAGTTTCCCACGCCATGAGCAGGGCGTGCCCGAGGCTGTTCCAGAGCCAATCCATTTGCACAACATACTTCGCAATCCGGCGGTGGCACGGGTTTGTCTTTGTCCGGTGCGCGTTTCCTGCTGACAGGGACACCCGGATGGTGGTATCCACCCGCCGATGAAACCGGGCATTTCGCACCGCTGCGCCACTGTCTTGCTCTGCGTCTCGCTCGCTGCCTTGGCCGCTGGCGCTCGCGCGCAGGTGGCCCCCAACCATGTTCCTGCGGACTACCCGGGCAAGCCTTTCGCGGGTCATCCGCAAACGATCCCGGGGACAATCCAGGCGGAGAACTACGACGTGGCTCCCGGCGACGCCAAGGGCGTCACGGTCGAGATCAAAGGCAATCTGCACAAAACCGAGTTTCGCCCGCAGGCAGATTCCGTCGGGCTGGCGCGTTTCGGCCGCGGTCACGTCGCAACCGGCGGCCAACCCGAAGCGCCGGAACAGGTCTACGTGGGCTGGACGGAGGCGGGCGAATGGCTGGCCTACACGGTGGAGGTCAAGGAAGCCGCCACCTACGTCGTCGGCGGCAAGTTCGCGGCGGGCGGCAAGGGTTCCAAGGTCTCCTTCCGCTTCGCGCCCGATCTGTCGACGGGGCCGCTGGAAATCCCCACCACCGCCGGCTACCAGCCCGGGGTGGAGGTGTACCACGTCTGGGAGACGCTCGACGGGCTCAAGGAGATCACCTTGCCGGCGGGCGTGTACGTCATGCAGGTTAGGATCGAGGTCAGCGCGGGCCTGAACATGGATTACTTCACGTTCACGCAGAAGCCTTGATTCCAAAGCCGCCGGTGGGGCGGCGCGGAAAGTTTCCCTTCCATCGATCTCGCCTCCGGTGCACGGTGCCGGGTGGTCACCCCATCGCCCGCGCCGCGTCCTCTCTCCTCCGGGTTGGTCTGGCTGATGGCCATCGCCTGCGGAGTCTCCGTGGCCAACGCTTACTACAATCAGCCGCTGCTGGGCACCTTCGCCAGCTACTTCCACGCGCCGGCGTGGGAAGCCGGGTTGATCAGCACCGCCGCGCAGGTCGGCTACGGGACGGGCATCTTCTTCTTCCTGCCCTTGGGCGACCTGGTGGAACGACGCGGGTTGACGGTTCTGCTCGTGTACGTGTGCGCCGTCTGCCTGGTGGCCATGGCCGCCGCGCCGGCCCTGCCCTGGCTCATCTTCGCCCAACTCCTGGTCGGTTTGTCGTGCATCAGCCCGCAGATCCTGATCCCGCTCGGCGTGGAGATGGTCCCGGCCGAAGAGCGCGGCCGGCTGGTTGGCGCGCTGATGAGCGGCCTGCTCTGCGGCGTGCTGCTGGCCCGGACGTTCGCCGGCTTCGTCGCCGATCATTTTGGCTGGCGGACACTCTACCTGGTGGCGGCCGGCTTCATGCTGGTCCTAGGGGTCTGCCTGCGGCGCAGTCTGCCGCACCGACCGGCCTCGCTGCGGATGCCCTACGGCCAACTGATGGGCTCGCTGCTGGAGTTGTTCCGCACCCAGCCGCTCCTGCGCCAGACCTCGTTGATCAGCGCGTTGTCCTTTGCGGCGTTCACGGCGTTTTGGGCGACCCTGTCTTTTTTGCTGGAGGAACGCTTTCACCTGGGGGCCTCGGCGGCGGGGCTGTTCGGCATCGTCGGCCTGGCCGGGGCGGCCGGAGCACCGGCGGCGGGCCGGTTGACCGACCGCCGCGGCTCGGCTTACACCATAGCGCTGGCACTGGGCTGCATCGCCCTGGCTTTTGTGATCATGGGCGGGTGGCCCACCCTGACCGGCCTGGTGGTCGGCGTGTTCCTGATGGACCTGGGCGTGCAGTCCATCCAGGTGGCCGCGCAGGCGAGCGTCATCGCCTTGCTGCCCGAGGCGCGCTCGCGGTTGAACACCCTCTACATGGTCACGCGTTTTGGCGGGGGGGCGGCGGGTTCCGCGCTCGGCGTGACGGTTTGGTCGCGGTTTGGATGGAACGGGCTGTGTCTTTTCTGCCTGGGTCTCTCGACGGTCGCGCTCGCCTGCCATCATCGCCAGCGCCAGCGGCAGAGCTTGCCCCTCCCGGTGGAAGGGCAGCTGGGTGGCTCCGAATAGCCACCGCCGCGGCCCGATCAGCGGTTTTCCGGCTGCGCGCCGGTCAGCGGCGCGCTGGGCTCGTCCGCGCCGCCGGGGTCGGTGAAAGGATTGACGGGCGTGCCGCTGCTTTGCACGGGGCCGCTCCTCACGTTCGTACAAGCCCCCAACCACCCGAGGCAGCAAACGCAAGACAGCAGGACGACGAATCGGGTGGCGAGTTTCATGCGGTCCCGGAACATAACACCAACCCAGCCGCTTGCTGCCATCCCCGGTGCTACCCTCCTCCCTTTCCGCCCGCCGCGCCCCGGGGAATCCAGCGCCACCGGGGCGCGCGAATCGAATGAGAGCGTGAGCTTGCGCGCGACCGACGCCGGTCACGACGGCCCGCTTCCGCACTAACCCCCAACCAGAATCTTGGCACCATGAAAGAAAGTACCCCTCCCTCCACCACCGCCACGAACCGCGGCACCGAACCGGAGCCCGCGACGGCTGCGGGCGCGCCCGGTGCGTCTTCCACCGACAACCCCGCCGCAGGTGCGAACGCCAACGTCGGCGCCATGGGAGGCGGCGCGGCCGGCGCAGCCATCGGCGCGATCGGTGGACCGGTGGGAGCCGTCGTCGGCGCGGCCATCGGTGCCGTGGCCGGCGGGGTCATCGGCGCCAACATCGATCCGGTGGCCGAGGATGCTTACTGGCGCGCCAACCACCGAGACCGCGACCATGCCGCCGGCGGTGGGCAACCCTACGAGGACTATGAGTCCGCCTACCGGGCGGGCTACACTGGCTACGGAAAGTACGGCAACACCGGCCGCACCTTTGAACAGGCCGAGAGCGACCTGCAAAGCGACTGGGAACAAACCAAGGGCAACACGCGCTTGGGCTGGGGACAAGCCAAGCTGGCAGCCCGCGACGCTTGGGACCGGGTGTCCAACCGCACGTAGAGGACGCGCGGACCACCTTGAGGCGGCAACGATGGGCGAGTGGCGGCGAGCGCGGGGTTACCCTGCGTAATTCGTAGGACAGCCGGGTTCTTGCTAGGGCGTGTTCACGATACATTTGAGGCTTACTGCAAGTAAAGCGGCGAGCACGCTGCCCAAGAACATGGCAGCGAGTTTGTCGTAGCGGGTGGCCACGCCCCGGTAGCCTTTGAGGCGGTTGAAGAGCCGTTCGACTTTGTTGCGGCCCTTGTACTTTTCCTTGTCGTAGCCGGCGGGCGCCACCCGGTTGGAGCGTGGCGGGATCACGGCTTCCTTGCCTGCCGCTTTGATCATCTGGCGGATGGCATCGCTGTCGTAGGCGCGGTCGCCGCCCACTGCCTTGATCTCCTTCTTGGCCAGCACCTCGGCGAGCATCTCCTCACTCACCGGTGCATCCCCCGCCTGCCCGCCGTTCAGGATCAAGCCAAGCACCTGATGTTCGCTGATGGCTACCGTGTGGATCTTCGTGCTCAGGCCGCCACGCGAACGCCCGAGCGCTTGGTCGCCACCGTTTTTTTGCGTGCCCCGGCCGCGTGCTGGTGCGCCCGAACGACCGTCGAGTCCACCAACGCCAAGCTCAGATCGAGCTTGCCCTGCTTGGCCGCTTCCAAATACCAGGCAACCATTGCTCGTTGTGGGATGCCGCCTTTGACCCACCGCTGCCAGCGCATGTAAAGGCTGTGGGTAGCCGCCGTACTCACCGGGCAGGTCGCGCCAGGGACAGCCGGTGCGGGCACGAAAAAACACCGCCTCAAAGACCAGCGGTTGCTGATCTTACGCTCGAAGCCACTCTGCCCGCGCCGCTGCGGGAAGGCTGCCTCGATCTGCGCCCACTGCGTGTCGCTCAAATGCAAAAGCCGTTCTTCGTCCACCCACCACGCTCATCGCCTCCTGCGCGGACCGCAAATGTATCGTGAACGCGCCTTAACCCAAGTTTCAAAGGGGTGAAGAAATGCTGTCCGGAACGTCCGAGTTCGTGACCGTGGCACAACGCACTGCCCCCCCGCCGTGCCACGAATTAGCAGTCTCGATTGCCAAAGGCGGTAGATCAGCGTCCGAAACGTCCGAACGTGGATCAACGTCCTGCGGAACACCGTTTTTGAAGTGCCATGGTGGCACCTTACATCGTCTCCCCTATCGCGTTGCCCCAACCAAAGACAAAGACCGAACCGGGACGTAGCCACACGCACTTCCACGGTGGACGGATGAGTGGAGACGCGAAATCTACAACGTCTTCGTGACTAACCGGTGCGGGATGGTCGTCTCCATGAACTCTTCCCCGACCGCCGTGTAGCCGAGATGCAGGTAAAAGCCCAGGGCGGTGGCACGGGCATGGGCAACCATGGTGACGTACCCCTTCTGCCGGGCGTACTGTTCGGCGAAGGCGATGAGTTGCGTCCCCACCCCGCTCCTCTGTCTGTTGTGGGACACCGCCACCTGCCGCATCTGCACCGTGGAAGCATCGAGGGGTTGCAACAGCAACACGGCCACGAGCCGCTCGTCCTCAAAGCCGCCTAGATGGAAGCAACCTGCATCGCGGGTGAGTTCCTGCACCGTGATGGCCAGCCCGAGCGGTTTGCGCAAGATTTCCTCCCGTAGCCGCAGAGCCTCCTCGTAGGCAGCCGTGCCTACGGCAAAGGAACGAAAGGTCGTGGTCATACTGGCGTCAGGTTACCACGCAGCCCTCACCCTTGCTCTACGCTCCGGCTCCGATGCACTCAGCCCCTTGGAACCGAACCACAGACCGACAGCGTCACCTGACGCTCACGGAACACCTTCCAGGAAATTCGAGGATGGCCCAGGAATATTCGTAGCATCGGCCGAGAGTCACGGCAGCGGACGGCCTCCACGATGGCTCCTGGGGCGTTCTTGCAGGTGAAACCGTTTACACCGGTTGTCCAGACGACTCAGAAACATGCTTTTTGAAGAAGTTCCTAGGTATCACTTTGTGACGATTTTGGAAGCAAGCTCCCGATGCAAACAGCACACAGTCAGATGGTTGGACCTCGTAAAAACTCATCACTTCTTGCTTCGTTTTCATCCGAATCAATCCCACTTGGGACAACTGTCGACTGGTGTCCTTGCCTTTCCTCATCATACCAAGGCGCCCACCGCAACGTCGAGGATTGATTTTGTCACCCGTTGTCGCGTACGTGGTCGGTTGCCCATGGCCGCCGACCTTCCTCTTCCCACCACCGAGTACGTGCCGTTGCTCATCAGCCACGGTGCCTGCTTATGCCTTCCAGCCAAGCAGCTCACCGTTCCCATCCCGCTCATTGATGTGAGGATCAACGACGAGCGCACCATCCTCTGGGCCAGCATCCAAACTCCCTTCGGCTCGGCAAAGCCCCTCTTCGGCCTGATCCGCTACGCTCGGCAGGATCGTCTGACGGTGGGTTCGGCGTTCTTCGACGCGCACGATCACCAACTCTGCGCCATCATCGATGTCCGGGCGTTTGGCTTTCCCGACTACACCGAGCAGAAGCTGATCACCAAGGCACGGGAACACGCCAAGCGCCTAGTTGTGGACATCCTGCACCGGGAGTTGTGGGACAGCCATTTTGCCGCCGGGTATCTGCGATGCGTCGAGAGCGGTCAGTGACGAGTGGCTGGGGTAAATGTTTCCACCAGCTTGGACCCTCTCGAATATGCCAGAGCCGGATGGCACACTATTCTGTGCGATATGTCAGTGAACGCGCCGTCTCCACTTGGAGACACCCG
>CAXTMD010000268.1:0-3510 GCA_964245035.1 uncultured Chthoniobacterales bacterium
ACAATAATAAAATCACTTTAGCTTGTATCCCTCGGATAAATTCACAATAATGTTTATTACAAACCATTCTGAGGCAGTTACTTGCTTATTAGCCAGGACGAACAATCGAGCAAAATTTTCCGAGGGGCAACGCCATCTATTTTCACTCGGCCTCCTCGGCGCGTAACTGCGCAAGCAGTTCCTCATTGGCTTTCTGGTAGTCCTGCATCAACTCGTTGATGGCACGTTTGTTGGGCAGATACCATCCAAACCGGCTGCGCAGTTGCCTGGTTTGCAGATCGTAGAAGTTTTCCTTGGCTTCACCGGGGTGAGGCGCGATCAGCTCGTTGCCGAGCTGCTGGTCTCGCTAGGCGGAGTTCGGGCACTCCGCCTGCGGCGAGCTGGCGCTCGAACTCGTCGATGCCGCGTTGGCTCAGGTCCGCACCAATCCGCGCGTCTTCGATGGTTTGAACCGTCTCGTCGTCCAACGAGCGGAGGAGTTGCTGGCGAACCCGTTGATCTTGTTGCTGCACCTGCCAGCGGTTGAGCACGAAGGCCGCGTACACTCCCGCGAAGACGACGACGGCCTCGCCCAGCCATCGCGCGGTGTGGCCGGCGAGGCGGCGACGGTGGTGCTTGCGGATTTCGATGGGACGGGCGCGAGACGGAGTATCCGCTGAGGGCGGTGGAGCGGCCGGCGTCATCTGCTCGGATCCCGTCTTCAAAAGAACTGGACCATCCGGATGTCAATGGCGACCAGGAGCGGTTCCGGGAGTTTTCTTCCCGTGGCGTCACCACCATGGACGCGGCGGGTAAACGGCACCTTGATCCCGTTGGCCTCGTGGTAGTCGGAAGCGTAGTTGAGCCCCCGCGCGCCGCCGAGCACGTCGGCCGTGTACTCGTGCCGGCGCAGCAAGCCGTCCGGGCCGAAGTAGGATACCTGTTCCTCGCCGTAGGTGGCGATCCAGTCGGGGAACCCGACGCGCAACGGCCTCCACTCCTCACCGTCCTCGTACCACTCTGGCAACTCCTCACACACGAAGCCAGGGCTGGCGTAGAGGAACGGCATGGTGAGGCAGGTCCAGAACGCCGCGTCATTGAAGTAGGCGCTGTGCAGGTCGTCCCAGATGCTGTCGGCGTCGTGGTCGGCGAAAGCCGCCTTCGGTTGGTCTCGCACCTTGATGATCTTGCCTACCTGGTCGGTGAGCGTCACCCGGTCAGGCTCGAAGATCGTGCGTTTGTCCTGGCCGACGAAGTCGGTGATCAGCCGCTGGCGGTGCAGGTCGGCGGTCAGGATGACGTTTGCAAGTAGGCCGTTTTGCCCCTTACTCGGCCAGAGCGAGCCGGTGATGGAGGCTTCCACCACCGCCTGATTGACTTGGTGCCAGCGTTCCATGCCGCCGTGCGCGCGGATGGCGAAGTCCAGCAACTCGTTTCCAGTGGGGTCTCTCATGGCAGGCAGTCCGTATGTACTTCGAGCATTTGCTCCGCCGTCATGCTGTGACAGACGGCACCGCCCCCAAAGAGGATGGCCGCAGGAGTGCATACGGTCACATACCCTTATCTAAAGTTTCCCGGGCCTGACATTGCAGAAGCGCCGGGGAAATTCTTTCCCCGCGACGCCAATTCAGATGATGGTAGCACTGCGTGCTCCCGAGGCTGTAAACGACCCAGCGCACTCACTTCGAAGGCGCAAGCCGCTCGACCAGTGATTCGAAGCGTGGATCACCCCGCAGTGGGTCCCAGCATGGGTTCAGCCGGAAGTCCCCGTAGGTCGGCTGGTGGATGAAGTAGCCACCGCCGGTAGGCCCATCTACGATGGCGTCCAGTTCGGCGAACGCCAGGTCGGGCTGCCCGGTCCAAGCGTACACCGTGGCCAGGCTGCTGCGGACAGGAGGCGACTCCAACGCGAACTTCTCGTACGGCCTCACCAGTTCGCAGGCGCGGAGAGCCTCCCGGACCGCGTCGTCGCGGTGCCCTTGCCCGGCATCAACCAGCGCCAGGACACTCAAGACTCTTCCATCGTTCGGTTCGGCCAGCACGTTTTTCTCTACTTCCGGACGCGCCCGGGCAAAGGCCGACCGCGCGGCTGCCTCGTCACCGCGCATCCGTGCCGCCAATCCCTCGAAGAAGGCATTCGGATAGATGATGCCTACGCAGGCAAGCCCCTCCTTTCCACTCGTCGTCAGCACGTGCAGAACCGCGTTGGCATCGCGGCCGAACATCGCGAGCTGTAAGTCGAAACATTCCCGTTCATAGTCGCTCAGATCATTGACGCCGGTTCGATCAGCCCGCATGCGGCGCATCGGTTCCAGATCGGCGCGGCCTTCCAACGCGCTGACGATGCTCTGATAAGCCTCGGCGCTAGCTTGGTCAGCAGGCATGACCGCCGCGATCCGCAGCGTCGTACGGTCAAAATCCGGGTAACGCCGCAGAACCCGGTAAGTTTCGCGCAGATATCGGAGGGTTGTCTCGTCTCGCGGGTTCAGAGTGGCCGCGTGTTCCAGACAGCGAACGGCTTCCTGCCAGCGGCCTTCTCGGCGCGCCAACCTTCCGGCGAGACACTCGAGTTCTGCGTTGCTGGGCAAGGTGCGGCGGGCAAGCACACACTCCACCTGCGAGCGTGCGATGTCGTGATCGATGCGCAGGAGATAGTTGGCCCGCACCAGATGCAACTCTCCGGCGTCGGGTTGCAACTCGCACGCTTTCTGCAGTGCGGCCTGTGCCAACGAGGAATAGTCCACGTTTCGTTCTTCCGGAGGCACTAACTTGCGTTCGAAAGCCAAGTCAGTGTACACCTGCGCCAACTCGCACCAGGCCAGCAGGAAGCGGGGATCGCGTCCGAGCGCCTGCTCCAGCAAGGCGACCCGTTGCCGTCGAGTTTGGATGTATTGGTGTTCATCGGAGTCGGGGGTCGGGTCGGCGCAGACGCGCAGATAAAGTTCGTAGGCAACCGGATCGGTCGTCGGGGGCTGGCTGACCGCCGTCTGCTCGCCTGATGAAAGCACCGCTTGCAGCCGGGTGGCCACATCCAGGGTGATCGCGCGGCAAACAGGAAAGACATCCGTGGACGCCTGGTATCGTTTCTCCCAGAAGCGAGCCCCGTCTCCGGTGCTCGACAGCCACGCGGTCACTTGCGTTTGATCGTTCTCGCGGCGTACGCTGCCCTCCAGGAGGAACCGTACGCCGAGTTCGCGTCCAATCCTGGGCAGGTCGCGCCCGCCCGGCTGGTAAGTGCGTGTGCTGTCCGCGCCGATCACCTTGAGATCCCTGACTCGTGCCAGGTTTTCAGTGATGGCGTTCTGCGCGGCCGTGGCCAGGAAGGCTTGTGGGGTGTTTGGACCGAGGTCCTCGAACGGCAGCACGGCGACAGACCGGTCAACCATCGGAACCTGGGCGGGCGCGGCACTGGCCTTTTCCGTTCGCCGGGAGACCACGAAGACCGCCGCCAACGCGCCCAGGATCAACAGGACGCAAGCCACGCTCCAGCGCCGACGCGCCCGGTGGACACCGGACACTTGATCCTGGCAC
>CAXTMD010000268.1:3520-4276 GCA_964245035.1 uncultured Chthoniobacterales bacterium
TCCTGGCACCGCCCGAGCCCCTCAATGAACTCGCGGGCGGTTTGCGGACGCTGGGCCGGATCGACCATCAACGCCGTCCGCAGCAGGGCGACGACGGGCGCGGGCACCCGCCGGGCGGCGAGCTGGTCCACCGGCAGCGGCTGCCCGGTCTGGCGGGCGTGGATCTCCTCCAGAGTGTTGCCGCGGAAGGGTGTGCGGCCACAGAGCAGATACCACAGCGTCACCCCCAGGCTGTAGAGGTCCGAGCGGGTGTCCACCGGCTTCGTGCCTCCGGCAAACTGTTCCGGGCTGGCGAAGGCGGGTGTACCGACGAAGCCGTGGCGTGTTTCGCTTTCCCCCTCGGCCTCCACGCTCGCCGCGACCGCTTTGGCCAAGCCGAAGTCGATCACCTTGATTGAGGGGGTTTCCTCCGCCTTGCCGTCGGCGCGTCCGGCGACCAGCAGCAGGTTCGACGGTTTGAGGTCCCGATGCACCAGCCCTTCTGCCTCCGCAGCCGAGAGCGCCCGCGCCACCTGCATGCCGATTTCTAGCGCCAGCCCCGTTGGCAGCGGGCCATCCCGCTGCACCCGGGCTTCCAAGGTCTCGCCCTCGACCAGTTCCATGGCGTAGAAGCACTCACCCTCCTGCTCGCCATAATGGAAGACACTCGCCACGTTAGGGTGCCGCAGCCGCGCGGCCCCCCCCGCCCCCCCCCGGGAACCCCCCCGGGGGGGCGGGCCGGGCGCCACCGTGTGGGCGGAGGCGCTTGGGGGCCCG
>CAXTMD010000268.1:4286-6757 GCA_964245035.1 uncultured Chthoniobacterales bacterium
CGTCCTGCGCGCCGTATGGCAACACACTCGCCCCGTTAGGGGGCGGCAGCCGGGCGCCCGCCGGCGCCTCCCGCAGGAAACGCGCGCGGGCGGCCGGCAGGGCCGCAACGTTCTGCTCGATGACCTTGAGGGCCACGGGGTGGTGCAGCACGGTGTCGCGCGCCCGGTAAGTGGTTCCCATGGCACCGCGGCCGAGTTCGAGCGGCAGCCCATCCTCGCCAGTCAGCACCTGGAAATGACCGTACTGCTGCGTCGTAATGGCATCATGCTTCTCGTCCGCCGAGACGAGAAACCCCGCCAAGCAGTGCACGCACATCACTTCGGTGCCACTTTGTACCAGCGGTTGCCAGCAGGTCGCACAAACGCCGTTGCTCTCCGTGGGAACTACCGACTCGGGTTCTAGAAGGAGCTGCGGCCGACCATCTACAGGGACATGGATGGATTTGTTGCTCATGGAAGCAGGGGCAGGCACGATCAATCTCGGACAGTCCTGGAGCAGGGTCAGGACAGAAGCACTTGCAGCAGGTAGCGCATCTCCTCGTCGATCTGGGAAGGGTCGGCGACCGTGTGTGCCACCTCCGCCCGGATGCTCTCGCGGTAGCGCTGGCGCAGCCGCCAAAGCGCGTTGCGGAAGGTGGCGATGGGCATGCCCAGTTTGGCCGCCACGTCTTCCTGCGGTGGCAGCGGAGCTGCCCCTCCCAGCAGGAACGGCCGGAAGGCTTCCGCCCAGTCCTTCTTCCCCTCGGCCACCAGGGCGCGGTACAACTCCGTCCACGCCCGGCCCACGAGGTTGGCCGCCCAGTGGCGGTCGTAGCCCTGGCTTTCCTCGCCGCGCGCGACCGTGCCCAGCGCGGCCTCCGCCTCGACGAGATTGTCATCCAGAGAGACGACGGGCTGGCCGCCGCCCCGCTTGAGGGCCGTGGTGCGGTCGTGCTCGTTGGCGAGGAAGTTCTGCAAGGAGCCGAGCAGGAAGGTGCGCAGCTGGCCTCTTTCCGGCGTGGCGTGAGAGAGGGTGTTGTGCTCGATCAGGTGAGCGACGAACCCCTGCGTCAGATCCTGCGCCTCGCTCGGAGAACGCCCCCGGCGGCGCAGGAAGGTGTAGAGCGGCGGCCAGTAGGTCTGACAAAGGCTGGCCAGCGCCCCGCGGGCCGCCTCTTCGGACTGGCTGCGCGCGGCCAAGAGCACGACGGTCCAATGCGTCGATCGGAACGGTGCCCCACCCTCCTGCAACGTGCCCGGCACGGCTTTCATGCGGTCAGCGTAGCAATTCCTTGTTGGCCTGACAATTCCAGAGTCGCGGCCGGAAGAGCGTTTGGCCGAGCGCCCGGAAAACCGGGTGGCAGAAGGGGACTGCCTTCATGCTTCCGCGTTGCGGCCATCGGGTCGGATCATGAGCACATCACCGAGGAGCCGGGATCGCTTGCCAACCACCAGGAGCCACTGCGGACGATATGCGGCCGGATGGTTCGGTCTACACATTGAGCGTTGTTCCAAGGAGGATCGAGCGTTGCGGGAAAGTGTCGCCGAACATGGGTGCTCCGCTGCGGGACTGCTCGGGCGTGACCTCGTCCTGGATCACGTCCCAGTGTTCGGCGAGAACACTGTTCTCGATGCGCAGGATGTCGGCCACGATCCAGGCCACGGGTTGGCCGAAGCCGGAGAAGCGGCCATGCAGGATCACGAGGTCGCCCTCGGCCACCATGAGGCCCGGCTCGTGGCGCAGGGTGTCAGGCAAACTTTTCACGAGCGCGAAGAGTCCCTCGCGGCCGGGGGCGATGTGGGCGCTGTGCTGGAGGTAGTCTGGCGACCAGAACCGCTCGGCGGCCGCGTAGTCGCGGCGGTTGAAAAGCGTGTCGAATGCCTCCAGCACCAGGGCTTTGTTCGCGGCGGTTTGTTCGGATGCGTTCATGGGTTTAGAGCTTGGAGCCGCCGTCGACCGGCAGGGTCACACCCGTGATCCAGCGCGCGGCGTCGGAGGCCAGGAAAGCGATGACATCGGCCACGTCGTCCGCTTGGCCGATGCGTTTGAGCGCCTGCATGCCGAGCGTCAACGCTTGGCCACCTTCGGTTTTGGTGAAGTTGGACATGTCGGTGGCGATCACGCCCGGAGCCACCGCGTTGACCCGCACGCCACGAGGACCCAGGAGGGAAGCCCAGTGTTTGACCAGCGTGTCCAAAGCTCCCTTGGTGGCGGCGTACGCGGGCAGCGACGGCGCGCCCGCCTGCCCAGGACTGCCTGGCACCGCGTGCGCCGCCAGCGAGGAGACCACGATGATGCTCGACCCCTCGACGAAGAGCGGCAGCAACTGCTGCACGAGAAAGAACGGCGCGCGCACGTTGGTGGCAAAGAGTTCGTCGAATTTCCCAACGGTGTGATCCTCCATGGCCGCGGCGAAGGAGATCCCGGCATTGGCCACTAGGATGTCGAGTCGTCCTCCCAGCCGTTCGCGCACCAGTTCGGTGAGCCGGTG
>CAXTMD010000269.1:0-3575 GCA_964245035.1 uncultured Chthoniobacterales bacterium
CCGGGGTCGTGATCGCCGCCCAATCTGGGCACCGCCTGCCCCCGCTCACCGTCGAACAAAACAAGGCGCTCGCCACCACGCCGACGAAGGAGTTGCTGGCACTACCCTTCCTCCAGCCCGACCAGGTGACGGACTCCCTGCACGCCTACCAGCTCTCCAAACGCGGCAACTCGCTGCGGGTCATGGCCGAGGCGGTGCGCTGGGGCAAACGCGGCGCGCGGGTCAACACGATCAGCCCCGGCATCATCATCACCCCGTTGGCCAAGGACGAACTCAACGGGCCGCGCGGCCCGGGCTACCGGCGCATGATCGACCTGTGCGCCGCCGGACGCGCCGGTACTCCCGACGAGGTGGGCACGGTCGGCGCGCTGCTCATGGGCCCGGACGGTGGGTTCATCACCGGCAGCGACTTCCTCATGGATGGCGGCGTGACCGCCGCCTACTGGTTTGGCGAACTCGCCCCGCAGTAAAACAAACATCCCAAACTTTCTCTCTCAATATGATGAAAACACGCAAACTAGGAAACGGCGGATTGGAAGTCTCGGCCCTCGGCTTGGGCTGCATGGGCTTGAGCTTCGGCTACGGCCCGGCCACGGACAAAACCCAAGCCCTCGCCTTGCTCCACGGCGCGGTAGATCTGGGCATCACCTTCTACGACACAGCGGAGATGTACGGCCCCTTCGCCAACGAGCTTCTGCTCGGCGAAGCGTTCTCGTCTGGGCGCGAGCGCATCGTCATCGCCACCAAGTTCGGCTTCGACATCGACGCCGAAGGCAAGCCCACCGGCAAACTCAACAGCCGACCGGAACACATCAAGGAAGTGGCCGAGGCTTCCCTGAAACGCTTGGGAACCGACTACATCGACCTGTTCTACCAGCACCGCGTCGATCCCGCCGTGCCCATCGAGGACGTGGCCGGGGCCGTCAAGGAATTGATCCAGGCGGGCAAGGTGCGGCACTTCGGGCTCTCGGAGGCCGGTGCGAACACGATCCGCAAGGCCCACGCCGTGCAGCCCGTCGCGGCCCTACAAAGCGAGTATTCGCTCTGGTGGCGCGAGCCGGAAACCAAGACGTTTCCCACGCTGGAAGAACTCGGCATCGGCTTCGTACCCTTCAGCCCGCTGGGCAAGGGCTTCCTCACGGGCAAGATCGACGAGAACACGTCCTTTGATCAGAGCGACTACCGCAACACCGTGCCGCGCTTCTCGCCCGAAGCGCGCAAGGCGAACCAGGCCGTGGTCGATCTGGTGGCCCAGATTGCCGCGAAGAAGCAGGCCACGCCCGCGCAGGTGGCCCTGGCCTGGGTGCTGGCCCAGCAACCCTGGATCGTGCCGATCCCGGGCACCACGAAGCTGCACCGCCTCCAGGAAAACGTCGGCGGGGCCGAGGTCGAACTGACCCCGGAAGACCTCCGCGACATGGAGGAAGCCGCCGCCAAGATCGAAGTGCAGGGACACCGCTACGGCGAGTCCTCGGAGAAGATGGTGGACCGCTAATTTCCCTCAACACCGTAGAAAAACTCGAACATGAACAAAGAACCTTCCGCCGCGCAGAAAGCCATCGGCGACTTTTCGCCCAAGCTCGTCCAACTCACCGACGAAGTCCTCTTCGGCGACGTGTGGGAGCGCCCTGAACTCTCCAAACGCGACCGCAGCCTGGTCACGGTCGCGGCCCTCATCGCGGGCGGCAACACGGAACAGCTCACCGGCCACCTCCAGCGGGCGTGGGTGAACGGGGTGACGGAAACCGAACTCACCGAGGCCATCATCCACCTGGCTTTCTACTGTGGTTGGCCCCGGACCATGTCTGCGGTTACCGTGGCGAAAGAAGTCTTCAAGCAGCCCGTGCAACCCTGACCGCCGCCCGTTTTCCAAACCATAGAATGACCTCATGAAAATCTCGAAAAGTGGCAGCCAGCCGTCCGCCAAAGGACCGGCGCAATATTTCACGGGCACGGTGCGAGTGGACGCTCCCTTCAAGGCGGAGGAGCCCGGGCGTTTGTCCGGCGCGACCGTCACCTTCGAACCCGGGGCCCGCACGAACTGGCACACCCATCCGCTCGGCCAGACGCTCCTCGTCACGGCGGGGCGCGGCTGGGTCCAGCGCGAGGGGGGAGAGCGGGAAGACATCCAGCCGGGCGACATCGTCTGTTTTGCGCCCGACGAGAAGCACTGGCATGGTGGGACGGCGACCACGGCGCTGACCCACGTGGCCATCGTGGAAAAGCTCGACGGCAAGGATGCCACCTGGATGGAACCGGTGAGCGACGAGCAGTACGGCGGCTGACCGTAGCAACCCCCCGAAGCAGGAACCAACGCTCACAAAAAGAAACTCCATGAAAAACGAACCGACCGGAGAAAACCACGCGTCCGAAGCCTCGGACGGCTTTGAACTGAGCCGGCGCAAGTTCCTGTTGGGAACTGCCGCCGCCGTGGCTGCCACGATGGTGCCGCCCATCGGCAGGGGAGGGCAGGCCCTGGCCGCCACGACCATGGGCGAGACGGCCGAGCCGACCGTCCTGGCGAAGGTTTCGCTGAACGTCAACGGTCAGGCGCGCGAGTTGGAACTCGACACGCGTACCACGCTCCTCGACGCCCTGCGCGAGCACCTTCACCTGACCGGCAGCAAGAAAGGCTGCGACCACGGTCAGTGCGGCGCGTGTACCGTGATGGTCGGTGGCCAGCGCATCAACGCCTGCCTCTCGCTCGCGGTCATGCACCAGGGCGACGAGATCACGACCATCGAGGGCCTCGGCACGCCGGAGAACCTGCACCCTATGCAGAAGGCGTTCGTCAAGTGCGACGGCTACCAGTGCGGCTACTGCACGCCCGGCCAGATTTGCTCCTCCGTGGCGATGCTGCGCGAAATCAAGGCGGGCATTCCGAGCCACGTCACGGGCGATCTTACCGTCCGACCTCAACTCACCGACTCTGAAATCCGCGAGCGCATGAGCGGCAACATCTGCCGTTGCGGCGCGTACTCCAACATCGTCGAAGCCATCACGCAAGTCGCCGGTCAGCCCCACGAGCCCGCCCACGCATGAAGCCTTTTACCTACGAACGTGCCAAGTCGCCCGCCGAAGCCGCCGCGGCGGTGGCACGCACGCCCAACGCCAAGTTCATCGCGGGCGGCACCAACCTGCTCGATCTGATGAAGCTCCAGATCGAGACGCCCACGCACCTGATCGACGTGAACGGTCTGGGCCTGGACAAGATCGAGCCCACCCCGGAGGGCGGCCTGCGCATCGGCGCGTTGGTCCGCAACACAGCGCTCGCCTCCGATGAACGCATCCGGCGCGACTACGGCGTGCTTTCGCGCGCCATCGTCGCAGGTGCCTCGGGCCAGTTGCGCAACAAGGCCACCACCGCGGGCAACCTGCTCCAACGCACCCGCTGCCCCTATTTCTACGACACGGCTCAAGCATGCAACAAACGGGTGCCCGGCAGCGGCTGCCCGGCCATCGGCGGGGTTAGCCGGAGCTTGGCCATCATCGGCACGAGTGACGCCTGCATTGCGACCTACCCTGGCGACATGGCCGTGGCGATGCGGGTGCTCGGCGCGAGCGTGGAAACCGTC
>CAXTMD010000269.1:3585-6713 GCA_964245035.1 uncultured Chthoniobacterales bacterium
ATCCCGCTGGGCGACTTCTACCGTCTGCCCGGCGACACGCCGCAGTTCGACAACGTGCTGGAGCGCGGCGAACTCATCACGGGTGTCACGCTGCCCCCGCCGGTCGGCGGCGCGCAGCTCTACCACAAGGTGCGCGACCGCGCTTCCTACGCTTACGCGCTGGTCTCTGTGGCCGCCATCGTGCAGCCGGACGGCACGGGACAGGTGGCCATCGGCGGCATCGCGCCCCGGCCCTGGCGGCTGGAACAGGCAGAAAAGGAACTACCGCACGGTGCCAAGGCGACGGCGGCCAAGCTGCTCGCGGGGGCCAAGCCCACGGAAGACAACGCCTTCAAGGTCAAACTGGTCGAACGCACGCTCGCTGCCGTGCTTGCCGAGGCCAAAGATGCGAAAGCCTGAACCGGGATCTAACTTTATGAAATTTGACTCTCCCGCCGGCCAGAATCCCATCGACCAGCTCAAGGTCGTGGGCAAAGCGACCGACCGCATCGACGGTCCGCTCAAAACCACCGGCACCGCCCCGTACGCCTACGAGCGGCATGACGTGGTGGCCAACCCCGCCTACGGCTTCATCCTTGGCAGCGCCATCGCTAAGGGGCGCATCTCCGGCCTGGACCTGGACAACGCCAAAGCCGCTCCGGGCGTCTTGGCAATCGTCTCCACGCTCGACCTGCCCAAGCTGCCGCTCTCGAAGATGAACATTGCTTCCCTCTTCGGCGGCCCGGAGATCGTGCACTACCACCAGGCCATCGCGTTGGTCGTGGCCGAGACGTTTGAGCAGGCCCGGGCTGCCGCCAGCCTGATCCGCGTCGGCTATGCGCGGGTGCAGGGAAAGTTCGATCTCGCCACCGAAGCGCCGAACGCTCCGCTCAAAGGCGGTGACAGCAGCGAAGGCAGCGGCGCGGGTCCCGTGGACAAAGTCGGCGACTTCGAGGGGGCTTTCAAGATCGCGCCGGTCACGCTCGACGAGCAATACACCACGCCAGACCAGAGCCACATGATGATGGAGCCCCACGCTTCCCTCGCGACGTGGAACGGCGACAAGCTGACCGTCTGGACCTCCAACCAGATGATCGCCTGGGGCAAGCGCGACCTCGCCACGACACTCGGTCTGCCTCCGGAAAACGTCCGGCTGATCTCCCCCTACGTCGGCGGGGGCTTCGGCGGCAAGCTGTTCCTGCGCGCCGATGCCGTGCTGGCGGCCCTCGGAGCCAAGGCGGCGGGTCGCCCGGTCAAGGTGGCGCTTACCCGCCCCATGATGCCGAACAACACTACGCACCGGCCCGCGACCATCCAGCGCATCCGTTTGGGTGCGGAAAAGGACGGCAAGCTCACCGCCATCGCGCACGAGAGCACGTCGGGCAACCTGCCCAACGGTCGACCCGAAACTGCTGTGTCGCAGACCAAGCTGCTCTACGCAGGGGCCAACCGCCTGACCTTCATGAAGCTGGCGGTCCTCGACTTGCCCGAAGGCAACGCCATGCGTGCGCCCGGCGAGGCCCCGGGCCTGATGGCCTTGGAGATGGCGATGGACGAGATGGCTGAGAAGCTGGGGATGGACCCCGTCGAGTTCCGTGTCCTCAACGACACCCAAGTCGATCCCGAGAAGCCGGAGCGTCCGTTCTCCCAACGCCGGCTCGTGCAATGTCTGCGCCAGGGAGCGGAAAAGTTTGGCTGGAACAAACGCAACCCCAAGCCTGCCCAGGCGCGGGAAGGCCAATGGCTGGTCGGCATGGGCGTGGCGGCGGGCTTTCGCAACAACCAGCTCACCAAGTCGGCGGCGCGGGTGCGGCTAAACCGTGACGGCGTGGTGACAGTGGAAACCGACATGACCGACATCGGCACTGGCACCTACACGATCATCGCGCAGACCGCCGCCGAGATGATGGGGCTGCCGCTGGACAAGATCGTCGTGCGCTTGGGCGATTCGAGCTTTCCGGTTTCGGCGGGCTCGGGCGGCCAGTGGGGAGCCAACAACTCCACCGCCGGCGTCTACGCCGCCTGCACCAAGCTGCGTGAGGCGATTGCCCAGAAGCTCGGCCTAGACCCGGCGGCCACCGAGTTCACCGACGGCCACGTGCGCTCCGGGGAACGCAGCTTCCCGCTCGGCGAAGCCGCCAGCGACAAAGAACTCTCCGCCGAGGATGGCATCGAGTACGGCGACCTCGCCAAGAAGTACCAGCAATCGACCTTCGCCGGGCACTTCGTGGAGGTGGCGGTGCATGCCTTCACCGGTGAGACCCGCATCCGCCGGATGCTCGCGGTCTGTGCCGCCGGGCGCATCCTCAACCCCAAGGCCGCGCGCAGCCAGGTCATCGGGGCGATGGTCATGGGCGCGGGTGCGGCACTCAGCGAGGAACTCGCGGTGGACAAGAGGCTCGGCTTCTTCGTCAACCACGACCTGGCGCAATACGAGGTGCCGGTCCACGCCGACATCCCGCACCAGGAAGTGATCTTCCTGGACGAGGTGGACCCGATGTCCTCGCCGATGAAGGCCAAGGGCGTAGGCGAACTCGGGCTGTGCGGGGTGGGGGCGGCCATTGCCAACGCGATCTACAACGCCACTGGCGTGCGCGTGCGTGACTATCCCATCACAACAGACAAACTCCTCGACGGACTGCCGGAAGTCGTTTGAGCCCCGGTTGGCAACGGGTGCCATAGCGGAATCGGCAGCCGAAAACTTGTTGATCCCGGTAAGGGTCAAAGGATTTGCAAGGCATGCGTCCACGGACGGATGCGTGCCTTGCACTGGATCATGCCACCCACGATAAACTGCCGACATGCCGTCGTTTGAAACCATCCTGGTTCCACGATTCAGAGCCTGTGAGAGAACTGGCCTTGCAACCGACAACGCACGTGAGCCTGCCGTTGCCTGTCCCTCAAAGATTCGGGCCAACGGAGCCGGGTTCACCTTGTCAGCCACCACAGGAGGTCAGCGGTAATACTCCGGCTGACTGATGTCTCGGATCAGACTGGGTTGTTGCGGTGCCCAGCCGAGTCGCTCCCGGGTCCGGGCACTGGACGCCGGGCCGTTGCCCGCGATCCACGCGGCCAGCGGACCAAAGTGTCCGGCTGCCTCCTCGGGAGAAAGGGACCGGGTCGGCACGCCCAGTTGCTCGCCGATGGCC
>CAXTMD010000270.1:0-6676 GCA_964245035.1 uncultured Chthoniobacterales bacterium
GAGTCTTTTGTGGAAGAAGCCCCCGCACCGGTGACTGCGGTTGCCGCTCCTCCCCTCGCGGCCGTGCCGCCGCGAGCTTCCTTCAATTACGAAAAACCCAAAGTACCCGAAAGAGCGCCCGTTATGCCTGAGAATCCGAACAAAAACATCCTTTCCAAAGACGTTGAGATCAAAGGGAACATCAAGTTCACCAACGAGTTGGTCATCGACGGCAAGATCGAAGGCGAGATCAGCAGCGACGGCGTGCTCACGGTCGGCGAGAACGCGGACATCCGCGGCGAGATCAAGACCAAGAGCGTGACCGTGCTCGGCAAGGTCAACGGCAACATCACGGTGGGTGAGCGTTGCGAACTCAAGGCGCGCGCGCACCTCGTCGGTGATCTGAAGGCGACGCGCCTCGTGATCGAGGAGGGAGCGACGTTCGTGGGGAAATCCGAGGTGACTTCCAACAAGAGCTCGGCTCCGAAGCCCGCGCCGAACGGCGAGGCGACGTTCACGGCCGGCGGCCGCTGAGGCACGCCGCTTTGACGTTCGTTTGAGGCGGGACTGTCCTCCGGGGCAGTCCCCAAATTTTTTGGTTGGAGTGGCAGCCCGGGTGAGGCTGCGCGAATGCTGGTAACCCGATTCCTGTGTCCAAACCCATCCAGAAAGTCACGGTTCGCTGCCCGCATTGTCAGGCGGAGCAGCAGGAACCGGCGATGGCGAAATCCACCTTCTGCCGAAAGTGTAGCGAGTACTTCGCCATCACCCCGGCCGTGCTCGCCAGCGCGCCGGCTGCGGTCACGCCACCGGCCCCGGTCGTTGCCCGGCCGTCTGCCTCCGCGCCGCGCGAACCTGCGCAACCGGTGGCGAGCGCACCGGTTGCCCCAGCCGCGGGTGGGGGGCTGCGCGAGATGTTCGGCGGCTTGCTCAACAGCAAACCGAAGACACGTGTGGCGCACTGCTTCGAGTGTTCCTCGTGGCACGAAATCAGCAGCTCGGCCCAGTCTACGACCTGCAAGGCGTGCGGGGCGTACATCGACCTGCAGGACTACAAGATCAACGGCAGCTTCAGCCGCAATATCCAGACACGTGGAACGTTGTTCCTCGGCCCCAAGGGGGACCTGAGCAGCAGCAAGATCGTCTGCGAACAGGCGACGCTCCACGGCAAGATGCGCGGAAACCTGACGTGTCCGGGCAAGGTGACGGTACGGGTGCAGGGTCGCCTTTACGGAAGTCTGGAGGCCGGGCAGTTGACCGTCGAAAAAGGGTCTGAGGTCATCTTCTCGCGGCCGATCCGGGCGTCGAGCGTCGAGGTACATGGCGCCATGACCGGGCAGATTATCTCCGACAGCCACGTGACCATTTTCAAGAGTGGCTCGCTCGACGGAGCGGTGGATGCCACCGGGTTCACGGTGGAAAAGGGCGGATGTTTCCAGGGAGAGTTGACGATCCGTCCGCGGGCAACGCCGACAGCTGTGGAGCCACCAACTGCGGAGAACGCCCGACTGGAAACGACGATGCCGCCCGGGTTGCTCGGCGGCGAGCAGCAGCCTGCGTTGGGGTAGAGGGGTTGGCTGCTTTTGAGACAGCGCACCAATCGGCCACGTCACGTCCTCGTAACCCGAACCGGCAGTTGCACCAGTTTCAAGGTGCTCAACAGCGTTCGCCTGCTTCCTCTGTCCTCCTGAGGCGAGTGCAACGAACCGCAGGACCTCGCCGCAGGGTACTCGCTTGCCCTTCACCTTTGGCTTGAACGGCCATTCCTCCGCTCCAGCGTTTCGCAGGCGGCACGTGTGTACCTTCCGGCGAGATCCTTCGCCTCATTGCACTCGCCTCAAGATGACAGAAGGAGAGAGCGCCGGTGGATCGTACCGAGGCATTTTAACCATCCTGGACAGGCGTGCAGGCTCAACAACCTGCGCCCGCCTTGTAACCTGCGCGCCTCTGGGAGTTACTGCGCCGCCGGACTCGACGCAGACGTCGGGGTCGGTGCGGGAACCTCCGGCAACACACTCGCCGTCGGAGTTGGCGCGACGGATGCAACGGGCGTAGCCGCTGGGGCCGGGATCACCACAGGCACGGCCGGAGCAACGCTCGCCACCGGCGACGGTGCAGGCGTCGGGGTAGGAGGCGGCGCGCCGGCGGGCGGCAGCGCGTTCAGGTAGCGCATCTCTTCTTTAGCTTCCTGCGCTGCGAGGCTGTTGGGATAGGTGGCCACGATGTTCTCGTACACGCGTTTCGCATCGTCGAGTTTCCGTTGTGCGGTGAGCAGCGCTGCCTCGCTGAGCCGGGCGAGTGGAGCCGCGTAGTCGCTGGCGCGGCTCGTCGCCACCTGCTGATAAACCGCGCGCGCTTCGTCCAGCTTGCCCTGCGCCTCCAGGGCGTTGCCGTGGGCCAGCCACGCGGCCCCGGCCTCGGGATGCTTCGGGTATTTGTCCGCGAACGTCTGCCAGGTCGCCGCCGCCCCGGCGAAATCCTTCGCCTCGGCCTGCTCGCGCGCCATCAGCAGATACGCGTTCCCAGCGGCCAGCGTGCCCGGGTAGGTGTCGATCACTTTCTGGTACTCGCCGATGGTCTTCGCCCCATCCAACGCCGCGCTGGCGGCCACGGCCTTGCGCTCCTGGCCGCTGCGGTAAAGCTCGGAGCCGACGAGCGCGAGCACGAGCAACGCCACCGCGCCGAGGACGATGAACTTGTATTTTTCCCACGCCGCGCTGCTCTCCAGCAACAAGTCGGGACCCGTCCGCGGCAGGCCGGGGCCGCCCGGATCGGTTGGCGACGGCGTGGCGGTTTCGTTGCGGAAAATAGGAGTCTTACTCACAGCGAAGGAGACGATGAAGGGTCAACGGCAGCAGGGGAGGCAGAAGATAAAGAACAATCCCCGCGCGGCAAACCCTTTCTCTGGCTCCGCGGCCTACCCGCCTTTTCGCTAACCTCCCACCTCGGCGCGCGCCTCAGCGGCCAGCGGGGTGCTCAGGTAACGCTCGCCGGTCGAGCAGGCCACCGTCACGATCAGTTTCCCTTTGTTTTCCGGACGCTTGGCCACCTCGATGGCCGCGTGGACGTTGGCCCCCGAACTGATCCCGGCGAGGATGCCTTCCTCCTTGGCCAGGCGACGCGCCATCGCGAACGCGTCGTCGTTGGACACCGAGATGACCTCGTCCACGATGTTGAGGTGCAGGTTGTTCGGCACGAAGCCCGCGCCGGTGCCCTGGATCTTGTGCGGACCGGGTTTGACCGGCTCGCCGGCCAAGGTCTGCGCGATGACGGGAGAATCTTTCGGTTCGACCGCAATCGCCTTGAAGTCCGGTTTGCGCCCCTTGATCACTTCCGCCGTGCCGGTGAGGCTGCCGCCGGTCCCGACCGCGGAGACAAAGATGTCGATCTGGCCGTCGGTATCTTCCCAAAGCTCCTCGGCCGTCGTCTTGCGGTGGATCTCCGGATTGGCCGGGTTGTTGAACTGCTGCGGCATGAACGCCCCTGGCGTGTTGCCGACGATCTCCTGCGCCTTGGCGATGGCCCCCTTCATGCCTTCTGCGCCGGGCGTCAGCACGAGCTTGGCCCCGAGCATGGCCAGCAGCGTGCGGCGCTCCAGACTCATCGTTTCGGGCATGGTCAGGATGCACTTGTAGCCCTTGGCCGCGCACACGAAGGCCAACGCGATGCCCGTGTTGCCGCTGGTCGGCTCCACGATCACGCTGTCCGCGTGCAGCTTGCCCGCGGCTTCGGCGGCCTCGATCATCGCCATGCCGATGCGATCCTTGACGCTGCCGAGCGGGTTGAAAAACTCGCATTTGACCGCAATCGTCGCGTCCAGGCCGGCGGTCACGTGGTTGAGCCGCACGAGCGGGGTGCGGCCGACGGTTTCAACGATGTTGCTGTAGATTTTGCCGCGGGTGGTCATGGGAAGCGGGAAGTAAGCAGGTGGGGAAACTCGGGTTTCGCGAAAACACCGTAGCGCGGCGGCGGCGGTTCGTCGCGACGAAAATTTGCGTTCCGTTTCGGCGGTGCTATTTCTGCCATCTCCGGACGGTCGGGACACGTAGAACGACCGAATTGGAAGCACCTCACACACCTGACCTTTTCTTATGGCTGACCTTCTCGACGCCGCGGAAATCAAGACCGCGCTCAAAAAAGTTCCCGAATGGGAGACCGACAAAAAACGCATCGAACGCACCTTCGAGTTCGACGACTTCACGGCGGCAATCGACTTCGTGAACCTCGTGGCAGAAATCTCCGAGGAGCAGGAGCACCACCCCGACATCGACATCCGCTACAACCGGGTCAAGCTCAGCGTGTACACGCACAACAAGAACGGCCTGACGGAACTCGACTTCCAACTGGCCGAGCGCATCGACACCCTCGCGGAGGAATAAACGGCGTGCAGCGCCTCGCCGAAAACCTCTGGCTGCTGCGCTATCCGCTGCACCTGCTCGGGGCGGACCTCAACCGCAACGTGACGGTGCTGCGGCTCGGCTCGGGCGACCTAGTCATCCATTCGACCGGTCCCTTCACGCCGGAAGACGTGGCGGCGATCCGGGCGCTGGGCCGGCCGCGCTGGATCGTGGAGACCATGATGCGCCACGAGACCTTCGCCAAGGAAGGCCGGGCGGCGTTCCCGGAGGCGGAGTACCTCGCCCCGCAGGGATTCTCGGAACTCGTCGGCTTCCCGACGGGGGCGCTGGTCAACCAACCGGACTGGCACGAGGAAGTGGAGGTGCAGATCCTCGACGGCGTGCCCAGCATGAAGGAGCACGTCGTCTTTCACCCGCCTTCGCGCACGCTGATCGTGGCCGACTTGTTTTTCAACTTCGGGCCCAGTGCACCGAAGTGGACCCACGCGCTGATGTTTTTGGCGGTGGGGGCCAAGCACGACCCGGGCATGGCGCGCTCGATGCGGCTGACGGTCAAGAACAAGGGCGCGCTGCGCTCGTCGCTGGCACGGATGCTGGAGTGGGACTTTGACCGTCTGATCGTTGGCCACGGCGATCCGATCGACACCGGCGCGAAGGCGCGGGTGACCGATGCCTTGCGGGCAGCCGGCTACGAAATCAAATGATTGTCAAAACGGCGGGAGGACGGTTAGAACGTTCTCTGCACGGAGGCGCACTATGAACTTCACAAAGCATTTCACCGGTTGGGGGATGGGCGGTCTGGCCTTGGTCCTGGGCGGCTTGGCCGCGGGTTGCCAGCAGAGCGGGGGCGGCTACGCGGCCGACCAGCGCGATCCCATCGGGCCTGCGCCAACGGGCATCCCGAGTCCGGGCATCGGCGCGCCGGGCGGGCAGTCCATCGACACCCGCGGTACGGGCAGCGTGGCGAGCAGCGAGGGCGAGGCGACGTTGTCGGGTCCGAGCACACCAATCGTGCCGCCCGGCGTGACGCGCTAAATTTTTCAGAGACCCGCGCAGATTTCCGGCACGGTCGTCGGACCACCGTAGACAAAACCGGTGTAGAGCTGCACGAGCGCCGCGCCCGCATCGAGTTTCTCCCGCGCGCTTGCTGCGTCGGACACCCCGCCCACCGCGATGATCGGCAGCGGCGTGCGTGCGGCCAGGAAACGCACGACCTCCGTCGAACGCGCTCGCAACGGCGCACCGCTGAGCCCGCCCTGCTCCTTCGGCACACCGGGCGGCAGCGAGGAATGGGCGACCGTGGTGTTCGTCGCCACGATGCCGACCAGCGCGTGTGCTTGGGCGAGGCCGAGCACTTCCTCGATCTGCTCGAAACCGAGGTCCGGCGCGATCTTGACGAGCATCGGGCGCGGCGTGGGCAGCGCACGGTTCTTGGCCTGCACGGCGCGCAGGAGGGCGTCGAGTTCGTCGCGGCCTTGGAGCGTGCGCAGGCCCGGAGTGTTCGGCGAGGAGACGTTGAGCACGAAATAATCGCCGTGCGCGTGCAGCTTGCCCAGCGACTCGACGTAGTCTTCCGTGGCGCGTTCGAGCGGGGTAGCCTTGGATTTGCCGAGGTTGATGCCCACCGGGATCGACGGCCAGCGGCCCGCCGCGCGCAACGCCGCGAACCGCGCCGCCGCAGCGTCGGCCCCGCCGTTGTTGAAGCCCAGCCGGTTGATGAGCCCGCGGGCCTGCGGCACGCGGAAGATGCGCGGCCGCGGGTTGCCGGGCTGCGCCTGCGCGGTCAGTGTGCCCGCTTCCACGAAGCCGAACCCGAGCGCTTCCCAAGCCGCCAGTGCGAGGCCGTTCTTGTCGAAGCCGGCGGCGAGCCCGACCGGATTGGGGAAGCGTACCCCGAAGACGGTGCGCTCCAGGCGCGGGTCCCGCCGCGCGCCGGCGAGGGTGTGGATCAATCCCAGAGGGAAACGCAGCCGCTCGGCGAGGACCAGGGTCGACATCGCCAGGTGGTGCGCCGTCTCGGCGTCGAGTTGGAAGAAGAGTGGCCGGAGAACCCGGCGGTACAGGGCAGAGGTCATTTGCCGATGCAGAACGTGGAGAAAATCTTTCCCAGGATTTCCTCGGTGTCCACGCCGCCGACCACCTCGCCGACCGCGTCGAGCGCCGCGCGCAGGTCCAACGCGACGAACTCCGGCGAGGAAGCCGCCGCGAGGGCCTCGCGGGCGGCCAGGAGAGATTCGCGGGCGCGCACGAGGCAGCGCTGGTGGCGGGCGTTGATCGCGGCGGCCGACGGGTTCCACGCGAGCTGACCGCCGGTCACGCGTTCGTAAACGGTGTCCGCC
>CAXTMD010000271.1:0-5095 GCA_964245035.1 uncultured Chthoniobacterales bacterium
GCCGCCATGGACGGCCTGATCGGTTTGAAGAACCTGCCGAGCGGACCCGACTACGGACAGCTGCGCTACGACCCGGCGTGGGGTGCCCTGCGCGGACGCCCCGACTTCCAGGCGATGCTCGGCCAGATGGAGCCGCGGATGGATTTGTGAGGTCTGGTGCGCTTTAAATGCTTGCGTCCAAGCGAGTTTTCGACGTAGGATCGCCGCCGTTCTTCGCCGGAGGTTCCAAGCACCATGCAAACCAGAGCCGCTTTCTACCGTACACGCGCCGTGTTGGCGGCGGGGATGTTGCTGACGGCCACGCTCGTCGTCGGCTGCATCACCCAGAAGCCCGGCGCGCAGGATCAGGACGCGAACAACGCCAAACCGGCCCGGACGCCGCCGCGCAAACACATCACTCATCCAGGCGGGCGCGGCGACAACTCCAAGGAGGCTCCCGCATCCATCACCCACCCGGCCGGGTGAGGACGAACGGCCGCGCTGCGGCCTGTGGCAGCTTCTCAGGGCGTCGGCGTTTCCGCGCTCACGGCGGTCGGACGGTCAAACTTGAACGGCGCGAGCGCGTCGTTGAAACGCACCTCGATGGGTTGCCACGCGTCACCACTCTTGTAGAAGAAAAACTCCCAGACGAGCGGATACTTCTCCAACCGTAGGATGTACACGAAGCGCACCAGCGAGGGGCCAAAGGTTTTTTCCTCCACCAGGTCGAAGCCGACCGGCCGGCCGTAGACGCGCGTGCCGTTCTCCAGTTGGCTGCGCAGGGTGTAGGCCGCCCCCGATTGCCGCTCGGCGATCACCGTGCCCGCCAGCAACCCGTCGAACGCCTTGCTGTCATCGCCCGCGATGATCGTGGAAAAAAGCGCCTCGACCTTGGCCTGCGCCGGGCCGGTCGCCCCGGGGGCCACAGCCAGAACCGGGACGCGCCACACGCAGATCAGGATGACGACGAGCAGGGGAAAGGGGAGGATTCTCATGGGGGCGGCGGGCTGGGCAAAGGTCACCTGTGGACGAGTTCCGGGTCAAGCGGTTCCGGCGGCCGTTTTCAGTGGACTCGGCTGGCGCTTCTCCCCATGTTCGGCGCGTGGAACCTGCTCCGATGGAACTGCTCGGCGACGGCGCGCGGCGCACCTACCGGCTCACGACGACGGCGGAACTCCGCGGCCACCGGACGCTGGACGGGCAAGCCACGTTTTCCGAACTCCCCGGGCACGCCGTCGTGCGCACGGGCAACGTGCTCTTCGATGGGTTGTACGCGCTGGCGGTCACCGAGGCGCACGCCAACTCGGCGGCGCAGATCAGCGATCCTTCCTACGACGGGGGCAGGCCGTTGCGCATCGAGGCGTTTCAGACCGGCGAACTGTGGCCGTACGTCTGGACACGCGACCTCGCCTACGCGCTGGACCTGGCGCTGGCGGGGTTCGACCCGCCGCGCGCGGTCCGTTCGCTGTTGTTCAAGGCGTCGGCGCGCAAGGCGTCGGTGCGCGGCGGCGTGGAGGAACAGATCGTGCAGGACACGGGTTCGGGCGGCAGCTACCCCGTTTCCACGGACCGGGTGGTCTGGGCGCTGGGCGTGCACGCGACGCTCAAGCACCTTGCCGGGACCGAGCGCGAGGAGTTCCTGGCGGAGGTTTACCCTGCCCTGCGCGGCACGGTCGAGCAGGACCGGCGGCTGGTGTTCGACCCGGTGGAGGGTTTGTACCGCGGCGAGCAGTCTTTTCTGGATTGGCGCGAGCAGACGTACCCGGCCTGGACGCGCACGGATGTGCTCACGGTCGCGGTGTCCAAGGCGCTCTCGGTCAACGCGGCCTATTACTTTGCGCTGGGGCGCGCGGCGGAATATGCCGACCGGCTAGGTCACTCCGAGGACCACGCGCGCTACGCGGCCTGGGCGGGCGAACTGCGCGAGGCGGTCAACCGCCGGTTCTGGGACGAGGGGAGCGGCCTCTACAGCACCTACCTGCTCTCCGACGATGGGGTCAGCGACAGCGTGCACGCGCGGCGCTACGATCTGCTCGGCTCGGCGCTGGCGATCCTGTGCGGACTGGCGGACGAACAGCAGGCTCTCTCAGTTTTGGAGCGTTATCCGAGCGGGCCTTTCGGTCCGCCGGTGGCGTGGCCACTGGAGCGCACCGTGCCGATCTACCATAACCAGGGCAGTTGGCCGTTTGTCACGGCGTACTGGGTGCGCGCGGCGCGGCAGGCAGGCCACGCCGCCGCCGTCGACGCCGGGGTGCGTTCCCTGATGGACCACGCGGCGGCGAACCTCTCCAACATGGAGAACTACGACTTCGTGAGCGGCCGGGCGGAGGTGAAGAGTGGCCCGCGCGTGGGTCCGGTGGTCAACTCCCGCCGTCAGCTCTGGTCGGTGGCGGGTTATCTGTCGACCGTGCAGGACGTGGCGTTCGGCCTGGAGACTTCGTGGGAAGGTATCCGGTTCCGGCCGTTCGTCACGGCGTGGATGCGCCACGACCTTTTCGCGGGCAGCGACCGGATCGAGTGGCAGGATTTCGCGTTCTGTGGCACGCGGAACCGTGTGCGCGTGCACCTCCCGCCCGGAAGCGGGTTGGCGGAGGGAGATGTTTGCGCGGTGGCGCGCGCCGAACTCAACGGGAAGCCGGTGGGTGGCGGCTTCGTCGGCGCCAGTGGCCTCGAACCGGACAATATTTGGGATATCTATTTGCAAGCGCCTATCCGGCTGGGGGCGGGCGCCGTGCCCTCGTTGCGCCTCGTGGACGTGCGCGACGAGCGCAGCCTGTGCGCGCCGCTGCCGCCGCGCTGGCGGGACGGCGGGGTGCAACCCGCGGGTGACCGTCTGGAACTGCGCTACGAACACGACGACCCCATGAGCGTGGCGTTCGACATCTACCGCGACGGGCAACTCTGCGTGCAAGGAATCCGGCAGATGACGTGGAGCGACCCTGATTCGGGTTTGCACGCGCAAACGGTGAGCTGCTACCGCGTCGCGGCGGTAGATTTGCAGACGGGCAACGTGTCCCATCCCACGTCCGCGTGTGCGTACCGTGCGCCGGAGCAGACGCGGGTGTTCCCGGCGGCTACCCTGCGCGGTCGCGGCGGCGAACTGGTCGGTGGCCACCACTTCGAGGACTGGGGGCAACCCGGCGATGAGTTGGTCACCGGTTCGTTCACGGTGGATCAGCGCGGCAGCTACCTCGTGCGCGCGGAGTTTTCCAACGGGTCCGGCCCGGTGAACACCGGCATCACCTGCGCCGTCAAACGATTAGAGGTCCGGGCGGCCGGTGCGGGTGAAACGGTGGCTGCCGGGTACCTCGTCATGCCGCAATCCGGCGACTGGCAGCGGTTCGATCTTTCCTCCGCCGTTCGGGTAGATCTGGACGCTGGCAAACCGTACGAACTGCGCCTTTCGGAAGATGAGTGCAGCCGCAATATGAGCTACCTGCAAAGCAATGAACGCTACACGGCGGCTGCCGGCGGCGGGCCGGCGAGCTACAACGCGGCGAACGTTGCTGCCCTGCACCTGTCTGTTCTGGAATTGTAGGGCAGGCGCTCCGCCTGCCGCGTAATGGGAGGCCGGTTGCCCGCTGCACGCTTCCCCTTCTTTGTCTGTTCCCAACCCACCTCCCGTAACGCGGCAGGCGGAGCGAGGGTCTCTACAACCGATGCCAGGCGGCGCTCCGTGGAACTCACCGGCATCGTTCTACAAACGGTGATGAACGCAAAGCAGTCGGACGTTTTTGGCCACGACGGCTGAGCGTTCCTTCGAGCGGCGCAGGTCGTGGTCGAAATGGAGTCCCTCGGTCGCGCCACACACCACGCACTTACCACCATCACGCTCCCAGACGGCGAGTTTGACGTGCGATGGGATCAGGCGCCGCCGTACAGGGTCTGCCGGCGCGACCACGGTGAAGTTTTCCTCCCCCTCCACTGCGGCGAGCTTGAATTTAAACACCTTGCGCTCTTGGTCCTCCTCCTGCCAGGCGTCGACCAGGTGAAAGACGCCGTTGTAGGACCAAACAGCCGGCGAAATCTTCTCGTAAACGCGCACCCGCTCGGCGTCCCGCTGGCCGGATTTGAACCGCTCTGCCGCACGGTAGAAAAGTCCATTCTGGGTCAGCGCGCCGCGGGAAGTCGCCGCCGGTTGGTCGATCTTCTTGGGATCAAGGTTGATCACCGTCCTGGACTGGTCGTGGCCTTCGTAGATCAGGGTGGCACCGTCCTCCTCGAACCGATCCCGATAAGGCGCGTCGGGACGGACGGACATCAGGATCACCGAATGCGTGCCGTCCAGATTGAAGTTCATCCCGCGCCGCAAGCGACTCCCTTCCCGCCGGCACATTTCGAGATAGGCAATGATCTCGTCAGGCACAGCGGGAAGCGAGTCTCCCTCCTAGTCCTCGTACGCTTCCATCGGCACGCAGGAACAGACCAGGTTGCGGTCGCCGTAGACGCTGTCGATGCGGCCCACTGCCGGCCAGAACTTGTGCTCGCGCAACCACCGCGCCGGGTACGCCGCCAGCGAACGCGGGTAGGCGTGCGCCCATTCGTCGGCCGTGACAGCTTGCGCGGTGTGCGGCGCGTTCTTGAGCACGTTGTCCTTGCGGTCGGCCTCGCCGTTGGCAACCGCCTGGATCTCGCCGTGGATGGCGATCATCGCGTCGCAGAAACGGTCCAGTTCCGGCTTCGACTCGCTCTCGGTCGGCTCGACCATCAGCGTGCCCGTCACCGGCCACGACACCGTCGGCGCGTGGAAACCGTAATCCATCAGCCGCTTCGCCACGTCCTCGACCTTCACGTCGGCCGTCTTCTCGAACGGGCGCAGGTCCAGGATACATTCGTGGGCCACCAACCCATCGTTGCCCCGGTAGAGCACCGGGAAGTGCGGCTCCAGTTGCTTGGCGATATAGTTGGCGTTGAGGATGGCCAGCTTCGTCGCGTCGGCGAGGCCGTCGCGGCCCATCATGGCGATGTAGAGCCACGAGATGACCAGGATGCTCGCGCTGCCGAGCGGGGCCGCCGCCACCGGGCCGATGCCGGGCAGCGCGTAGGCGTCCTGCTGCGGGTGGCCCGGCAGGAACGGCGCGAGGTGTTCGCGCGCGCAGATCGGACCCACGCCGGG
>CAXTMD010000271.1:5195-6671 GCA_964245035.1 uncultured Chthoniobacterales bacterium
GGCCCGGCAGGAACGGCGCGAGGTGTTCGCGCGCGCAGATCGGACCCACGCCGGGGCCGCCGCCGCCGTGCGGGATGCAGAAGGTTTTGTGCAGGTTGAGGTGCACCACGTCTGCGCCGATGTCACCCGGGCGGCAGAGGCCGACCTGGGCGTTCATGTTGGCACCGTCCATGTAGACCTGCCCGCCGCCGTCGTGCACGACCTGACAGATTTCCTTGATCGTGTCCTCGAAGACGCCGTGCGTGGACGGGTAGGTGATCATCAGTGCCGCGAGCTTCTCTTTGTTCGCCTCCGCGCGGGCGCGCAGGTCGGCCACGTCGATGTTGCCCTGGCTGTCGCACTTTACCGAGACGACCTGGTAGCCGGCCATCACGGCGCTGGCCGGGTTGGTGCCGTGCGCGCTCGTCGGGATCAGGCACACGTTGCGGTGTCCCTGGCCGCGCCCTTCCTGGTAGCCGCGGATGGCGAGCAGGCCGGCGTATTCGCCCTGCGACCCGGCGTTGGGTTGCAGGCTGACCGCGGGCAGACCTGTGATCTCACCGAGCCATTTTTCCAAGGTGTGCGCGAGCACGCGGTAACCCTCCGCCTGCGCCGCGGGCGCGAACGGGTGCATCCGCCCGAACTCCGGCCACGTCACGGGGAACATTTCCGTCGTGGCGTTGAGCTTCATCGTGCAGCTGCCGAGCGGGATCATGCTCGTGGTCAGCGAGAGGTCCTTCGACTCCAGCCGGCGCAGGTAGCGCAGCATCTCGGTCTCGGTGTGGTAGCGGTTGAAGACCGGGTGCGTCAGGAACTCGCCCGTGCGCGCGAGCGTGGCGGGGATCGTGTCGGCTTCGGCGGCCTGCGGCTCGAAGCCTTCGGTCCGGCCGCCATGGAAGATCGTCCAGAGGTCCTGCAAGTCGGTGGCGCACACGGTTTCATCGAGCGAAACACCGACGGTGTCCGCGCTGACCTTGCGCAGGTTGACGCCTTTGGCCTCTGCCGCCGCCTCGACCGCGGCCATGCTGCCCTCGCCGACGCGCACGGTCAGCGTGTCGAAGTACGCCTCCGGGCCGACTTCGAGCCCGAGCTTTTTCAAGCCCGCCGCGAGCGTGCCGGTCAGCCGGTGGACGCGCCGCGCGATGGCCTTCAAACCCTCCGGTCCGTGGTACACGGCGTACATGCTGGCGATGACGGCCAGGAGCACCTGCGCCGTGCAGATGTTGCTCGTGGCCTTGTCGCGGCGGATGTGCTGCTCGCGGGTCTGGAGGCTCAGGCGGTAGGCGGACTTGCCGCTGCTGTCCTTGGAAACGCCCACCAGACGGCCGGGCATCATGCGCTTGAACTCGTCCTTCACCGCGAAGTACGCCGCGTGCGGCCCGCCGTAGCCCAGCGGCACGCCGAAACGCTGCGTGCTGCCGACGGCCACGTCCGCGCCCCACTCGCCCGGCGGCCGGAGCAGGCACAAGGCGAGGGGGTCGGCCGCCGGGCGAGTGG
>CAXTMD010000272.1:0-6654 GCA_964245035.1 uncultured Chthoniobacterales bacterium
CGTGGATGAGCGAGACGATTGACCTCGGCAAGGAGAAGAATTTCTTCGAGACGCGTGTGACCGAGTACCAGACTGGTGGCGCGTTGAGTTGGTAAGAGCAGGTTGCGGTGATTGAGAATTAAACCATAAATTTTCCGTGACGGAAAGCGTATGCTTAAAAAGACTGACGGAAAACTTATGCTTGCGTGATAGTTAGCTCTATCCCTAGCTTTTCAAATCCGCCACGGCACTCCGCATGGCGGATTTGATTTTGGGATCACGGAGGATGCCCGGTTTAGGCAGTCGGCTGCAAAGATTGGTCTGTGTCAGAGGAAGACCCTCAGCGTGAACGCTGTCAACGGCTCGACGCACCGTGCGCAGCTTCAACCCCAGTTGGAACCTGCCTACTTCCGCCCTGTGCTCGGCACTCTTAGCAGCCAGAGCCATACATAGCTGCGGCAGGTACTCGTAAACCACGCTCCGAACATATTGGTTACGGCGGCAGAACTCGGTCACGGTAGGCGGCGGGGCCACAGGATCATCCAAAACGGCTTGCAGGTTGGCTTTGACAGCTTCCACGTCGAAGGAGCGGCGCATCCACTTCTTGGCCTGGCTTCGTTGCGGAAGTGCGCCGATTGTATTGTGTTCTGACAGAACTGTGCGCTGCCGGTTGAGGAATTCGTTCACGCTCAAATCACAAACATTGAGCAGGCGCAACAGTTGACCGACCTCCGGCAGGTTGGTGCCCACCAACCATTCCCGGGCGGTGGTTTTGTGGCACTGTGCCGCCTCTGCCAGGGCACCAGCAGAGCAGATGCCCGCCCGGGCACTCCAGAACCGCACCGCACCAAAAAAGGCTGCTCGGTAGGAGGGTGGGCGGGGCAGAGTCGGGGGCGTGGCGATCAGGTCGGCTAACGCGTCGGCGGACCAGCGGACCCAACCTCCATCCAAGGGTTCCTTTCCGGAAGGAGGCTGGGCCTCCGTCCCGAGCCAACCTTCGCAGTGCGAGCAGTGCCCGGGCACCGTCGCGTTCGTCAAGGGTTTCATCGTGATCCCACAACGAGGACAATGCTCCCGTAGAGGCGAACCGTGTTGAAGGCAGATTCCAACGGGTGCGAGACTCCAAGCCAGATGTTCGTAAACGGGCAGTCCCGTGGAGCGACGTTCAGCGAGGCAAGCCGGGCACCACGCGCGGTGCTGGCGCAGAAGTCCCTTCGTGGAGGGGAAAAGCTCGTCCCAGTGCAGCAGGGTCAGCGGGCGCAGGTCAGGGCGCAGTGTCAGCCTTTGGAGCGCGGAGCAGAAGTCGGCTGCCAGGGTGCCCGTGCCGTTCATCAGGTGCAAATGCGCCGTTTCCCAGCCATGCCGTCGTTTTCGGGCATCGCCGACGCTCAGCGGTTGAGCCATCAGCGGATTGATGATTTTGCCCAGGAACGTTCCCACGCGCAGGTGGTGAACCTCGGCCAGACGCGCACAGTAGCCGGTCAGGCTTTCGGTGAAGGCGGAACCGACGCCGATGGGTTCGAGGTGGTAGAGGCGGCTGCGCGGAGGGAGGTCCGGCACACGCAAATCCAACAATTCCACCATGGGCAGTTCCGGGACGGACGGCGCGGGTTCGGTGTTCATCCCTCCTCTGGTGGGTTGGACCGGACGAGCAGCCGTTCACATTCCGGCTGGCAAACCCACGGGATCACGCACCGGATTACGGTCGCCAGGCGAGCGTCGCCGGCTCGGATTACCTCCCGGTGCAGGTGGGGAGGATTGCGCCATCGCCAGACCCTCCTCGGCGGGAGCCGCCGTTTGCGGTGGAGTGTTCGCGGCCACTTGCAAATCGGGAGTGATGCCCAATTCAGCCAAAAGCCGGGCTTGATCCCGAGGGTCTTCCTCTACGAGTTCTTCGCCCTCCCTAATCTCGCGGAGAATTTGCCGGCATTTGGCGGGAGGCATCCCGGCCTTTTTCAGGTGGGCGAAGGACAGCCGGGATGCGCCCGCGTCCAAGACGGCAAACAGAGCGTCTTCCAACAGGGATTTGAGGATGCCCACGCAACCAAGGCTGCGCTCGTAGAGGAAGGCATAATGCTTAACCAAATCTGGCTCCTCCACGAGGGGGAGGAGCCGCTGGAAGGCGGCAACGACGCTCTGAAACTGCGCTAGCTGTTTGCTGTCCTGGGCGTCGTAGCGGGGCAGATGCACGTAGCCGCTGCGACGGCCTAGCTGACCGTGGATGTCCAGGAACTTGACCAGTTCGTAGGGGCCGATGAGGATGTGGGGCACTCGGGTTTGGTCCACCAGGGATTTGAGGACATCAAATTGCTGGCTCAAGCGCAGACCATCCCTAGCCATCTTCATCAGGTGTTGCCCCTCGTCGATGATCGTGACCTCGGGCCGGCGGTGGCGGAGCGCGTCCTTGACTGTTCGTCGCAGATCGTGCGTCGTCGGCAGCCGATATGAGGGGGCCGGACGCTTGGTGGCAGCAGTGATCGCCTCATCCGCATCCTTCTCGTTGGTTTCGAGGTTTTCACGGACGCGGGCGATCTTGTGCGTGATGAGTACCTCATCCATTGACTCCAGGTAGCAATGGTAGAAGTCGCGCCAGGAGAAAGCGTCAACCTCCGGTCCCCAGATGTTGAAGGTAGCGATGGGCACCCGGCCTGGGTCAGCCGTCAGTTCCGGGATCAGCCGCTCGATGATGGCTTTGACCAACATGACCTTGAGCTTGGTCTTGCCCGCGCCGGTGGGACCGACCAAGCCGAAAATCCGGCGTTCGGATGGTCGCCGCACGAAATGGTCCAGTTCGGCGAATGTCTCCATCAGCTTGGGGTGGCGCACGGTGCAATAATCCCGAAAGTAAGCGTGACGCGCTGACCAAGGTTGGGACAGGAGTTCGCGGGGAAAACGGTTCGGTTCTTTTTGCATGGGACCGAAGGCTAATAAACTTCCAGTTCTTCCAAGTTCACGGCCTTGCCCCAAACCGCCGGAGCCGGGGAGTCTGCCGGCTTGGAAGATTGCGCCGCGAGTGACTTGGGAACTGCGGCATCCGGGGAGGGCAGGAGCATCGCCGAATCCGGGGAACACCCGGGAAGGCCAAGCTCCCGGTGGTCGATGTCAGCGATCAAGTTTTTGGCAGCGAGGTCTTGGAGGCGTTGGACGAGCGTTTTCTCGTGCATCTCCGCCGAGGCCAGGAACTCGGCCAGCCGTTTGGCGGTGAACATCTGGTTCTGGGTGTGCCGCTTGTTGCGCCGACGCATCTCCTCGGCGGCCACCATGAGTTCGCGTTCGGTGCGCCCTTGGAGCAGGCCCCAATGCATGGACTGGCACTGGACCCAGCGCGCCGTGCCGGCGCGGCCCTTGATGAAGGCATACGCGCGGCTGAGATCAAACGGGTCGTAGCGCACCGCGACCTGTTTGTTCTCCACGAGGGGATCGAGCAGTTCGGGGGCAGTATAGTAGAAATAGTTGATCTTGACGCCGCAACGCGGCACCACCATCGCCGTGCCCTTGCTCGTGGTCGGCAGGGTCAGTACGCGGAAGGCATCGTCGTAGGCGATGAAGCGGTGCCGCCGCTCGCCGCCCGCCATCATGCCGTGCGCGAACGCCTCGCGCGGGCTTTGGCCCAAGGCGCGGTGTTCAATGGAGTCGTACACTTCATAGCAGTACCGGCAAAGTTCGGCGTAAAGGGCTTCCAACGTCCAGACCGCATGGTTTTTGGGATTAACCGATTTCGTGACTTGGCGCACGTTCTTGGTCAGTTGCGTGTTGCCGGCGAGGTTGTGGATGAACTGTGTGTTCGCCACCCCGAACATTCGTTCCAAGACCGCGCCAAAGCGCGCCTTGGCTTTAGGGCGGGATTTACGGGTAATTTCGTAAACTCCGAGGAGCATCTGGAAGTAGATGCTGCGGAACTCCTTCCCTCCGTCCACGACGATATTCTGCGGTAGCCGACCGTGTTGCCGAACACAAGTCCGCAGGACCATCATGCACGAGCGGTAGGACGGCGGGTCGTAGGTCAAGTAGAGGGCCAGGATGCGTCGGGAGTACGCATCCATCATCAAGGTCAACCAGGGCCGGCCAAGGTTGTTGCCCGTGCGCGAGCAAACCAATTCCACGTCAAGCTCGGTGTGGTCGATGTGGGCAATCTCGAACGGTCGGTCACCGTGGCGCGGCACGCTCTCGGAGAGCCGGAAGTAGAACGCCTCGTGCTGGTAGGCCGCACGCGGTCCTTGGCGCGCCCTGACTTGCTCGTACTTCGACCGCTTTTTGATTGCCTCGTAGAACGTGGTTTTGCTCGGAGGCGTGATCCTCAACTCGATGCATCGCAGCACCAAAGCATTGTAAACCGTGTTAGCCTTCTTGTTCTTGATCGTCTCGAAATCCTCAACGATGGCTTTGTCCATCGCCTCACGCACGGCGACGGGCATCTTTTCTTCGTAGTTGCCCGGCTTTTCTTGGCTGGGGAGAAGTCCAATGTAGCCGCAGTTCCAAGTGTGTAGAGCCTCGCGGTAAGCGGCCTTCCAGTTACGCAGGGAGCGCGAAGTAGCGGACCCCCGGGGTAGTTGAAGATTTTCAGGCAACTCACGATCCAAATAAGGCTCGATGGCGATGTAACGGCGGTTAGCTCGGGCAATGTCTTCTGCGCTCGCCTTGGCTAACCTCTCTTGCACTTGGGCGGAGGTTTCATTCTGCCGACGCTTCACGTCCTCACCATCAGGAACCATCGCGGTGAGGCGGCCTTCTTGCAGCAACCGCTCGAAATCTGCTAATGCTATCTCTGAGATCGAGCCATCCTCCGATTTGAGGCACATGCGGGTTTGACCGATGGCAATAATAGCCATCGGACGGCCATCGTAGAGCAACGTATGACCGGGCAGGGCGACGAGTGGTTTAGAAACAGCCCAATCCAGGGCCGCAGACGGCGAAGTCTTCGCCACAAAGGCAAAAGACCGGGCAATCTCGGCATCACGGAAGACGCGCACCCGGGTGGGTTCGATGAGTGCCTCTGCTTCCAGGTCTACGTAGATGCGTCCCTGGGCAATGAGCGCATTGACATCATCGAGGCCGACGCCGTCAGCTTCCACCCTGCCATAAAGATCGGCCAACGAGAGGGACGGGTGCGACTCGACGCAACGTAGGACGATCCCGGCTGACTCTGTACTCACCAGCGGCCGATTCGCCCTGTAATAATCATCGAGAAAAACGAAGTTGCGCCGCAAGGTTTCACCGACGGACTCCGCCACACGGACTCGGTAGCCCAAGCCAAAGTGCTGGGCGTACTGTTCGCCCGGCGGACAACGCCACGTCCCATCAGCCTCCTTGACGTAGCGATTCGGAGACGCTTCGGCAATCCGTGCGAGCTTGTCAGCAGGCTTGACTTCCTCCCATCCGACCCATGACTCCTCCAGAACGAAGTAATCCGCCGTGTGCCAGTGGCCCCGTGAGCGGCCTTCACTGTCAAGATAGTTGAGCTTGATAGCGGGGGGCTGATCGTAAAACTCAAGGAAGGAAGGTCCGTGCTCCATCAGAAACAGCACGGCTAATTCAACGGTGTGGCTCTCTGCCTGAATGATACAGCCCATTTTCCGGCTGGGAAAAGCACACGGGACGTTCTGGCGACCTCCTCCGACCAAGCGTGCCGGCTCGCTCTGGCGCACTTGGACGATGATGTCTTTCGCAACGTCACTCAAACCGAGGCGTTGACAGTAAAGAATCAAATCCCCGTCAGTCAGACGACTTTTGCGTGGAGAAAACTCAGGATTTTGGGATGCCATACAGCCTTAAAACTTCGACCGCACCGAGGAGCCGTCACGCACAGCATTGATGTCTCTGGCCTGCGTCAGGGATGCAATGTTGCGGCTGTTGTAAGGGATGAACCGGACGGGCGTGGACAGCAAAATATGTACGTTTGATTAATAGTCAAATGCACGTATTATAGCTCGACAGAGTGTCCTCCCCTACCCACACATCCCACCTGCACCTACCCGGTCATCCCCTGCCTGACATCACCTAAGCCCATGCGAGTGAAGCGCATCCGGTCGTCCCATGATTGCGTTCAGCAAATCGCTCCATCACGCCCGGTTGTTCCTGAAAACGAAATGCTGACCAACATCATGCGCGCGGAATGATTGGAGGTACGGTTCGGCCAAGATGCGATGGGCTGTCGCAACTATCCCCAACAGACCACCACAACATCGGCATCGCCCATCCTGCATGAGAAAACCCGTCGATGCCGACGCAATCTTACCCCTGTAAAGTATGCACGGCGACCCGATCATGTCGGACGACCAACAGACTGTTTGTGAACGTCTGACCGCTTTGGCGCGAGTGCGCGCGGCCACAGACCTCGACACCCTGCCGGCGAGCGTGCTCCCCCGGTGGAGTGTACCGCTGCTGGTCGGCCCAGCGGGCAGTGGCAAGGAACTCGTCTGCCGGGAGACCGCCCGCCGGCTCGGCGACCTGCCCTGCCGTCGCTGGGAAGCCGGTCCGTGGAACAACGCAACCACGCTCAAGGAGATCGAGGACTTCCTCGCCACCCACGCCCGGGGCTGCGTCGTCTATCTCGCCGGCATCGACGCACTCGGGATGGAACTCGACCGCTTCACCTCCTACCAACAGTGCCGCGCCACCGAGATCGAGCAGTTCCTCGACGCGACCGCTTCGCGGCCCGCTAGGATGGTGTCCCAC
>CAXTMD010000273.1:0-6642 GCA_964245035.1 uncultured Chthoniobacterales bacterium
CGCCGGCGCGCCGGTGGCGTGCCCCGCGGCGACCAGCAGCGCCGCGCCCAGCGCGGCAAAAACCACGCTCAGCACGGAAATCTGGTTGGGCCGCAGGCCGAGGCGCTGCAACCCGCGCGCGGCCCGTTGCGCCCACGGGGTCTGGCGGATACGGATGGGACGGCGGCGCGACTCGGCCGGGAGCGGATCGTTCATGGGCGGGACGCGTCCGGAGGGTAGCTCTTGTGCAAACGGTCCGCATCGACTTTCATGGGGGTGTCCGACCGGAAACCCAAAAACGGCCTCGCGCATGCAATACAACGACTTGATTCAAGTTTACTTTGGGCGCTCCGACGCGCTGCAATCCTACTGGACCCTCTACGTCGTCGTCATCGGCGGGGTGCTGGCGTTTGCTTCCCTGCGGCAGCGCCCCGACTTGGTCACTACCTCCCTGATCACGGTCCTATTTGCCATCTTTGCTTACAAGAACCTCGGGGCCATCCACGACGTGACGATCCAACGCCTCGCGATCCTGGAAAACATCAGGCAGAGTAGTTCCGGCGCGCAGGCGGACCAGATCAACGCGACCCTGCTGGCGCCCGCTTATCCCGGCGTGCGCAACTACCACGTCTGCGTCGATGCCCTTGTCGTCCTGGCGCTCTGGGCGATGGAACGCCGCCGCCGCTCCTTGCCGGTCGATGCCGCGGCGACGGCCGGCGCGGGCGTCTTGTGAGGTGACCGCCGAGGGGGCATCCGTTCCACGGCGGATCATCGTTCTACTCAATCGCCAACCGCAAAATATCGATTGGACGTTTGTAGCTGCCGCCAACAAGCTATCGTGTCATGAACGTTCTCGCCTCTCCGACCCTCCCGGTGGCAGCCGCGGGTTCCCAGGAGCATTTCCGCACGCACGACGGCGTCGAGCTGTGCTACCGCGCGTGGCTGCCGTCCGACGTGGATGCCGCCCGCGCCCGCGCCATCCTGCTCCTGCACCGCGGGCACGAGCACTCCGGCCGTTGGGAGGAGTTTGCCACCGCCCTCACGGCGTCTGGCAACACGGCGGTTTTCGCCTGGGACGCCCGCGGCCACGGACGCTCTCCCGGGGAACGCGGCGACGCCGAAACCTTCTCGGACTACGTCCGCGACCTCGACGCCCTCGTGCGCCACCTGCACGCCGCGCACGGCGTCGCGCCGGAGAACCTGGCGCTCGTCGCGCACAGCGTCGGCGCGGTGGTGGCGGCGGCGTGGGTGCACGACTACGCGCCGCCGGTGCGCGCGCTCGTGCTGGCAACGCCCGCCTTTCGCGTGAAGCTCTACGTGCCGCTGGCCCTGCCGGGGCTGCGGCTGCTGCAAACCGTCCGGCCGCGGGCCTACATCCGCTCCTACGTCGGCGGCCGGCTCCTGACCCACGACCGGGTGGAAGCCCACCGCTACGACACCGACCCGCTGATCTCGCGCCAGATCTCCGTGCGCGTGCTGCTCGGCTTGCAGGACACCGCCCGGCGGATCGTCGCCGACGCGGGGGCCATCCGCACGCCGACCCTCGTGCTGGCGGCCGGCAGCGATGCCGTCGTGCGCCGGGGACCGCAGCGAGTTTTCTTCGAGCGGCTTTCCTCGCCGCACAAGGCGATGGAAACCCTGCCGGGTTTTTCGCACGCGATCTTTCACGAGACCGGCCGCCAGCAGGTGTTCGCCCGGGTGCGCGCGTTCATCGACGACGCCTTCGCCCGCGAACCCGAACCCGCCGACGCCCTGCTCGCGGCCGACCAGCACGGCTACACCCACCGCGAGCACGAAGCCCTGCGCCGCCCCCTGTCCGTCTTCTCGCCGCGGGGCGCGTCCTTCGCCGCGCAACGCCTCGGCATGGGCACGCTCCTGCGCCTGAGCCAGGGCGTGCGGATCGGCCGGGAGACCGGGTTTGACTCGGGCGAGTCGCTCGACCACGTCTACGAGGACCGACCGCGCGGGACGACTTTCGTGGGTCGGATCATTGATCGGCAGTACCTCAACGCCATCGGCTGGCGGGGCATCCGGCAGCGCAAGGCGCACCTGCGTCGCACGCTCAATGTCGCCATCAAAGCGGTGCGGGCCGCCGGCCTGCCGGTGCAGTTGCTCGACATCGCGGCCGGGCCGGGGCGTTACCTGCTGGAAACGCTCCGGCGCTGCGAAGCGGAAGGGATCGATGCCACCGCCCGGCTGCGCGACCGCAGCGAAAGCGCCCTGGCAGCGGGCCGCGCGCTGGCGCGAGAACTGGGGCTGGCGGAGAAGGCGGTTTACGAAACCGGCGACGCCTTCGACGAGGCCGCGCTCGGTGCCCTGACGCCCCGGCCGACGGTGGCGGTGGTGTCGGGACTGTACGAACTCTTCCCCGACAATGCCCCTGTGCTCGCGTCGCTGCGCGGTTTGCACGCGGCCCTGGAGCCGGGCGGACGGCTCCTCTATACGAACCAGCCCTGGCACCCGCAGGTCGAAATGATCGCCCGGGTGCTCACCAACCGCGACGGTGCGCCGTGGATCATGCGGCGGCGCACGCAGGCGGAGATGGACGCGCTCGTGCGGGCGGCGGGCTTCGAGAAAGAGGGGATGGAGATTGACCGCTGGGGTATCTTCACCGTGTCGTCGGCGCGGAGGAAGTGAGGACTTCCAGAAAAGCGTGTGAGAAGTGTCTACGCCGCAGGCGTTCGTGTGCAGGGTCCTGATGGCTCTCCGAGCCGCTCCCTAGTTTTGCTTGGATGCGCCGGGTGCGCACGACGCGTCTCGCCGGAAAATCTAGGGAGCGGCGCGGAGAGCCATCCCTACCTAGTGAGATGATGCCCGCTAGCGCGGCTGCCCGCCACCTTCCTTGAATTAAAACACTCTGGCCTGACAGCGCGCTATGCTCGACCGCTCTCCATCCCAACCTTCTGGCCGACCCTGGCTGGCGGCGGCCGGTTGGCTGGCGCTGCTCGGCCCGTTGTTTTTCGTGGTGTACGGCTGGTGCAACGCCGTGAGCGCGCACCGGGCGCACGTCGGCTCCTTTTTCTTCGCCTGGGAACGGCAGATTCCGTTCGTGCCCTGGATGATCGTTCCCTACGTGTCCATTGACCTGTTCTTCGCCGGGTCCTTCTTTCTTTGCCGTGACCGGGCGCAGTTGCGCGTCCACGCCGCGCGCATCGGCTTGGCGATCCTGATCTCCGCCGCCGCCTTTCTGCTGTGCCCGCTGCGCTACGGCTGGCCCCGCCCGGTGGTGGGTGGGTGGCTGGGCGTCCTCTTCGCACCGCTCAACACGCTGGATCAGCCTTACAATCTCTGCCCTTCGCTGCACATCAGCCTGTGCACAATCCTCTGGCGGGTGTACGACCGCAGCCTGCGTGGACGGAAAGCGTGGCGCGTGGCCTGCGCAGGCTGGTTTGCCCTCATCGGGGTTGCCACGCTGTTCATCTATCAGCACCACGTCATTGACCTGTTGGGCGGCTATGCCGTCGTCCTGATCTGTGGCTGGTGTTTTCCCGAAAAGGACGCTTCCCTGCCGCCGGTCCAAACCCTCGTCGGCAAGCCGCCGCTGCTCCCATGCACACCCCCTTCTTCCCTGCCTGTCTCACGGTCGGCCTGACCGCGTTCGTCAAACTCCTCAGCGGCGTGGGCGTGCGCTGGGTGGGCTGCCGCCCGGACACGCGCCAGCGGATTTACTTCGCCAACCACGCCAGCCACCTGGATACCTTCGCGCTCCTGACCGCCCTGCACCCGGCGGTCCGCGCGCGGACGCGGCCGGTCGCTGCACGGGACTACTGGACCGCCAACCGCGCGCGGCGGTTCCTGGCGGGAAAGGTCTTCCGCGCCGTGTTCGTGGAGCGACAGGGGGACGCCGTGCGCCACGGCAATCCCGTCGCGCCGCTGCTCGGTGCCTTGTCCAACGGGCGGAGCTCGCTCATCCTCTTTCCGGAAGGAACGCGCGGCGCCGGACCGGACGCAGGACCATTCAAGAGCGGGTTGTACTACCTCGCCAAGTCACGGCCCGACGTGGAACTGGTGCCCGCCTTCATCGAGCACCGTCGCGGCGGGTTACCCGGCGGAGGGCCGCTGCCCGGCGGGGTGAGCTTCGGCGCCCCGCTGTGCCTCGGACCGGACGAGGAGAAGTTCGATTTTCTCTCCCGCGCCCGCGCGGCCGTCAACCGCCTGCGGCCGGCTCCAAAGGCATGATCCTGCCCGTCGGCGCGACGCCTGATTTCCTCGACCCGGACAACCTCCGGCTGGTGTGCGGCGTGGTCGGCCTCCTGTCGGTGGCGTCGCTGGTGGGATGGCGCTTGAGCATCCGTACGTCCAGGCAGGGCGAGGCAGCTCGGCGCACGGTCGCCAACCTCAACGCCCGGCTGCGCGCCTGGTGGGTCATCGTGGCGGTCTGCACGGTGGCGCTGCTGCTCGGGCGGGTGAGCGCGGCGATCCTCTTCGGGCTGGTGTCCTGGCAGGCGCTGCGGGAATGGAATGCCCTGACCCCGGCGCGGGCGGACGACCGGCGGGTTCTCACCTGGGCAACTTGGACGCTGCTGCCTCTCCAGTACGGGCTAGCGGTCAGCGGATGGCTTGACGTGTTCCCGTTGCTGATCCCGGTCGGTTTTTTGGCGCTGCTGCCCCCGGCGATGCTCCTGACCGGGGACACCGAAAACTTCCTGGAACGGGTGGCTCTGCCGTTCTTCGGATGGATGGTCTGCGTCTTCAGCGTGAGCCATGCGCCCGCGCTGCTCGCCTTGCCGCTGCCGCACGAAGGGCCGCGCCTGCTGGCGTTTTTCCTCCTGGTCGTGGAACTCAGCGACGTGTTCCAGTATGTCTGGGGCAAGCTCTGCGGCCGGCGTCCCATCGCACCGCGGGTCAGTCCGAACAAAACGTGGGAGGGTTTCGTGGGCGGGGTGGGCAGCGCCACGCTGCTCGGCACCGGGCTCTGGTGGGTCACGCCGTTCCCTCCCTGGCAGGCCGCGGGGCTGAGCCTGGTGATCGCCTTGCTGGGATTCGCCGGCGGCCTGACCATGTCGGCCATCAAGCGCGACCGCGGGGTGAAAGACTACGGGACGCTGATCCAGGGACATGGCGGCGTGTTGGACCGCGTGGATTCCCTCTGTTTTGCGGCTCCGGTGTTCTTCCACCTGACCCGCTGCTGCTTTACCTGACCGAGAGGGAAGGGGAGGAGGGCGCAAGCGACGCACGCCATCAAACGATCCACGCGGAGAAACTTTTCGCCGCTGACCGCGGAGATAATAGGCGAACATGAAAACGCCGCTCGTCCTGCCGCCCGTCGTGTCGCGCTGCCAAAGCCGCCGACGCGCCTGCCTGCTCTTCGCCACCTTCCTGGCGTGCCGCGGTCTGCAGGGTGCGCCCGACGCCAGTCCGACGGCCGTGGCGGGAACCACCCGGCAGATCATCGCGCGCGAGTCGGACCTGCCGCGCTTCCGCTATCCGCTGACCATGCCGCCTTCCGCACTCGTCAACGCCGACGACGCGACCTTCAACGCCTTCGCGGCCCAGGTGGTCGCAGACATCAGCCGCACGACGCGCGACTACGAGATCACGGACAAAGCCACTTGGCGCACGTTGTTGGAACCGCTCTTCTGCACCTCGCTGCTCATGGGACTGGACGACGCCGCCCGCCACGCCTTGCCCTACCTGCAGGCCAACGAGGAAAAAGAAGCGGTGCGGCTGACCGCCTGGCGCGTGCACAGCGCCTACCTGCAAGCCGTGCAGGCCACCGGCTCCAAGACGGGGCCGGAGTTCACCCGCGCCTTCGAGGACGCCGACCGGGCGCTGACCGATGCCCTGCCCTGGGACGCTGTGCAAGACACGCTGCGTCGGCAATACGCCATGCACCAGGCCGCCTTCATCGACGGTCCCAACCTCGTCACCGGGGACGTCAAGGAGAAGCTCGATCCCCTGTACTCCAGGACCGGGGCCGTCGATCTGCCCGGTGCCAGCTTGCTGATCCTCCAGCGGGCGAGAGCCAAAGTGTGCCTGCCCCTCCTGGGGTCTGACGCTCCCATTTTGAGAGCGTATCTGGAGGCGCACACGACCCAGCCCCAACCATGCACCGCCGAGCGTTGACCGTGAACCCAATCCACCGGTCGAACGCAGGATTTTTCGCTGCAAACTGCCTTCGTTGAGTGATATCCTGATCCTGACCAAAAGACCATCTTTCGTGCGAATGACTCAACCCATGCACCGCCCGCTGCTCTGTTTGCTCCTGTTCGCTGCCGCTCCCCTGGTACGCGCGGAAGCGCCGTTCCGGTTCGAGTCCGCCCCGGGTAAGCTGCCCAAGGACGTCGTGCCCGTGCAGTACAACCTCCACCTGTCGCCGGACATCGAGAAGCGCACGTTCACCGGGACGGAGACGGTGGACATCGAGATCAAGCAGGCCACGAACCGCTGCGTGCTCAACGCCGCGAGCCTCGAAATCCAGACGGCCACCCTCGCCGGCGATAACGCCCCCGACCTCCGTCCGGCCGTCGCCCTGGACGCCGCGCAGCAGACCTGCACGCTGACCTTCCCGCAGGAACTGCCCGCCGGCCGCTACCGCCTGTCGCTCGGGTTCTCCGGCAAGATCAACCAGGACGGCGCGGGCCTCTACGCCTCCACCTACGACGCCAGCGGCCACCCGGAGACCATGCTCTGCACGGAGATGGAACCCGCCGACGCGCGCCG
>CAXTMD010000274.1:0-6641 GCA_964245035.1 uncultured Chthoniobacterales bacterium
ACCCGTGCACGCGGCCCGGGTCGGGCGCGCGTACGGCCGGCAGTGGCTGGCGCGGGCGCGGCGCGGACGGTTCGGCCTGCCGCCGCGCCGCAGTGTCTACGCGGACGGCTGATTTTCCCGGGCAGGCGCGGCCGGCCGGTGTAGAATGCGCCGTGATCTTCCAACTCGTCTACGTCAGCAGCGTGCTCCCCGATCCGTCGACGGTCGAGGTGTTCGAAGAGATCGCCCACTACCGCGCGAAAAACACCCGACTCGGTGTCACGGGGATGCTTCTCGTCAGCCAAGGGGCTTTCATGCAGGTGCTCGAAGGCGAGGAAGGGGCGGTGCGCGCGCTCTACGCCACGATCCGCGCCGATCCCCGGCACCAGCACGTCCACACCCTGGCGGCTTTGACCCTGCCCGAACGCGAGTTTCCCGACTGGGCGATGGGGTTCGCCGACTTGGACGAAAAGGAAGTCAGCCTCGTGCTGGCGGAGCAACCGGTGCTCCGTCTCCCGGCCCACGACGAACCAGCCTCGTGGAAAAAATCGGTGGCCATGGGTCTGCTGGCCACCTTCATGCGCGAGCCCTGAGCGGGCTTGCGCCCACGGTCCGCGTGCGGCGAGGCCGGTCTGGCGGATCGCCACGCCGAAGATGTTTGCAAACCGGTTCCACCGGGTAAGGCCCGAAGTTTTTCCTTTTGGGAACGCTGGCGGTCCGCATTATCCTGCCATCATGAGCACGCTCGCCGAGATCGAAGCCGCCGCCGCTACCCTGTCGCCGGAGGAGCAGAAACAACTGGAAACCTTCCTGCGCGAACTCCGCGAGCAGGCCGAGCAAGCTCACTTGCAGGAACTCTACCGGCTCAATGGCGTTCACCCGCTGCCCAGACGAAGCGGTGTGATCATCACCAACGAAATGATCAACCAACTGCGCGAGGAAGAAGATATCTGATGCGCGCGTTGCTCGATGTGAACGAGCTCATGGCGCTGCTTGATCCGCAGAGTGCTGCTCACACCGCCGCCAACGACTTCTTGGCGGTGAACCGCTCCGTTGGTTGGGCTTCCTGCCCCTTGACCGAAAACGCTTGTCTGCGCCTGCTGACCAATCCCCGCCACCCGGCCCCCATTTTGCCTAGCGTCGTGCTCGCCCGCTTGAACGCCACCAAACGCCGCGGCAACCACGCGCGTTCTGGCCGGACGATCTTTCCATCACGGACTCGGCGGTGTTCGACTGGAACCGTTTGCAGGGGCACCAACAGGTCACGGACGTTTACCTGCTCGCGCTGGCGGTCGCGCACGGCGGCCGGTTGGTGACGTTTGACCAGCGCATCCAGTCCGAGGCGGTGCGAGGATGCCGCGCAGAGCACCTGGTGAGACTGTAGAAAAACGTTGCCGCCCTCCGGCGCGTGCTGTCAGGCTAGGGATTGAATATCCGCGCCGCCGGGCGCGTCCGTTCGTCTGCCGAGATGTCTATCGCTCCCGCCGCCACGCCCGCCGAACGCATCCGCGTCCACGCGAAGTTTTTCTTCCGCGGCGACAAAAAGTTCTTCCTTAAGGGCATCACCTACGGGCCGTTCCACCCCGACGCGGCGGGTGACTTCGTCGGCACGCCGGAAAAAGTCCGCGCCGACCTCGCGCTCATGCGCGCGCTCGGCGTCAACCTCCTGCGCGTCTACCACGTGCCGCCGCGCTGGTTCATGGACCTGCTGGCGGAGGCGGGACTGTTTGCGCTGATCTCGATCCCGTGGGCGGAGCACGTCGAGTTCCTCAACGACCGCGCGATCCGCACGCAGGTCGTCCGCACCGTGCGCGACGCGGTCGCCACACACCGGGGGCACCCGGCCGTGTTCGGCTACCTTGTGGGCAACGAGATCCCTACCACGATGGTGCGCTGGCTGGGCGTGCGGCGGGTCACGCAATTTTTGGAGCACCTCATCAACGTCGCCCGCTCGGTCGATCCCGCCGCGCTGTATTCCTACGCGAGCTACCCGCCCACCGAATACCTCCTGCCGCAAAACGTCGACTTCTGCACGTTCAACGTCTACCTGCACAGCCAGCGCGATTTCGAGAACTACCTCCTGCGCCTCCAAAACCTCGCCGACGACAAGCCGTGCATCATGGGCGAGTTCGGCATGGACACGATCCGCCACGCCGAAGAGGAACAGCGCGACATGCTCGCGTGGCACGTCGAGAGCGTCGTGCGCTGCGGGCTGGCGGGCACGGTGCTCTACGCGTGGACGGACGAGTGGTTCACCGGCGGGATGGACATCACGGACTGGGCGTTCGGCCTCGTCACGCGCGAACGCCGGCCCAAGCTCGCCTACGCCGCGTTGCAAGAACGCTGGGGCGGACCCGACGGCGACGCGCACGTCACGCGCCGCGTGCGGCTGCCTTCTTACCCGAAGGTGAGCGTCATCGTGTGCTCCTACAACGGCGCGCCGACCCTCGAAGCCTGCCTGGAGTCGCTGCTCAAGATCGACTATCCTGACTACGAGATCGTGCTCGTGGACGACGGCTCGACCGACCGCACGCCCGAGATCGTGGAGCGTTTCCGCCACGAACCCAAATTTGTCCCGGTGCGGCAGAAGAACATGGGACTTTCCTACGCGCGCAACGTCGGCGCGCACACGGCCACCGGCGCGATCCTCGCCTACACCGACGGCGACTGCATGGCCGACCCCGACTGGCTTTACTACCTCGTCGGTACGCTGCTCCGCGGCCCGTACGCGGGCGTCGGCGGACCCAACGTCTCCCCGCCCGCCGCCAACTGGGTGCAGGCGTGCGTGGCCGCCGCGCCGGGGGGACCCAGCCATGTGTTGCTCACCGACACGGTGGCCGAGCACATCCCGGGCTGCAACATGGCGTTTCACCGCTGGGCGTTTGACCTCGTCGGCGGGTTCGATCCCGAGTACCGCAAGGCCGGCGACGACGTGGACTTCTGCTGGCGGCTGCAAAACGCCGGCCAACAGATCGCGTTCAGCCCGGCGGCCATCGTGTGGCATTACCGACGCTTCACGCTGAAGGCGTTCAAGAAGCAGCAGGAAGGCTACGGCGAGGCCGAGAGCATGCTGCGCTTCAATCACCTCGTGTTCTTCGGACCGACGGGCACCGCGCAGTGGAAGGGCAACCTCTACGGCGCACCGCGCTTCACCTGGCTGGTCAACGAACCGGTGGTTTACCACGGGGTGTTCGGGCACGGGTTGTTTCAATCCATCTACCCGACGCCGCGCTCGGTCATCGCCGACTACGTGAGCAGCGTCGAGTGGCTGGCGCTGACGAGCTTCATCTTCGCGCTGTCGATCCCGCTGACGGACCTGCGCATCGTGCCGTTTCTGATGTTCGGTGCGACGTTCCTCGTGGCGCTCTCGTACATGATCCACGCGCGGCTGGAAGCGCACTTCGACACGATCCCGGCGCGCGTGCTGGTGATGATGCTCGCCTTCCTGCAGCCGCTGGTCCGCGGCTGGGCTCGGTACTCGACGTGGCTGCGCTTCAAGCGCACGCCGGGCTCGGTCATCATGGCCCCGCACGCGCACGAGAACAGTGCGCTGCGCTGGCTGCAGATGAAGCGCCGCCGCTACTGGAACGAGGAAGGCATCGGCCGCGAGGCATTGATCGCCGAGATCGTCCGGGCGCTGGAAACCGAGGGATGGCGGTATTCCACCGACACGGGTTGGAAGCCGTGGGACATCCAGATCTACGGCAACCTGTGGTGGAACCTGCGCCTGCACACGGTCACCGAATACCACGGAGGGCCGCGGTGCCTGACCCGCGTGCGGCTCACCTACCATCCGGTGGTGACGACCGTGCTGCTCAACGTGGTTTTCGCCTCGGTCCTGCTCTACCGGCAATGGCTCGTCCCGGCACCCTTGCACGACTTCTGGCTGTTGGGATTGTACGCGGCGTTCCTGTTGTTCCTGGCCAACCGGGCGTTCTGGCTGAAGCTGCGCGTCGCCGACCTGACCGACACCGCCGCGATGAAGTGCGGCCTGACCCATATCACCGGCCGGCGCAAGCCGGCGGCACGCGCGGCCGCCGTCGACGAAGAACGCGTCTCCCCGGCAGCAACGCCGACGGTGACCAGCGTGTCGCCGCAGCCCGAGCCACAGACTGCCTCTTGAGAATTAGGGGGACGAAGGCCAGAGCACTCCGCAGACGAGTTTACCTCCGATTGTAGGGCAGGCGCCTCGCTGCCCTACAATCCAGAATCGTCATTCCGCAGGCGGGCCACGTCTTCGCGCCACGGTGTCCAGTCTCCGGGCAAGCACGCGGGCGGGAGCGTGCCGAGGGTCAGGTAACGCTGCCAACGCCGCCACCAGGGCCGGGGTTCGGGGCCGCCGCACAGGACCCGCCGTTCCAGCCAGTCCAAGTCAAAGCCTGCCCACTCGCCGGCGACCTCCCACATGTTGAACGAACACGCCGGGTACACCTCTGCGCGCAGGATAACGTCGAGTTCTTCGAGCGAGTAGGGTGAGGCGGCCAGAATCCGCGCGTTGCCCTCGCGGAAAAGGTGCACGTCCGTGTCCAGGAACATGTCGGAGAGCGCTGACCAAACGGGACGGCGCTGTTCCAGGTCGGCGTGCGCGGGCAGCACGGGGTTCAGTCGCGCGTCGCCGTCAGGCCCGCGAGAAAAGTGCGCCGGGCTTCTTGGCGGGATGGGATGACCGCGCAACGCTCCAGCAAGCCGAGGTTCAGGCCGGGCAGCAGGCGGCTGCGTCCCCCTTGGGCTGGATCGTAGCCGCTCCCATCCGCGCGCAGCACGAAAACCTCCAGCCGACCGTGCCGCCAGATCCACACCTCCGGCACCGCAAAGCGCCGGTAGAGTTCGAGCTTGCGGATGCCACCGCTCGTCAGGGCAATCTCCAACGCGATGTCAGCGAAAGTTTGCTTCGCGTCCAGACGCCAACTCACGTCCGGTTCGGCTCCGACCTGTTGCTCGTTGAGGCGCATCGTGGCCTGGCCGCAGTCGGCGGCCTCGATGCCGGTCTCACTGAAGTAGAGGTCCATCAGGACAGTGAAACGCATCTTGAGCCGTTCGTGTTCTTCCGAGGTGGACATGATCTCAAGCTCCCCGTCGAGATAGTAAAAACGCGGCCCTGGCCGGTCGTCGCCGAGCGCCTTGTCAAAGGCCAAGTAGAACTCCCACGACTTCCCGCAAAGCACCACGCGGCTTTCCGGCTCCTGACCATCCGCGAGCGGCTCCGCTGGAAACTTCTCCAGCGAGTCCACGTACGCACGGGCTTGCTCCGGATGATCGAGAAGGACGGCAGCGGTCATGCGGACAGAATACGAAAGACAAGGCTGCGGGGCAACCGCGCCTCTCCGGCAACCGGCTAGGGAGAAGGCGCGGGGTGAACCGCCACGTCCCGTGCGAGACGCGCGGCCTCGTCCGGTTTGTTCCACACCAAGTAGAGGTCGTACAAACGCCCGCGCGCCTGGACGGTCAGGCGGTTTTGGGCTCCGAGGCGTTTTTCCAGATCGTCGAGGCCCGTCTCCAATAGAGGTTCAGCCTCAGCGTAGCGTCCTTGCGCCAGCAGGCACTCGCCCAGGGCGGTGTCCAGGTTGCCGAAGGTGTGGTTGAAGTCCGTCTGGTCCACCTTGCCGCCGTGTTCGCAAGCCGTGCGCAGCCATTTCTCGCCCTCGGCAGCGTGGCCATCGCGGGTCAGGCAAAGGCCCAGCACAGCCTGGGATTGGACCACGGTAACGTTGTCCGGCTTGTAAACGTTGCCCAGCGGAACGAGGGCTTTTTGCAGCAGGGAGATGGCTGGCTCGTTCTCGCCGCGCGCGAAGTTCAACAAGCCACGCGCCACGTTGGCGACGGCAAACATCACGCTGTTCTCGCTGACCAGACGCCGCACGTCGGCATCCACGCGCCCGAGCGCGGCCTCCATCTGGTCGTATTGCTCCAGGTTGAACAGGCAAACGCAAAGGTTCAGTTGCAAGGGCAGGGAAGCCACGTCGCCTGGCTTGATCTGGTCCTGCAACGCGAGGGCATGCCGAAAAGCTTCCGCCGCGCCGGCGTAGTCCCGCTTGGTAATCTTTAGCGTGGCCACCTGGTTGAGCACGCGCACGTACTTGGGATCGCGCTCGCCGCGGGTGGCGCGCAGGTCGCTGAGGGCTTCGGCCACGATGGCGGCGGCCTCGGCGGCGCGTTCCGGTTGGGAGTAGAGGGTGTAGCCCAAGGCAGCCAGCGTGTCAGCCAGCGCGGCGCGGTCCGGTGGGTGCTGGACGCGTTGCACGGCGAGAGCATGCCGCAGCAACGGCTCCGCTTGGGCCACCTGCATGCGGTTGGCCAGGATGTCGCCCAGGATAAATTCCACCCCCGCCGTGGCTGGGTCTTCTGTGCCGTGGACCCTTTGGATGGCGGCGAGCGCGGCGCGGGCCTGCTGTTCGGCGGGTTCAAACAGCCCGAGGTTGCGGTAGGTCTGGCAGAGGGTCAGGTGTGCCTGGACCAGCACCTCGGGTTCGTTGGCCAAGTCGCGGTCGAGGTTGGCGGCGGCGGTGTCGATCACCTGGACCACGCGCGCGTCCTTGCCCAGCTTCGCCGGGTCCGCGCCGGCCAGCATGCTCTGGAGGAAGCCGCTGACGTGCTCGGCCTGCCGCTGGGCGATCTTTGCCTGCGCCAGGGCTGCCTGCGCCCGGTCGCGCTGCTGGTCGGCC
>CAXTMD010000275.1:0-699 GCA_964245035.1 uncultured Chthoniobacterales bacterium
CCCGCGCTACGCCTGCCGCGCGGGCATGAACGCGCTCGGCAAGGACCTCGCCGCCGGCCTCGCTGAAGGCAGCGTGCGCACGGGCGCGCGGGCGGCCGCCTTTGAGTGGGCGGGCGATCACTGGCGCGTGCGCACGGAGGACGGCGAGGTCGCGGAGGGTCGCCGGCTCGTGTCGACGCTGCCCACCCCGCAGGCGCTTGCGCTGCTGGAAGCCTCGGGCGACGCCGGCACGCAGGAAGCCCTGGACCCGTTTGTCGTGTCGAAGCTGCGCGCGGTGGAGATGGCTCCTTCTTTGGCGGTGCTGCTGCGCGGCGAGGCGGCGGACCCGGAGTGGCAGGGCGTGCAGTTGCGCGACGGGACCGTCACCTGGATCGGGGACGACACGGACAAGCGCCTGCCGGCGACGATGTCCGGCGGCCAGCGGATTTTTGTTCTCCACGGCAGCGGGCCGTTCTCGCGCGAGTGGCAGGACCGCAGCCTGGAAGAAGCCGCCGACCGGATGGTGGCGCGCGCCGGGGAAATCGTCGGGCCGTGGATCACGCAACTACCCGGGCGGCAGGTGCACCGCTGGCGGTATTCGAGCGTGCCGCACGGCTTGGAAAACGACGCCTACCTGCGCAACGGCGAGTACGGCGAAGCCGGCGAACGCCCGCCGCTCTATTTTGCAGGCGATACGTTCATGGGTTCCAAGGTTGAGGG
>CAXTMD010000275.1:709-6615 GCA_964245035.1 uncultured Chthoniobacterales bacterium
GTTGCACGCCTTCCCGTCTGCGTCTGTTCCCGATCTACGTCCCGAAACGCGGCAGGCGGAGCGCCTACCCTACAATTACCTCGAGCGCAACTCGTACCAGAACTCCGCGCTGGCAGCTAGCGTCACCAGCGCGATGGTCAGAGCCGCCCAGCGGTTCGCCCGCACGCGCGCGATCCAGAAAAGCTGCGGGGCCAACAAGGCCGCCACCCAGAGCCAGGCTTTCCAGTCGCGCAGGATTGGATTGTCCCCCTGGGTGATGCCATCCGCGCAGAGCAGCAGGACCATGACCGCATTTGGAACGGCAGCGTAGAGCAGCGCGCGGGTGGTCCGTTCGACGAACTGCGCCGCCCGGATCGCCGTCGCACCGAGCACGAGCGCGACCAACGGGCAGCCGAACGCCGTCAGAAAAAACGGCACGGGAGGAAAGAAACCGAGACTCACCAAGCCGATCAGGAACGCGGCCCTGGCCACCGCCTTTCTGAACCGGTAGCGGGCGGGGAAAACGGGAGCAGTCACGGCGTCGTCAGGCATATTCTCCCACAGTTTACGCACGGGACAGGAGAAAACCTGCCTGGGACAGGTTACATTCGCCGGCCGCCATGCCGCCCATCGACTTCCCCGCCCTCCTGCGTCAACCCGGTCCGGTGCTCGCGCTGGCCCCGATGCAGGAGGTCACGGACCTGCCGTTCTGGCGGTTGATGACGCGCTACGGCGGCGCGGACGTTTATTACACCGAGTATTTTCGCGTCTACGCGACCTCGCGGCTCGATAAACCCATCCTCGCCTCGATCACGCAAAACCCCACCGGCCGCCCGGCCGTGGCGCAGATGATCGGCAACGACATCCCGCATCTCGTCCGCACCGCCAAGGAACTCGCGCAACACCCGGTCGCCGCCGTGGACCTGAACCTGGGCTGCCCCGCACCGGTCGTCTACCGCAAGTGCGCGGGCGGCGGACTCCTGCGCGAACCCGCCCGCGTGGACGCGATCCTCGGCGCGCTGCGCGAGGCGCTGGACATCCCCTTCACGGTGAAAACGCGCATCGGCTTCGGGGACCCGGGCGTCTTCGACCAGCTCCTGCCGATCTTCGCGCGGCACGGCATCGACCTGCTCACCGTCCACGGCCGCACGGTGGCGGAGGGCTACCGCAGCGAGGTGCATTACGATTTCATCCGGCGCGCCGTGGACGCCGTGCCCTGCCCCGTGCTCGCCAACGGCAACGTGTATTCCGCCGCCAAGGCTGCCGACGTGCTCGCGCAGACCGGCGCGCGCGGGTTGATGATCGGTCGCGGGGCGATCCGCAACCCGTGGCTGTTCGAGCAGATCCGCCAGTACGGTCGCGGCGAACCGCTCATGCGACCGACCGGCCGCGACGTGCTCGGCTACGTTCACGCGCTCTACGAGGCCGCCAACCCGACGCCCGGGCTGCCGGCGGGCTCGTACGTGCAGAAGATGAAACGCTACATGAACTTCCTCGGCCTCGGCGTCGAGCCAACCGGGCGTTTTTTGCACGACATCCGCCGGGTGAACACGCCGGGCGAGTTCTTCCGTGTGTGCACGGAGTTTCTCGACCACGATGAGCCGATGGCGCTGGAGCCGTTCGCGCTCGACCTCAAGCCGACGGACGTGATGGCGGGGGCGCAGCTCTGAGCGCGCGGAGCGTGCCGTTGCGGTATGGCTGGGCCGCCACGTTGCGGTGCGCCTGCGGCGCGTTGACCAAAGGCCATCGTTGAATAGCTCTTCTTCCGCCCCAACGTGCGCGCAGCGCACATCGCAACGCAGCCGCAGGCTGCACCGCAACCCGCAACGTCGCCACCAGGCGACACCCGCAACGGTGGCCACCGGCCGCCTACTCCGACCGCAGCGCCTTCACCGGGTCGCGCCGCGCCGCCAGGTACGCCGGGATCAGCGCCGCCAGCGAACACGTCAAAAACGCGCCGACGCAGATCAGCGTCAGGTCGAACGGCCGCGTCAGGTACGGCAACTCTTGGAAGCCGTACACCTGAGCCGGGAATAACTCGATGTGGAAGTGGTCGGCCATCCAGCGTTTGAAGGGATTCAACGCCCGCAGGAAGCCGAGCCCCAACGCGAAGCCGCCGACCGTGCCCAGCGTGCCGACCACCGTCCCTTGGCACAGAAACACCAACACCACCTGCCCCCCGGTCGCACCCACCGCACGCATGATGCCGATCTCGCGCGTCTTCTGCACCGTGACGGTGATGAGCGTGTTCATCACGCAAAAGCCCGCCACCACGAACACCACCAGCAGGATCACCCACATGACCGTGCGCTCCGTGCGCACGGCGTTGAAGAACTGGGCATTCAGGTCGATCCAGGTCTGCACGACCAAACCCGGGTCCAGCCGCCCCTGCGCCGCTTCTTTGACCTGTTCGGCGTGGTAGGCGTCGTACGTCTTGCCGGAAACCCCGTGGACCGAGCCGCCGAGTTCGTAGAGTTCCTGCCCCAGATACAAGGGCACGAACAGGACGCCCGAATCGTACTGGTAACGCCCGGAGTCGAAAATCCCCGTGACCTCCACGTCCGTGGGGGCCACCAGGCTGTGCATGTCCTCGATCTCCTGCTCGGTGGCTGGCCGGCCTTTGAGTTCCCGGAGCCGGTCGGCGAGCTGCTCCAGGTTGTGCGGCGAGTAGAGTGTCAGCTTGTCGCCGACGTGCAGGTCGAGGATCTTGGCGAGATCCACGCCGACGACCGCCTTGTCGCCGTCGAGGTCGAACTTGCCCTGGGCATGGCCCTTCATCAACCCGGGCACGTCGATGACCGTCGCTTCCAGGTCGGGGTCGATCCCGCGGATCTGGGGCGAGATGCGCTTGTTGGCGTGCTCGGCCAGCACAGGGCCCATCATGAACGGCGCCGCGGCGGTGACGCCGGGCACCTTCAAGAGTTCCTGGCGCACGGCGCGCCAGTTCTCGATCAGGCCCCCGTCCTGCACGACGGCGAGGTGCGGCTCGAAGCCGAGCACCCGCGCGTGGAGTTCGGCGTCGTAGCCGGTCATCACCGAGATGACGATGATGGGCATCGCCACGCCCAGGGCGACGCCGACGATGGCGATCAGCGTGATGACCGAAACAAAGGTGCGTTGCGGCTTGAGGTAGCGCAGGCCCAGGAACAATCCGAACGGAACGCGGGGAGCAGCGGTGGCGGTGGGCATTGGTCGCGACGACGATGGCATGCACGGGGCGGTTCTGCCAGCCATGGAACAAAATTGCTCCACGTGGAACATTCCCGCATGAGGACGGCGGCATGCAGTTCACGCCGCAGGCGTTCGTCCCAACAAGGTAGGGACGAGGCCGCTAGCGCGGCTTACTCCTTCGGCCGCAGGTGCGGGAACAGGATCACGTCGCGGATGCTGTCCGAGCCGCTGAGCAGCATCAGGAGCCGGTCGATGCCCAGGCCGATGCCGCCGGCCGGGGGCATGCCGTGTTCGAGCGCCAACAGGAAATCCTCGTCGAGCGCCTGCGTCTCGCCGCCGGACTGGTGCAGGAGGCGTTCGCGCTGCACGTCAGGGTCATTCAATTCGGAGTAGCCCGGGGCAAACTCCATGCCGTTGATGACCAACTCGAACACGTCCACCAGCGAGTCGTCCTCGCGGTTCTGCTTGGCCAGGGGAACCAGTTCCTTGGGCAGGTGCGTGACGAAAAGCGGGTCGAAGGTTTTCGCCTCAATCTCTTTCTCGAAGACCTGCTGCGTGACCTCGAAATCCGCCATCCCCGGCGCGATCTCCAGGCGCAGTTCGCCCCTCGCGCGCGCGACGCGTTCCTCCGGCGTCAACGCGAACCACCCTGGATGAACCTCCTCGATCAGGTCGCGGTAGCGCGCCCGCCGCCACGGCCGGGCGAGGTTGATCGTGCGCGTGACGTTGCCCTCCGCATCCTTCAACTCCAACCGCTCGGCGTCGTCCGCCAGCCGGCAGATCAGCGCCTCCATCAGGTCCGCCATCAGCTCGAAATCCGCGTACGCCCAGTACGCTTCCAGCATCGTGAACTCCGGGTTGTGCCGGCGCGAAAGTCCCTCGTTGCGGAAGTTGCGGTTGAGTTCAAACACCTTCGGGAATCCGCCGACGAGCAACCGCTTGAGGTACAGCTCCGGCGCGATGCGCAGGTACAGGTCGATGCCGAGCGCGTTGTGGTGGGTCTTGAACGGCTCCGCCGCCGCACCGCCCGCCACGGGCTGCATCATGGGCGTCTCGACTTCCAAGAAACCGCGTTCGTGGAAAAACTCTCGGATGCCCCGCAGGACCTTGGAGCGCAGCAAAAACGTCGCGCGGGACTTCTCGTTGGCCAGCAGGTCGAGGTAACGCTGCCGGTGGCGCGCCTCCACGTCGGCCAGTCCGTAGTAGCCACCCGGCGGCGGCCGCAGCGCCTTCCCCAACGGCACGAACCGGCTCGCACGGATCGTCGGTTCGCCGGTCTTGGTGATGAACCCCTCGCCCTCGATCCCCCAAAAGTCGCCCAGGTCCAGCGCGTCGAGCACGGCGGCCTGTTCGGGCGGAAGGTTCTTGGTGTTGAGGTAAAACTGGATGCGCCCCGTCAGGTCGCTCAGGTCGAGGAAGTGCGAGCGGCCCATGTCGCGGTGAGCCGTCACGCGGCCGGCGACGCGAAAGTTCGCCCCTTCGGCAAAGCGCTCGCGGACTTGACCCACGGTGCCGTCGGTGTCGAAGCGCGCGCCGAACGGGTCTGCGCCGGTCGCGCGCAGGGCATCAAGCTTCTGGCGGCGGGCGGCAAGGAGGCGGTGTTGTTCTTCGGAACTAGCGAGTTCGGCGCTCATGGACGGCAGACGGCAAACAGGCAGCCGCGAGGCTGCCTTCGTTAACAAGGTAGGGATGGCTCTCCGAGCCATCCCAAGTCCTCCCGGCAAGCCGCTTTGTGCGCGCGGGGGATCTACCCTGGCAAAAATAGGGAACGGCTCGGAGAGCTATCCCTACCTTGGTTGGAAATCAGTTTTGACCCGCTGCGGAAACCGGCGCGCCGGGTCCCTGGGTCTGCACGCCGGCCGTGGGCTGCTCGCCCGCGCCCGCACCGCCACGCAGGGCGTTGGCGTTGAAGCGGAACTTCACCTTGCCGCGTTTGGCGTTGGCCTTGGCCTTGCGCTTGGCCTTCTGGGTGGGCGTCTCGAAGGCACGCAGGCGGCGAACCTCGTCCATGATCCCCTCGCTATCGAGCTTGTTCTTCAGGCGCTTGAGCGCGCGGTCGACGGGTTCTCCTTTGCGGACAATGACTTCTGGCATAAAACGGCGTGATCTGTAAAAGGTTGGATGGCGGCGGGGTCGCAAACTTAGACGGCTCCGCCGCATCGGTCAACCGCCAAGTCTTTGGGTCTCGACACGCCTTGGCACGCACGCTATTCTGCGCGCCGTGCCAGCCGAGGTGTCCGAGGGAAAAAGCGTAGCCGCCGTCCCGGTGGTTCCATCCCTGCCACCCGACGAAAGCGTCACCCACCGTTGTGCCAACTGCCTCACGCCGCTGGCGGGGCCGTTCTGCTCGCAGTGCGGTCAGCACGTCGCTGACTACCACCGCTCGGTCTGGCGGTTCGTGGCCGACTTCTTCGAAAACACGTTCTGCTGGGACAACAAGATTTTGCGCACGCTCGACCCGCTCATCAAGCGGCCCGGCTGGCTCACGCAGGAGTTCATGGCCGGCCGGCGGGTGCGCTACGTGCATCCGCTGCGGCTGTTTTTGTTCACCAGCGCGATCTGCTTGGCGTTGATCCAGTACACCCACCGCGACCCGCATGCGCGCGCCCGGGCACACCGCGAGAAGGAAGCCACGCCAAGCGCGTCGGTCCAGAGCGGCGACAAGGACAGGGACGAAGACGAGGACGACGACGAGAAGACGCCCGCGGCCAGCCCCGCGCCGATGGAAGACCATGGGAAAACCATGTCCACGATGG
>CAXTMD010000276.1:0-6477 GCA_964245035.1 uncultured Chthoniobacterales bacterium
ACTCGATGACGGCGGCGAACGGCGAGGCCAGGCATTGCATCAGCAGCGAAGTCAGCCGCGATCCGAGTCGCGGGTAGGCCGCGAACAACGCCAGATCGCCCACGCCGTAGCCCACCAGCCCGCTGACGATGAACACCGGCAGCGCCGGCCCCCGCAACGCGTCGCCGTGGACCCCGGCGAGCACTGCCAGCACGGCGAAGGCGATCCAGATCCGCGCGGCGTTGGCCGTGAAGACCCCGGCCAGCCGGGTCGTGCGGTGCGCGAACACCGCCGACAGCGCAAAACAAAAGGCGGCGGCAAACGCGGAGGCCATGAGGAACGCCGTCTGTCCGGCGGCCGCAGGCCGATGTCAAGAACGGGGGCGCTCGGCATTGTCACCCGCGGGCAGGATGGTGTATCTTTCCCGGACGCCGCCGCGATGCCTTCCGATCCCCACCAGTTCCTCGAAAAATACTTCGGGTTCCGCGAGTTTCTCGACGCGCAGGAGGAAGTCATCAGCACGATTCTGGCCGGCGAAGACGCGCTGGTAGTCATGCCCACCGGCGGCGGCAAATCGCTGTGCTACCAGCTTCCTGCCCTCATCCTGGACGGGGTGACGGTCGTCGTCAGTCCGCTCATCGCGTTGATGAAGGACCAGGTTGACGCACTGGAGCGCCGCGGCATCGCGGCCACGCTGATCAACAGCACCCTCTCGTTGCCCGAGCAGCAGGCGCGTATCCGCTCGATGGCCAACGGCGAGTTCAAGCTCGTCTACATCGCGCCGGAGCGGTTCCGCAGCCGGTCGTTCCTGGATGCGCTCGGCCGCGCGACGATCTCGCTCTTCGCCATCGACGAGGCCCACTGCATCTCGCAGTGGGGACACGATTTCCGGCCCGACTACTTCCGGCTCGGCGCCGTCATCGAAAAGCTCGGCCGCCCGCAGATCGCCGCGTTCACCGCCACCGCCACGCCGGAGGTGCGCCGGGACATCCTCGCGCAGCTCAACCTCCAGGAGCCGAAGGAGTTCGTGGCCGGGTTCGCGCGCCCGAACCTGCGTCTGAGCGTGCACCAGGTTGAGCGCGAGGCCGCCAAGTACGACCGACTGAAGAGCCTCGTCGCTGAGCACAAGACGGGCATCGTCTACTGCGCGACCCGCAAGCGCGTCGAAGCCGTTCACGCCTCGCTGCTGGAGGGAGGCGTGAAAGCCATTGCTTATCACGGGGGGCTGAGTGATGCCGAGCGCGAACTCGCGCAGGATCAGTTCATCAGCCGCAAGTACAACGTCGCCGTGGCCACCAACGCGTTTGGCATGGGCATCGACCGGCCTGACATCCGCTTTGTCGCGCACTTCGAAGTGCCCGGCAGTCTGGAGGCTTATTATCAGGAGGTCGGCCGCGCCGGCCGCGACGGCGAACCGTCCGTCTGCGAACTGTATTTCAACTACGCCGACACCCGCGTGCAGGACTTCTTTATCGAGGGCAGCAATCCGAGCCGGCCGGTGATCCAAGAGATCTATCAGGTCCTGCGCGGCGCCGCCAACGCCGAGGGCGAGGTGGCGCTGCCCATCCAGGCGATTGCCGAGCGGCTGACGACGGAGGGCGCCGCCAACAACGGCATGGCCGTCAGCGCTGCCCTGAGCATCCTGCACCGCGCGGACTACGTGGATCGCTTCGACCTGCCCGGCCAACGCACGCGCGGCACGCGCATCACGCATCCGCAGATCAAGCCCTACGAGTTGCAACTGGACTGGGATGCCCTCGCAGAAAAGGAGCGCCGCGACCGCTCGAAGCTCAAGATGATGGTCGAGTTCGTCTACGCCCGCGCGTGCCGGCAGGAGACGCTGCTGCGCTACTTCGGGGAAAAGGAACCCGAACGCTGCGGCAACTGCGACATCTGTTCCGACCACGCGCGCTACGGCCGGCGCCAGGGCACGGAAGCGGAAGTGCTGGTCGTCCGCAAGGCGCTCAGCGGCGTGGCGCGGATGTCCACGCGCACGGCCGAAGGCTGGCAGGGCCGCTTCGGCAAAGGCAAGATCGTGCAGGCGCTCCTAGGCAGCCGGACCAAGGAAGTGCTCGATGCGCGGCTCGACCAGTTGAGCACCTACGGCCTGCTGAGGGACTTGGGGGTGAGCTACCTAAACGAACTGATCCGCGAACTGCAATCCGCTGGGTTGATCATGCAAAACCGGGTCGTCGGCTACGGCGGCAAGGAGTACCAGACGCTCAGCCTCTCGTCCGCGGGCGAGCAGGCGATGAGGGGACAAGCGGCCTTCGAGCTATCCTGGCCCGAAGCATCCGCGAGTACCGAGCGGCCAGGCAGCCGCACAAAGCCGCGGCGGGGCGGCGACAAAGCCTCGGTCACAGACGAGGACGATATCGAATCACCGGGGGACGAGTCTCTGCTGCGGGCGCTGAAAGCCAAGCGCGAAGAAATCGCCCGGCGGGTGGGCAACGTGCCCCGCTACCAAATCTTCAGCGACCAGACGCTGAAGTGCTTTGCGCGGCTCAAGCCCTCCACCAAAGAATCCGGGCGCAGGATCCGCGGCGTCGGCGACGTGAAGGCTGAACTGTATCTCCCGCAATTTTTGGAGGTGATCAACGGACACGCCGGGGGCGGAGCCTAAACCCCGCACCCGGTGTGCGTGAACCGTTCTGCCGGTAGCGAGAACGCTCAGGCCGGCTTCCAGGCGTGTTGCGTGTTGCTGACCGCTGTGGGGGCAACGCTGGTGTCGATGGGACCCTCGTCCTGCAACTCTTTGACCACCACATGCGGCACCACCTCGTTCAGACGCATGATGAGCGGGGTGAGTTCGTTCAGGTGACGGAGGGCAAGGTCGGCCACCGTCGTGTCATGGAAGGCCAACCCGGTGGTGTGCAGTTGGGTGTAGCTGAAAGACGCCATGTTCAACGCGGTGTAATCGTCGCGCAGCATCCGTGAGATCGGGTCCTTACGGACCTTGTCGTAGAGACCCGCGACCGCTCCGAGCGCGGTGGCCACGGCCGCCTTGGCGGTGCTCATCACGCCACCCTGGAGCCGGTCCGTCTCACCCTTCAGGTCGTTCACGTGATGGGTGAGCGTGCTCTTGATCTTGCCGATGACGTCGTAGGTCATGGTGTCATTTTTGACCCGGTCGTCCGCGTACTGGTGCTCGACCGCTTCCAGGATGTGGTTCTGGAGGGCGTGCATGTCGTTGACGTACATGACCAGCGCCTTCTTTTCTTCGGGAGTCTCGTTTGCCATAAATCGTTTGGTTGTACAGCCTGACTACGCGCCGCTGGCGCGCGGTGGATGTTTCCAACTGCTCGGACCCGGTGAGTCTCAGCGGCTTTCCACGGGCGGCGCGGGGAACGCGTCGGCAGGGACCCACCGGCGCAGCACCCGCTCCAGCTCCTCCTGCTTGACGGGCTTGCTCAGGTAGTCATCCATCCCTGCGGCCAAGCACGTCTCGCGGTCGCCCTCCAGGGCGTTGGCGGTCATGGCGACGATGGTCACCTTTGCCATCGTGCCCGCGCGTCCGCGGATGGTCCTGGTCGCCTCGTAGCCGTCCATCTCGGGCATTTGGCAATCCATGAACACCAGCTTGTAGGGGATGCGCGCGAGCGCGTCGAGCACCTCCTTGCCGTTGGCGACGGCGTCGGCGCGGAAGCCGAGGTTGAGGAGTTGCCGCAAGGCCACCTTTTGGTTGACCATGTTGTCCTCGGCGATCAGCACTCGGAAGCTCGAGAACCGCTGCGCTGTGACCGGTTTCATCATCAACCGGCTCAACTCCGTCGTGGTCTTGAACCCCTGCGGGCGTGGGGCGTTCAGGCCCAGGCGCGGCTGGGCCTTGGGCGTGCTGGCGTCCACGATGGCGTCGAAAAGCGCCGATTGCTTGACGGGCTTGGTGACGTAGCCGCTGATGCCCACCTCTGCCCACGACGCCGTGCTGCCGCGGCGGCCGACCGTGTGCATGATGATGAGCTGCGTGCCGGCCAGCGCGGCGTCGGCCTTGATCTCCTCCGTCAGCGCCAGGCCGCTCGTGTCGGGCATTTGCATATCCAAAAGCGCCACCTGGAAGGGCGCACCCCGGCGCGAGGCCGCGCGCATCGCGGTGAGGGCTTCCCGACCGCCGGCCGCCTCCTCGTGCTGGATCTCCCAGGCGGTCAGCATGGCCGACAGCGCCGCGCGGCAGGCGTCGTTGTCGTCGACGATCAGCACACGCAGGTCGCCCGGCGCGGCGCGGCGCGGCCGCTTGGGCGGGTTGGCCTGTTTGCGGAAGCGGCCCGTGAACCAGAAGTTGGAGCCCGCGTTCGGTTCGCTCTTCACGCCAATCTGGCCGTGCATGCGCTCGACCAGTCCGCGCGAGATCGCCAGCCCCAGTCCCGTGCCGCCGTACTTGCGCGTGGTCGAGCCATCGGCCTGGGCGAAGGGTTCGAAGATGCGCGTCTGCGCCTCGGGCGGCAGCCCGATGCCGGTGTCCACCACCTCGAAGAGCAGCGTCGCGTCGTCGCCCGTGGCGTTTTCGGTGCGGACGTAGAGGCCAACCTCGCCCCTTTCGGTGAACTTGATCGCGTTGGAGAGCAGGTTGAGCAGCACCTGCCGCAGCCGCCCGGCGTCGCCGCACAGGTCGACGGGCACGTCGGCCGCGACCAGGCTGATCAGCTCCAGCCCCTTGACCTGGGCGCGCTCGGCGAGGATTTCGATGGTGCTCTCCACCGTTTGGCGGATGTCGAAGTCCAGCATCTCGAAGGTCAGCTTGCCGGCCTCGATCTTGGAGAAATCCAGGATGTCGTTGATGATGGTCAGCAGCGAATCCGCGCAGGTCTGCACCGTCTGGGCGAACTCGCGCTGCTCGACGGTCAGTTTGCTGTCGAGGAGGAGCCCGCTCATGCCGATGATGCCGTTCATGGGCGTGCGGATTTCGTGGGACATGTTCGCCAAAAACTCGCTCTTGGTCTTGGAGGAACCCAACGCCTCGTCGCGGGCGTTGGCCAGCTCGTTCTCGATCCGGCGGCGGGCGCGCAGTTCGCGGAAGATCAGCACGTGGACCAGGCCGAGCAGGAACGCGAGCAGCACGGTCAACCCCACCGACACGTAGATGGCCAGGTGCAGGCTCGTCGTCCGGCGGCCGGAGCGTTCCTGCATCAGCCGGGTTTCCTCGGCCGTCAGCGCGTCCACCACCTTGACGATGGCCTCCATCGCGTTGCGGCCGCGTTTGTTGTAGTACTGCGGGCCGAGCGAGGCGACGCCGAGGCGCTGGCGCAGGGCGATGTACTCGTTGGCCGCGTCCAGCTTCTCGGTCACGTCGGCGCGCAGGGTGACGACGCGCGCGGCCTGCGCCGTGTTGTCGGCGACGAGCGCGCCGAGGCCGTCCACCAGGACCGGCAGCGACTTGGAATCGGCCTGGAAGGGCTGCAAGAAATAAGCGTCGCCGGTGATGCAGAAGCCACGCTGGGCCGTTTCGGCGTGGGTGACCGTCGTCTGGACGGCCTTGATCTGGTCAAGCACAGCGTGGGTGTGCTCGACCCAGTGGTCACTCTCCAGGTAGCTGCGCACCTGTCGGTAGGACAGGTAGCCGAGGATCAGCGCGAGCAGGGTCGCGGAGAAAAGGCCGACGGCGAGTTTGCGTTCGATGGGGCCAGACATGGCAGCATACCTGCTAGCTACAATCATGCCCGCCCGGGCCGGAACCCGTCCGGTTTCGGGTGGGCAAATCCAGTTGCAACGGACCCTGATGGCTGACATACCTTTCCGCGCCGCGCCCGGCCCCGTGCGCCCCTTCATGTCCATCGAGCCCAAACGCGTCCTGCTGGCGGAGGACGAGGAACATTCCCGCCGCATCCTGGCACATTACCTGACCGTGTGGGGCTACTCGGTCGTCGAGGCGCGCGATGGCCTGGAAGCGGCGGCGGTGCTCGGCGGGCCGGACGCACCGTCCATCGCGCTCGTGGATTGGATGATGCCCGGCATGGAAGGCATCGAAGTGTGCGCGTTCGTGCGCCAGCAGACCGACCGGCCCTACACGTACCTGGTCCTGTTGACCGCCAAGGCCGACAAAGACGAGGTGGCCGCCGGGCTGGAGGCGGGCGCCGACGATTACGTCGTCAAGCCGTGCGACCTGGCCGAACTGCGCGCCCGGCTGCGCGTCGGGGAGCGGATGGTCGCGCTGGAGCGCACCCTTGCGCGGCAGGTGCTCCAGCTGCGTGAAACGCTCGACCACGTCCGCCAGCTCAAGGAACTGATCCCGATCTGCGCGTGGTGCAAGCGGGTCCGCGACGACGAGGATTATTGGCACAACATCGAAGAATACCTGCACCACGAGACGGGGTCCGATTTCACGCACGGCATCTGCCCGCACTGCGCGGAGGCGATGCGCAACTCCGTGGCCGAGTTGCGTCCCTGAAGAGGGAGGCAGGTTGCAGGTGACTCGCTGCAACAATTTGTCTGTCATCCTGAGGGGGAGTGCAACGAGCCGAAGAACCTTGCCGAAAGGTACTCGCGCGCTGCTCCGAGACACTC
>CAXTMD010000277.1:0-6476 GCA_964245035.1 uncultured Chthoniobacterales bacterium
CCACTGCCTCGCGCTGCCGTTTGACGGAGTGTTTGCGGCGACGGCTCCGGCGGCGTTCATCACGGCGCTGGCCGACGCCGCCCGGCCGTTGCGCGAGATCTGCGTGGGATTCAACTGGACGTTCGGGCGTGGGGGCGCAGGCAACCTCGACCTCCTCACCCGCCTGGGCGAACGCCACGGCTTCGCGGTCGTGGGGCTGCCCTCGGTCGTAGTGGACGGGCAGACGGTCAGTTCGACGCTCATCCGACAAGCGGTGGAAGCCGGCGACCTGGCGCGGGCGGCACGGTTTTTGGGCCGGGAGTTCGCGATCCTCGGTACAGTGATCGCGGGGCAGCAGTTGGGGCGGCAGCTGGGTTTCCCCACCGCCAACCTCGCCGCGCACAACGAGCAGTTCCCGCCCAACGGCGTCTACGCGGTCGAAGCGGAGTGGCGCGGGCAGCGGTATCCCGGCGTGGTGAACCTCGGGTTCCGCCCGACGGTGGCGGCGCCGGGCGGCGAACGGCTGCTGGAGCTGCACCTGTTCGACTTCGAACAAGACCTCTACGGCGAGGACGTGGAAGTGCGTTTCCGGGCGTTCCTGCGGCCGGAGCGCAAGTTCGCGGGCGTGGAGGAACTCCGCGCGCAGATCGCCCGCGATGCCGCGCAGGCGAGGCACGTGTTGTTTTAACACGTCCGTTCACACCGCCACGTCCGCCGAGTGGTGCTCCTCCGACAACGAGAAGTGGCCGGTGTCCAGCAGCGCCACGATGGTCTTGAAAAATTTCATCTCGCAAAACGGCAGCCGCTGGCAAAGCTCCTCCAGGCTCATGACCGAGCTGTAACACGTCTGCCAGATCGCCTCCGCCACCGGGCGCAGGTCGTGCAGGTCTTCGGGCCAGTCGAGGTTGAGCCGTTCGCGCCGCAGCAGCCGGGTCGGATCGGGCACGTCTTCGAGCATCCCCTTGAACTCGTCGCGGTACTGGAGCGCCGTGATGAGCAGGTCCGTCGGGTTGCGCCGGATGGGGTCCTCATCGCCCTCCACCTGGGACTTGTCCCGTTCCACGATGGAAAACGAGAACGTCCCACTGAGCTTTTCGTGCAGGAACAACTGCCAAAACGCCTCCTCACCGGTCAGATGGTAGTAACGGCCGTGCTTGGTCTGGCCGTCCTCGAAGAAAAAGCACGCGACGGTTTCCTTGCTCTCGTCCACGATGGACAGCTCGCCCGTCTGCGCGGAGTTCAAGATGGTCTGGTAGATCGTGACCATGTCGAAGTTCGCCAGGTTGCCGCTGAGTTCCAGGCAGTTGCTCTGCACGAAGGCCAGGTCGGTGATCTTGGTCATCTGGCTGGCGATCTGCTGGCTCAGGTAATAAAAGAAGGCCGGCACCCGGCGGATCAGCTCGGGGAAATCTTTCTTCTTGAAGCGCTGGATGCTGACGGGTTCGCAGGAGCGGATCGTGTTCTTGCGCGGCACGCCGCTGAGCGTTTCGGTCTCGCCGAACATGTCGCCACGCGACAGGTAGCTGACAGGCGTGTTCGACGCGTAGCCAGACGCCTCGTGGACCACCTCCAGTGTGCCGCGGTTGATGATGTAAAGCGCGTCGCTCTCCTCCCCCGCCTGGCAGACGGTGATGGCTTCTTCGAGGTGCAGGGTCTGCGACAACTCGCCGATGGCCTTCAACTCGATGGGCCGCAACGAAGTGATGAAACTGAAGAAGTCGCTCTTGGACATGCGCGGACGGTCCGCCGTGCGGAGTGGCATCAAGAAAAAGCAGGAAGCAGTCCAGAAGAAGGCGCGGAACCCGCCTCGCCAGAGGGATTTTCCTCCGGCCACGAGGGACGGCAGCAGAGAAGGGGCGGAAGATTTCTCAATTTTGAGAGGCCAAGCGTGCCAGTCCCATCAGGGTTCGCCCGAGGTCCATGATCTGTTCCGGGCGGTGGCGGGCGGTCGTGGTCAGTCGCAGTCGCGCGGTCCCCCGGGCGACAGTCGGGTAGCGGATGGCCGGAGCGAAGTAGCCCTTTTCCGCCAGGCTGGCAGAGAAGTCGACCGCGCCCGCCTCGGGGCCGACGATCCACGGAAAGATCGCGCTGCCGCCGGGTCTGCCGGGCAGTTTTTCTGCCGCGGCTGCCGGGGAAGGGGGGAGCTGCGTGGTGAGAAGCCGGATGTTTTGCCACAACGCCAGCCGGCGGCGTTCGCCCTCGTCTGTCTGGAGGAAGTCGACCGCCGCCTCGGCCGCGGCGGCCAGCGCGGGGGGCTGCGCCGTCGAGTAGATGAAGGACCGGGCGCGGTTGACGAGCAGGTCGATCAGGCTGCGCCGTCCGCACAGGTAACCGCCGCTGACGCCCAGCGCCTTGCTGAGCGTGCCCATGAGGATGTCCACGCCCTCGGAGACGCCGAGTTCGTGCGCCAACCCGCGGCCGTGGGAGCCGACGACGCCGACCGCGTGCGCTTCGTCCACGAGCAGCAGCGCGCCGTGACGGCGCTTGAGTTCGACGATCTCCGCCAGCGGGGCGCGGTCGCCGTCCATGCTGAACACGGCCTCCGTGACGACGATCACCCGGGCGTCGGGGTGTTCGCGCCGCGCCCACCCGAGGTGGTCTTCGAGCTTGGCCAGCGCGTTGTGCGGGAACACGCGCAGGACCGCGCGGCTCGCGCGGGCGGCGTCCACCAGGCAGGCGTGGCAGAGCTTGTCGAGAATCAGCACGTCGTGGGCGTCGGCGAGCGTGCCGCGCGCCCCCCAGGCGGCGGCGTAGCCGCTGGAAAACGTCAAGGCGGCGTCCTTGCCCTTGAAGCGGGCGAGCTTTTCCTCCAGGCGGGTGTGCGCGGGCCGCGTGCCGCTGACCAGCCGCGACGCCCCCGCGCCGACGCCGTCACGGTCGATGGCCGCCTTGGCGGCGTCGCGCAGGATCGGGTCGTCGGCGAGGCCGAGGTAATCGTTGGAGGCGAAGTTGACGAGCCGGGGGCGCGACGCCATCGCCACGGTGCCGTCGGGCGACGCGCTCATCTCGCGCAGCCGCCGGTGCAGCGAACGGGCGCGCAGCGTGTCGAGTTCTTCGGCGAAAGGATCGTCCATCGGGTTCGTCAGAAAGGGAGACACCGGGGAGGCGGCTACGTTCACTCGGGAAATCACCCGATTTTCGGCTAAACAGATGGCTTGGTATACACCTTGCGTCCTGGCAAAACTCTTTTCCTCTGGCCATGCCTCCAACGCTTCTCCGCACCGCTCTGATTTTTCTCCTGCTGCCTTTCTCTGCCTCCGCCGCCGGTCTGTACCAGGACGGTGCGGGTGCGCGGGCCAAGGCGATGGCCGGTGCGGGGACGGCCGTGGCCGACGATCCGCTCGGCGCGCTCTTCGACAACCCCGCGGCGCTCGGCGGGATCGACCGCTGGACCGCGCAGCTCGACGCCGACGGCTCGTTCGAGCACGGCACGTTTTACAACCGCGCTAATCCCCACGCCGACGGCGACACCGCCGGGGCCATCGGGGAATTTGCCGCCAGCCTGCCGCTCGGGCCGGTGCGGCTGGCCATCGGCTTCGACCCGGACATCGCAGCCAAAGCCCGCTGGCACTACGAGGACGCCCCCGGCGGCGCGGACGGCGCGACGAGCTACGGGTTCAACGCCAACCAGTCCGAAATCCTGCTTTTCCGCACGGCGGCAGGCGTCGGCTGGCAGGTGACGCCGCAGTTCTCCGTCGGCGCGAGCGTCGGGCTGCTCTACAACCGCAACCAGCTCCAGACCGCGTACGTCTTTCAGAAGCAGCCCGTGTTGCGTACGGTCAAGACCCTGCTGGACCTCCAGACGGACGGCTTCGGGGTGGACGGGCAGTTCGGGGTGCGCTGGCTGCCGCTCAAAGCGTGGACGTTTTCTCTCGCGTACACGGTGCCCTCGCGGGTGGAGACTCACGGCAAGGCCAGCGGCAACGCGGGCGTGCAGTTGGCCAACCTCGGGCTGGGCGCGGCGCGGCCGGATTTTGAGTACAGCGCACAGGTCATCAACACGTTTCCGGGCACGCTCAGCGCCGGGCTGACGTGGCAGCCACGCCCGGGGCTGACGCTGATGGGGCAGTTCGACTGGATTCACTGGAGCGGAGCGTTTTCCTCGCTGCCGGTGCGCCTGACCGGCGGGAACAACGCGAACATCAATGCGCTGGTCGGCTCCTACCGGCTGGACGACGACATCCCGCTGCGCTGGAGCGATCAGTACGTGGGCCGGGTGGGGGTGGAGCAGGCGTTCGGCAAACACTGGACGGCGCGCGCCGGTTATTCGTACGCCAACAATCCGGTGCCCGACGACACGCTGACCCCGCTGACGGCGGCGATCACCGAGCATCTGCTGACGGCGGGCGTCGGTTACCAGATCGGCCGGTGGCGTTTCGACGCGGCGTACCAGTGGGCGGTGCCCGCGACAGCGCGCGTAGACCGCAGCGCGTTGGCGGCGGGGGAGTACAACGGCAGCGTCACGAGCGTGTACATCCACCAGGTGAGCCTGTCGGCGCGAGTGGAGTATTAGGATAAGACGAGAACCGATTCGAAAGGGTCGGTGTCGAGCTTGCGGATGTCCCGTTCATAAGTCGTGATCAGCAGGACAAGTTGCTGTCGGGTGCAGTTGCCAACCCGCAGCCAGACGAGCTTAGGCGGATGGCCGTAAAGCAAGCTGCGCTGCTGGAAGTCGGAGTCTTTCAACACGACCGTGAAGCCGTTGGTTCTTGCGTATTCCCACACGTCTTCGTCGGACCGGCCGAGAAGGCCGCACCCGCGGACGTGCACGCTGCCGGGGAAGAGGCTCACCAGTAAGTGGGGCAACTTCGGCGAGAGGTTTTCGTCAAAGAGCAGCTTCATGCGGGACGATGTTCAGGCGGCGGTCACGGTCTGCCGCGAACGCAAAGCACGCCTGCACGTCGCCCATGGTGAGATCAGGGAAATCGTCCAGCACCTCGGCGATGGTCATGCCGCCTCCGAGATAATCGAAGACGTCGGTCACCGTGATGCGCGTCCCACGAATACACGGCTTCCCACTGCGAATGCGTGGGTCAATCGTGATGCGCTCGCGGTAGTCCATGGCGCAGGGTAGATTTCCGAACTTCTGCGGTCAAGGTGTGCGCGGGAAGGTCGCCCCCATGGCTCATGGCTTCAGCCACACGTCCTGGTATGGATGGAAGTCGAACAGGTTGTCGTCCCAGCCCTGCACGCTTGGCGTGATCAGGTACGGGTTTGTGTAGAAGTACAGTGGGATCACCGGCGCGGCGTCCAGGAGGATCGTTTCGGCCTGGTCGAAGTCGCGGTTGCGCGCGGCGGGGTCGGTGTCGCGGTGGGACTGCGCGAGCAGCCCGTCGTACTCCTTGCTGGCGAAGCCGGTGTTGTTGTTGAGCCCGTTCGTCACGAACAGCTCCAAAAACGCCAGCGGGTCGAGGTACGTCGCGATCCAGCCCGCGCGCGCGGTCTGGTAGTTCATCGTCTTGCGGTCGTTGAGGTACACCTTCCATTCCTCGTTGCGCAGGTTGACAGTCACGCCCAGTTCCTTGCTCCACATCTGCTGGACGGCCTCGGCGATCTCGCGGTGCACGTCCGAGGTGTTGAACAGCAGGTCAAACGGCGGCAGCCCCGCGCCGCCCGCATGCCCCGCCTCGGCCAGGAGCTTGCGCGCGCCTTCCGGGTCGTACGGCACGGGATGCGTGCACGCGTAGCCGCCCATGCCCGGCGGCACGTAGGAACTCGCCGCCGGCTGACCGGCGCGCGTCACGTTTTTGACGATGGCCTCGCGGTCCACGGTCATCGACAACGCCCGGCGCACGCGCGCGTCGTCGAGCGGAGCCTTGGTGATGTTGAGCATGAAGTAATAGCTGCCCATGTACGGCGGCACGCGCAGCAGTTCGGGGTGCGTGCGGCGGTACACGTCGATCTTGGCCGGCGGGATCGTGCTCGGATACGTCTTGTGGAGCTGCCCGGCGGCGAAGGCGCGTTCCTCGACGTCGTTTTTGTCGATGGGATAGAAATCGATCTCGTTGAGACGCGTGCCGGCGGCGTTCCAATATTGCGGGTTTTTCTTGACGGTGATGCGCTTGTTGAGCGCCCACTCGGTGAGCACAAACGGCCCGTTGCCCACGAAACCCTCGGGCAGGGTCCAGCGTTGGTTGCCGCGGTCGTCGGCCGCGCCGGTCTTCTCGACGGCGGGCAGGTAGACGGGATACCACGTGCGGCCGGCAATGAGGTTCAGGAAGTACGGCGCGGGGTGCTCCAGTTCCAGGCGCAGGGTGTGGTCGTCCAGCGCGTGCGCGCCGACCTCGCCGAAGTCCGTCAGAGTGCCGTCGTTGTACTTCTGGGCGTTTTTGAGCACCCATAGGAAGTAGGAAAACTCCGCCCCGAGCTTGGGCGAGAGCGTACGCTGGAAGCTGCGGACGAAGTCGGCCGCTGTCACGGGTGCGCCGTTGCTCCACTTGGCTTCGGGGCGCAGGTGGAAGGTGTACGCGAGCCCGTCGGGCGAAACGTCCCACGAC
>CAXTMD010000278.1:0-6472 GCA_964245035.1 uncultured Chthoniobacterales bacterium
AACGCCACGTTTTCAAACACGCTCAGGTGCCGGAACAGCGCGTAGTTCTGGAACATGAACCCCACCCCGCGCTTGCCCACCGGCGTGTCACCCACGGAGCGGTCGTCGAAGAGGATTTCGCCGCCCGCGTCGTCGGCGAACTCCAACCCGGCGATGAGCCGCAGGAGCGTCGTCTTGCCCGAGCCGGAGGGTCCGAGCAGCGCGACGAGTTCACCGGTCTCCACGCGCAGGTCCACGCCGTGCAGCGCGGCGTAACGGCCGAAAGTTTTGGTGAGCTGCCGGACTTCGATGGCCATGGTTGGAACCGGACGGTGGTTCAGGATGGGGCGGAGTCAAGCGCAAGCCCCGGCGCCTCGGGCGGGGTGGCGGCGTCCAGTTCGATACCGACCGGGCAATGGTCCGAGCCACGCACCTCCGGCCGGATGAACGCCGCCCGCAGCCGCGGCCGCAACGCCGCCGACACCAGGAAGTAGTCGATGCGCCAACCGATGTTGCGCGCCCGCGCCCCGCCGGCGTTGCTCCACCAAGTGTAATGCCCCGTCGCCGGCTCGAACGCGCGGAACGTGTCGCAGAAACCTGCCTGCACGTACGCTTCGAACCCCGCACGTTCCTCCGTGGTGAAGCCCTTGTTGCCGACGTTCTGTTTGGGCCGGGCGAGGTCGAGCGGGGTGTGCGCGACGTTCAGGTCGCCGCAGAAGGCCACCGGCTTGCTCGTTTCCAGCGAACGCACGTACGCCAGAAACGCCGTGTCCCACGCCTGCCGGTAGGGCAGCCGCACCAGGCCTTCGCGGGCGTTGGGCACGTAGACGCTGACGAGGTAGAAATCAGCGTACTCAGCCGTGAGCACGCGGCCCTCCTCGTCGTGCTCGGGCAGGCCGATGCCGTAGAAAACAGCCCGTGGCGCGACCCGGCTCAGGATCGCCGTGCCGGAATAGCCCGCCTTCCGCGCCGGGTTGAGGAAGACATGGTAGCCGCTGCCCACCAGCAGGGCCATGGCTTCGACGGGGCAGCGCGTCTCCTGGAGACAAACGATGTCGGCCGCTTCGCGCGCGAGGTAGTCCAGCAGGCCGTAGCGCAGGGCCGCGCGCACGCCGTTGACGTTCCAGGAGAGCAGTTTCAAAGGTCTGTGCGGATTAACGCCGCTGGACCCGGCGGGCCGCAAGGCGTAAATGTCCCGGTGGAAAAGAAACCTTTCACCGAACTCGGCCTCTCGCCCGAAGTCCTCAAGGCCGTCGCGCGGATGGGCTTCGAGGAAGCCTCGCCGGTGCAATCGGCGGCGATCCCGGTCCTGCTGACCGGCCGCGACGTGGTCGGCCAGTCGCAGACCGGCTCGGGCAAGACGGCCGCCTTCGCCATCCCGCTCATCGAAAAGGTCCGCGGCGAACGGCGCACGCCGCAGGGCCTGATCCTCTGCCCCACGCGCGAACTCGCCATGCAGGTGGCCGAGGAGGTGGCCAAGCTGGCGCTGTTCAAGAAGGGCGTGCGTGAACTGCCGATCTACGGCGGCGCGTCCTACGACCGGCAACTGCGCGGACTGCGCGACGGCGCGCAGATCATCATCGGCACGCCCGGGCGCGTGATGGACCATCTGGAGCGCGGCACCCTCAAGCTCGACGAGGTGACCACCGTGGTTCTCGACGAGGCCGACCGGATGCTCGACATGGGCTTTCGCGAGGACATCGAGAAGATCCTCTCCCAGGCGCCCGCCGAACGGCAGACGGTGCTCTTCTCGGCGACGGTGCCGCCGCCGATCCGCGACATCATCCGGCGGTTCACCAAGGATCCGGCGCAGGTCCGCATCGAGTCGCCCGCGCTGACCGTCCCCGCGATCGAACAGGTTTACTACGAGGTGGACCGCCGCTCGAAGTTAGAAGTCCTCTGTCGTCTGCTTGACCTGGAGGAAGTAAACTTAGGCATCATCTTCTGCGCGACAAAGATCATGGTCGACGAACTCACCAGCCACCTCGCCGCGCGCGGCTACCGCGCCGAGGCGCTGCACGGCGACCTGAGCCAGGCCATGCGCGAACGCGTGATGGGACGTTTCCGTAACCACGCCTGCGAACTGCTCGTTGCCACCGACGTGGCCGCGCGCGGGCTCGACGTGGACGACGTGGAAGTCGTCTTCAACTACGACCTGCCGCACGATGGCGAAGACTACGTCCACCGCATCGGTCGCACCGGGCGCGCGGGCAAGACCGGCAAGGCCATCACGTTCGTGGCCGGACGCGAGATCTACAAGCTCCAGAACATTCAGCGTTTCACCAAGGCGCGCATCGAGCGCAAGCGCGTCCCCTCGCTCGACGAGGTGGAGGAACGCCGCACGGAGGCGCTGTTCGAGCGCGTGCGCGAGACGCTGGAGGCCGGCGCTTACCGCCGCCGCGACGAGGCGGTGGACCGTTGGCTGGAAGCGGGCCATTCGCCGACGGACATTGCCTCCGCGCTGATCCACCTGCTCAGCGACGGCGGCGACAAACCGGCCGAGTCCCCAGCCGCCCGGCCAGCGCAGGGGGCACCAGGCCATGAGCCGCACCAAAAGCGGCCGGAAAGCGAGCCGCCGCACTTTGCCGATGACGATGAGGATGAACCCGAGACGCTCGACGACGCACTCAGCAAAAAACCCTACGCACCGAAAGGCCCAGCCCGGCGCAACCTGCGCCCCGACGGGCTACCCGCCCCGGTGTCGCACGAGAAAGGCATGACCCGGCTCGTGCTCAACGTCGGTCAGAAGTACAACATCCGCCCCGGCGACATCGTCGGCGTGATCGCGGGCGTGACTCGCCTGCCGAAGGAAGTTGTGGGGTTGATCCACATCCTGCCCCAACAGACGCTCGTGGACGTGGCGAGCGAGCACGAGGAGGAAGTGCGCGAAAAGCTGACCGGGGTGCGTTTCAAGGGTCGCAAGCTGCTGGTGGAACTGGCGGCCGGAGGATAAACGCCGCGCCGCAGGCGCATCCAAACCGATAGGTAGGGACGGCTCTCCGAGCCGTCCGTAGATTTCTCTGGTTTGTGGCATCGGTTCACGGGCACGATCATCCGACCCGATCTACGGACGGCTCGGAGAGCCGTCCCTACCTGTCGGTTGGAACACCGCTGACGCGGTGCAGAATGCTCAATGCTTCCCCACCGCGCGCAGACCCAGCCGGATGAGCAGCGCCAGCGTCACGGCGTGCAACACCAACCCACCAACCGCCCAGCCGACGTAGCGCGCCGTGCTCATGCCCGCCAGTCGCGCGCCCAGAGCGGTCGGCAAGCCGCCCAGCCACGGGATACCGACCAGCACGACCCAGGTCACGCCCCGCCACGCGAAAAGCCGTCCGATGCGCCCCGCCAGGCGGCGCTCCCACCACGCCGCGACCGGCCGCCAGGCCAGCAACCGGCCCGCCAGCCCGCGCACCAGCAGCGTCTGCGTGGTCGTGCCTGTCACCGACAGCAGGACAGCCATCCACGGATCGAACCCCAGCGCGAGCGCGGCGGGCACGGCCACGTTGCCTTCAAACAACGGGAAAAAGCCCAGGCCGACCACGCTGGCCGCCCGCCAGAAAAACGCAGGTTCGCCGGCGAAGGTCATTTCTCCCGCGGCAACAGCGCCTCGCGCAGCAATCGCCGCAACGCCGCCGGGTCTGCCACGCGGTAGCGCGCCCGCGTCGGCCCCTCGCCCACCTTTACGGTGAGCAGGTGCGCCGTTTCCAGCGCGAACATGCTCTCGTCCGTCGTGTCGTCCCCGGCGCAGAGCGCCAGCCAGTCGCCGCCCTCCTCCTGCAACCACCGGCTGACCGCCACGCCCTTGGAAACCTGCGTGGAGACGATCTCCACGATCTTCTTGCCGTGGCGCACCTGCACCGGCGCGTCGGCGGTGATGGTCGCCAACTCCTCCGCGAGCTGCCGCGCCTTCCAGCCGCCGAACTCCTCGTCCGCCCCCCGGTAATGCCACACCAGCGACGTGCGTTTTTCCTCGACGCGGCTGCCGGGCGTCAACTGTGCGTAGAGCCGCAGCACCCGCTCCACGTCCGGCTTCCAGTCGTAGGAGATCTCCTCGTCCTGCCCCTCCCATTGGGTGCTACCGGGCCGGCGCAGGCTCGCGCCGTGCTCCGCGATCAACCCGCACCGGTCATTTCCCAAGAAACGCTCCAGGTCCTCGCCCCGGCGTCCGCTGATAACCGTCAGTTCCACGTCCTCACGCGCGGCGAGGTCCGCGAGCAGAGCGCGGAGTTCGTCGGACGGCCGGGCGGCGTCCGGGTCGGCCGTCAACTCGCGCAACGTCCCGTCGTAGTCGAGGAACAGCGCGATCTTCTTTCCCTCCTGCCGCGCGCGGGCCACGAGCCCGAGCACTTCGGACGCGTCGTGCGTCTCGCCGGTGGGCGCGTGCGTTTCGGCGGCCGGGGCGGACAGATCGTCGATGAACGACTTGGCCCACCGCCCCGCATCGAACTCCATGACCCGGTCGTGCATCGGCCGCACCCGCCGCTCGCGTTCGTCGGCGGGCATCGTCAGCGCCTCGGTGATCGCCGCCGCCACCGCCGGCGGGTCGTACGGGTTGACCAGCAGCGCGCCGACCAGTTCCTCCGCCGCGCCCGCGAACTCGCCCAGGATCAGCGGCGCGAAGCGGTCGCGCTGGCAGGCCAGGAACTCCTTCGCCACGAGGTTCATGCCGTCGACCAGCGGTGTCACCAACCCCGCGTCCGCGACCGAGTACATCGCGCACAGGTCGGCGAACTCCACCGACCCGTGGATGAAATGGATCGGACTGTTGTGCAGGGTGGCGTACTTGCCGTTGAGCCGGCCGATGCGCGACTCCACGTCCTCGCGCAGTTCCTGGTATTCCTCCACGCCTTCGCGCGAGGGCACGCTCACGAAGATGAACTTGATCGCGTCGCGGTTCTCCAACCCTCCGAGATAGCAGTCCACGGCCTTGATCCGGTGCAGGATGCCCTTGGTGTAGTCCATGCGCTCGACCGAGAGCACGATCTGCTTGCCCTGAAAGGTCTGGCGGAACTTTTCCTGGCGCGAGGCGTGGTCGGCCCCGTCCAGGGTTTCGTCGAACTTGCGTGCGTGGATGCCGATGGGGTACACGCCCAGCGCGGCCTTGCGGCCGTCGGCGGTACGCACGTGGGTGATGTCCGCCTCCAGGCCGAGCAACCGCAGCACGGCGCTGCGGAAGTGCCGCAGATACCCGAACGTGTGGAAGCCCAGCACGTCCGCGCCGAGCATGCCTTCCACCAGTTCACGCCGCCGCGGATGGCAGCGGAACACGTCGTAGGCGGGGAACGGCGTGTGCAGGAAAAAGCCGATCTTCAGCTTGGGCCGCGCCGCGCGCAGCATCGCGGGGACGAGCAGCAGTTGGTAGTCGTGGACCCACACCAGCGCATCGTCCGGGGCGGTGGCGAGCACCTGATCGGCGAAACGCTGGTTGACCTTCACGTACTCCTCCCACCACGCCGGCTCGTAGCGCAGGTAGTCGGGCATGTAGTGCAAGAGCGGCCAGACGCTGGAGTTGGAGAACCCCTCGTAGAACGCCTCCTCTTCCGCGTCGGTCAGAAAGACCGGCGTGCAGCCCTCCTCCTCGACCAGCCGGCGGGTGATCTCCTCCTGTCGCTCCGGCTCGACCGCGCCGCCGGGCCAGCCGATCCACTTCGCCTCGTACTCGTCGCTGGGCAGCCCTTCGAGCGCGGCGACGAGGCCGCCGGAGGATTTCTTGATCGTGTCGCCGTCGAGGGTGATCGGCAGGCGGTTGGAGACGTTGATGAGCGGGATGGGCATGGGGAGGAAACCACCGAATCGCGGCCGGTGCTCAGGGAAGATGCCTCGTCACTTCCGCCAGCCCCTTGCGCGGCGGCGCGGCGGGCGTGCGCGCGGGGTAGCCGAAGAACAGCAGGCCGACGATTTCCTCCGCCCCACGGTCGATGTCGAGCAACTCGTAGGCGGCGGGCAACCGGATGACCTTGCCGCTGCTCCACTGCATCCCCAAGCCCTCCGCCCACGCGGCGAGTTGGATGTTCTGGATCGCGCAGGCAATCGCCCCGTAGTCCTCGCGCTGCTGGACCGCATCGCCGCCCAGGCGCTGGCTGACGGCGACGACCAGCGGCTTGGAAAGGATCTTGCCCGCGTTGTCGCCCGTGGCCTCGGCGAGCCGGCGGTGGGTCTCCGGGCCGAGCACGGTGAAGCGCCACGGCTCGGTCAGCTTATGGTTTTGCGCCCACAGGCCGGCGGTCAGGGCGCGTTCCAGGGTCTCGGCCGGCACCGGGTCGGGTTTGAAGTCCTTGATTGTGCGGCGGGCGAAGAGGGCGGTGGCAAGTTCCATGGCAAAGCCCAACGTGCCCGGCCCCGAGGTCTTGCGCAACCGGCGGCCGGGCGAGACGCGATTTTGGCAGGATGAAAAAAACGCTTTGTCTCAGCGGGTTGTTCGCGGGGCTGCTGGCCGCCGCCGGTTGCCGCTCCGACGCCACCAACACGGCCGAGGCCGAGGACCAGCGCG
>CAXTMD010000279.1:0-246 GCA_964245035.1 uncultured Chthoniobacterales bacterium
TATTCGTTCGTCCGGTAGCGCACGAGCGAGGTGGCCGAGACCCGCGCCGCCCGCTTGCCCGAGGTCGAGGCGGCGCTCTTTGACCTGCGCTTCGAGAACAGCGACCTGCGCACCCGCGCCGCCGAACTCGACGCCCTCCTCACCGCCGAACGCGACTCTCACGCCGACCAACTCCGGCTCCTCGACGACGCCCGCACCGAGCTTTCCGACGCCTTCCGCGCCCTGTCCGCCGATGCCCTGCGCGCC
>CAXTMD010000279.1:295-6465 GCA_964245035.1 uncultured Chthoniobacterales bacterium
GGTGCGTTCGCTCTTGGAAGTCCAGCACCTGCTGCGCGGCGAGACGAACAACCTCGTCAACGCCCTGCGCCGCGTCGTCGAACTCGCCGGGATGCTCAACCACTGCGACTTCGTCGAACAGGCCACCGCCGCCACCGCCAACGACGACGGCGCGCGCCTGCGGCCCGACCTCGTCGTGCGCCTGCCCGCCGACAAACTCGTGGTCGTCGACGCCAAGGCTCCGGTGGACGCCTACTTCGACGCCGCGCGCGACGGCCTGGCCGAGACCGAGCGCGCCGCGCACCTGCGTCGCCACGCCGGGGCGGTGCGCGCGCACATCGAGACCCTGACGCGCAAGGCGTACTGGGACCAGTTTCCGAACGCGCCGGAGTTCGTCGTGTTGTTTTTGCCGGGCGAGAACTTCTTTTCCGCCGCGCTGGAGCACGATCCGGCGCTGATCGAGCACGGCGTCGAACGCAAAGTCATCCTGGCCACGCCGACAACGCTCATCGCGCTCCTGCGCGCGGTGTTCTACGGCTGGCGGCAGGAGGCGCTCACGCGCGAGGCGGCGGTCATCAGCGAACTGGGCCGCGACCTCTACCGGCGGCTGGGAACCCTGGGCGAACATTTCTCCAAGCTGGGCGTGGGTCTGGATGCGGCGGTGCGCTCGTACAACCAGGCCGTCGGCAGCCTGGAGGGCCGGGTGCTGGTGACGGCGCGCAAATTCCGCGACCTGCAAGCGATGTCCAACGAGGAAGCACTACCCGCTTTGGGGCCGGTCGAACAGGCCGCTCGCGTCCTGGGAGCCGAGGAGGTGCGCGCCCCGGGCGAGGAGCCTTAGATTGCAAGCATTTGTAAGGATCATGTAATGCCTTGAACGCGCCGGAAAAAATCGCGTCGGAGGCATTTGTTGTGCTACCAATTCGCGGCGCGCGTGTTCTGAAGAAACCGTTCGGCCGGGACGAGTCTTTCGCCCCGCCGGCGTTTGCGCGCCTGCCCCGATTCAACGAATATAGATCATGCTTCCCTCGACCCCCCATTTCCTGCGGTTGACTGCGCAGCGGTTCGCGGCGTGCCTCGCCTTGGTTCTGTGCGCCGGGTCTGCTTCCGCGCAGAACCCCGCCGCCGGGTCGGGCCGCGTGCGGATGGAAAACAGCTTCCGGGCCGTCACGGCGGCAGGTCAGCCGTCGTCGGCCGAGAACGCCGCCGTGGTGCGCGACACCCTGACCGCCGACGAAGCCAACGCGCCCATGCGCATCCAGGTGACTTTGCGCACGCGGAACTCCGCCGAGTTGGAGCGGCGCGTCGCCGCGGGCGAGACGATCTCGCGCGAGGAAATGGCCGCGCGCTTTTTGCCCGACGAAAAGGACTACCAGACCGTGGCCGACTGGCTGACGGCGCAAGGCCTGACCGTCCAACCGGCCGGAGCCAGCCACGCGGCGGTCATCGCCACGGGCACGCCGACCCAGCTGACGCAGGTGTTCGAAACGCGCTTCGCGCGCGTGCAGTTCCGCGGCGAGGAACACACCTCCGCCACGGTCGCGCCGACCCTGCCGGCGGAGATCGAGGCCCGGGTGCGCGGCGTCCACGGCTTGCAACCCCACCTGCATCCGCGCAAGCACCGGGTGGTCAAGCAGGTCAACACCAGCGGTGGCGAGCCGCCCTTCGAGGTCGGCGACATCCTGAAGGCTTACAACATCTCCGCCAGCGGCCTGACCGGCGCGGGGCAGACCATCGCCATCATCATCGACACCGTGCCGAACAACAGCGACCTGCAAGCGTTCTGGTCGAACAACGGCGTTTCCCAAAGCCTGAACAACTACTCGGTAGTCAATGTAGACAACACCAACGTCAGCGGACCTACGGGCGAGGAAACCCTCGACGTAGAATGGAGCAGCGGCATCGCTTCGGGCGCGAAGATTGTCGTGTATGCCTGCGGCGACCTTGACTACGTAAACGATTGCTACTCCCGGCTGCTCGACGATCTGCAGAGCGGCGCACAGCCCAACTTGCACCAAGTTTCCATCAGCTTCGGTGCGGGCGAAATCTCCGATGAGACCCCGGATGACATCAACAGCGTGCACGGTCTTTTCACGAGCATCGCTGCCTACGGTGTTTCCCTGTTTGCTTCGACGGGCGACGATGGACCCTACGGCAACGATGAAGGCCGGATAGAGGCGCTCTATCCTGCTTCTGATCCGCTGGTCACCGCTGTCGGGGGCACGTCCCTTTTTTTGAGTTCCAGCGACGGAGTCAACGCCGAGTACGGATGGTCGGTGATCTCCGGAGCAAAGGGAGCGCACGCTCACGACAGCAGCGGCGGAGGTATCAGCGTAGTTTTCGGCCGGCCTTCCTGGCAGGTCGGCACGGGCGTGAACACGGGGGCGATGCGCCAGATCCCCGACGTTTCGCTGGTGGGCGACCCGGACACAGGCTGCTACGTCTACTTCAAAGGCAGAGCTGAGCAGGACGGTGGCACCAGTCTGAGTACCCCAATCTGGGCTGGACTGTGCGCAATGGTGAACCAGGCCCGGGCTAACCAAGGATCATCGGCGTTGCAAGGACTCAACCCGGCGGTTTACCCGCTGCTGGGCACCAGCGCGTTGCGGGACATCACCTCCGGCACCGACGGGGTCTACAGTTGTACAACAGGCTACGACCTGTTGACTGGCGTGGGTGTGCCGAACTTCAACACGTTGTACCAAGACCTGCTGGGTACCCAGACGCACGCCCCCTTTTTCACGGGCGAGGTGTCGCTGGGCAGCGGAGCCTACTACTTGGCGTTTTCCAATGGGAACGTCTTCGGGTACTACAGCTATCTGTCCGACGCGCGATACATCTATCATTACGATCTCGGCTACGAGTATGTCTTTGACGCCAACGACGGCAAGAAGGGTGTGTACCTCTACGACTTTGCCAGCAAGGACTTCTTTTACACGTCGCCCAGTTTCCCGTTCCCGTACCTGTACGACTTCAGCCTGAACTCGGTGTTGTATTACTTCCCGAACACCAAGACTGCGGGGCGTTACACATCCGGTCCGCGTTACTTTTACAATTTCGCTACCGGTAAAATCATCACGAGGTGAGTTAGTCTCTTGTGCTGAACCGGGGGATTTCGCCGGTAAATTGCCCTCTATCAAGGGGTGGCTCGGCGCGAACGCCGGTGGGCTCTGGCTGCAGGTTGCTGGAAGGGCGACGAAAGCGCGTTGTGCCTGCTGCGCCAGTGGCGAAACCTGATGGATTCCGAAGGCCCCCCGAGCCGTCCGCAGAGTTTCTGGTGAGAAGGCGTCGGATCACGGGCACGCTTGCGCCGACTTCCATCAAGCTCAAGCTCTGGCAGCGTGCGCTCTCTTCTTCTGTCCTCCTGAGGCGAGTTCCGAGAGCCGAAGGACCTCGCCGGAAGGTGCACGTGTGCCCTCTGTCATGCGCAAGGACAGGTGCGGTCCGCAGGTGAGATCAATTGCCAAAGGCTGACGGGTACCCCGCGACGAGGTCTTTCGGCTCGCGGAACTCGCCTCAGGAGGACAGCAAGGGGGAGGACGGGCTGGCAATCGCGTCGGCACGGCCCAATCAGTCAGGACCTATCGGGACGAATGGCCGCTGCGCGGCTCGCCCAAAAAGACAGTACGCTCGTCTAAACGGAAACAGGGTTGCTCCCGGAGAAGCAACCCCGTCTCGAACATGACAGAACTCCGTCAGGCGAAACCGCGTTACTCCGCGATCACTTGGCCCGTGGCGAAGTCGTAGAAGTACCGTGTTCCGTCCGTGTTGTAGCGGCCCGGGGCGGCAGGGTTCGGGAAGTAATACAACACCGAGTTCAGGCTGAAGTCGTACAGGTACGGGAACGGGAAGGTCGGACTCGTGTAGAGGAAGTGCCCGCTCTTGAAGTCGTACAAGTACACGCCGCTCTTGCCGTCCGCGGCGTCAAAGACGTACTCGTAGCCGAGATCGAAGTGGTAGAGGTAGTTCGCATCGCTCAGGAACGTGTAATATCCAAAGTAGTTCCCGTTGGGGAACGGCAGGTAGTCGACGCCGTTGCCCACGGCCGTCGCGCCCGTGAAGAACGACAGGTGCCCGGGGGCCGTGATGCGCCGGATCACGCCGTCCTGCTTGTCAAGAAAGTAGACGTTGTGCGCGGTGTCGAATCCGTAGCGCAGATCCGCCCGGGTAGCCGACGAATTCACCGCCTGGATCATGCTGAGGAAGCTCATCTCCGTGCCGCCCGAGCGCAGCCGCAGTTCCGTGATGCCGCTCGTGCCGCCATCGGGCAGGTTCACGGCGTCGAGCGTGTACGGCACGCCGTTGACGAAGTCGCTGAAGACCAGCCGTCCGTATAGCGCCGGGATGCGCGTGTCGCGGAAGACCGGCCCCGTGGTGACCGCGTTGCCGATGCTGCTGTAGTGAAAATACTCCGCGATGGGATAGGTGAACCCGCTGGTGGCCGTGTCGCCGCGGTCGTCCGCGCCGATGCCGCCGGTGCTGGCGTCGTAGACGTAGTCGCCCTCGCGCGCGTTCCAGCCGTAGTTCGCGCCGGCTTGGACCACGTCGATTTCCTCCACGGTGTTCTGCCCGATGTCAGCGACGAACATGCGGCCGTTGGCACCATCCCAGGTGAAGCGCTGCGGGTTGCGGAAACCGGCGGCGAACTTCTCCGGCAAGAACGCGGCGTTGGTCGTGTAATGCGGGTTATCGGTCGGGATGCTGTACTGGCCGTTGGCGCTGGCAGTCTTGCTGCCGGCGGCCGGCTTGAGCGGGTTGATGCGCAGGATCGCGCCGTAGGCGTCGCCGAGGGTCTGCGCGAGGTGGTACGGGTCGCCGCCGCCGCCGCTGTCGCCCATGCCGTAGTAGAGGCGGCTGCGCTCGGGCTCGGTGGTGACGGTCGGGTTGAAGGAAATGTAACCGCCGTTGTGGTTGCTGTTGGGCCGGGCGATGCGCAGCACCTCGCGGTACGGGCTGCTGCTGGATGCAGGGGAAAAGGTGCTGGCGGCCGGGTTGGCGGCAGTCCACTCGATCAGAACTTCGTCGTGGTCGTGCGTCGCCCCGGAGACGTTGGGCGTGAAGGTCGCGGGCGTCGAACCGTTGGGCTGGCTGGCCACCGTGTAGAACTTGCCGTAGCCCGCCGCGCCGGGGTTGTTGAAGTCGGGGTGGAAAGCGAAGCTCTGGAACCCGCGCTCACCGTTGTCCTGGAGCACGGAAACGTACTTGGAGAGGTCAAGGTACTGGGTGACCGTCGCCCCATCGGCGCTGACGAGGTACAGGTAGCCGCGCTGGTCGTTGACGAAGAGGCGACCATCCGGCGCGGGGCGCAGCACGTTGATGCGCGGCGGCTGGTTGTCGCTGTTGGGGATCGTGGCGAACTTTTCCAGGTCCACGACGATGTTGCCTTTGGCGATGGTTTTGCTGGTCTGGGCACGGGCGGAGGAAGCGGCGGCGAGCGCCGTCAGCAACGCGACGGAAAACAGGCGGGGAGGGGTTTTCATAAGAGGAGGGCTGATAACCAGAGAGCAGTACGCGCGCCGCCGCCGCGGTGGCGGCAAATTTTCACATGGGTCCGGCAAAGACCCTAGCGCGCGGCGGCAGTAGCGGTTTTCTGGACGGCGGGCGTTGCAAAACGGCGCGCTCTGCTCTCTAGTGGACGGTTCCACGCCGCATGAGTTGGTTTCACTTCGATCCTGCCAGCTTCGCGCTGTCGTTCCTGAGCGTGCTTTTCGAGAGCGTGCCGTTTCTGTTGCTGGGCGCGCTGATCTCGGGCCTGATCGAGGTGTTCGTGCCCGCGCACTGGATGACAAACTTCCGCCCCAAGCGCGGGGGCGCGGCGGTGGCCGTCAGTGGGCTGCTGGGCGTGGTGTTCCCGATGTGCGAGTGCGGCGTGGTGCCCGTCATCCGCCGCCTGATGAAAAAGGGCCTGCCCGTTTCCTGCGCCGTGACGTACCTGCTGGCCTCGCCGGTGGTCAACCCCATCGTGGCCGTGAGCACGTTCGCGGCCTTTCGCGGCAGCCACCCGGGGCCTTGGATCACCACGATCTACCGGGTGATCTTTTCCTACGGCGTGGCGGTGCTGGTGGGCCTGGTCGTCACCCGGCTGAAGGTGGAGCAATTCATTTCCCCGGCCGTGCTCGACACCCTGCCAGGCCGCAGCACCCGGCGCACGGCGGGCTTCCGGGTCGGCAGCCTCGCGGGCGCCCCCGTGC
>CAXTMD010000280.1:0-6421 GCA_964245035.1 uncultured Chthoniobacterales bacterium
ACCTGACGGCGCAGGCTGGCCTGGTCTTTTCATCGACTTCGCCGCCCGGGCGCGCACCTCCTTGCCACGGTCGTCCAACGCGCGTTCAAGAAGCGGCTCATCCTCGGCGGACAGGCCGGTAGCAAGGACGGAGAGAAACGCCTCGCGCGCGTCGGCGGACTCGCTGTTCCACACGGCCTCCAGCTTCTGCCGCGCCTGGGCCGGGTCGGAGACGCGCCAGCCGCGCAGGACGGCCGCCCGCTGTTCGCGGCTGCCGGTCTCCCAGTGCTCGGGCAGATCGTCCGCGGCGAAGCTCCAGGCCGGGTTCTGGTCGGCCAACCAACGCAGGCCCGCCCCTCCGGCGGCGAGCACGAGCGGACGCTGAGTCCGGTCTTGCCGCGACCATTCCAGCAGCGCGGGCAGGGTCTCGGGAGGCAGCCGCCGTCCCCGTTGGACGACCGCGCGTAACCACTCGGGCAAGAGTTCCATGTGGAGCCCGCCCAACATGGCTTGCAGGTGCCCCGCGCCGGCCGAGTTGAGGAACGGGTTTGTGTCGTGCGGAGCAGGAGAAGCCGTCGCCGTTTCTTCCCGTGCCGGTTTCCAGCCCGCCCGTCGCCACAGGGCCAAGGCCCCGGCGTGGGTCAGGAAGCGCGCCTCGCGTTCCAGGGCGTTCGCCGGGTCGAGCACCTTGCCGAGCGCGGCGGGCAGCGTGGGGGTAGCCCCGCCTTTTTCCGTGCCGAGCAGCGCCGCCGTGACGAGGTCCTTCCACGCGCTCATGCCGACTGGCCTCCCAATGCGATGAACCTGCCTTCGGCAAACGCGCCCAGCGGCAGCAGAGCGCGGCCGTCCCACTCGCCGAACACCGTCACCGGTGCGCCGCCGCTGGCTGCCACCAGCTCCCACGGTTCGGCGAACTGCCGTGCCAGCGGCACGCCCGCGCCGGCGTCGTCGCGCAGCTTCCAACGCTCGCCCGCGCGCACCGGCACGCAGTCACGCACGAACCACGGCACGCGCTCCAGCCAGGGGTCGGCTGCGAACAGCGTGGCAGCGGGGGCGGTGGCTGCCGCGAAGTCGGCGCAGACCGCCGGTTGCGTGAACGGCGTGGTGTCGTCCTCCCGCCGGGCGACGAGCGCGCGCAACGGGGCGGCGGACGGGTAGAACACCAGTTCCGCTGACGCCGCCGTGCCGGGCGCCAGGCTGAAGTCGAGCGCGCCCTGCGGCCCAGCGGCAAAGCTCAGGCAGAGCGCCGTGCGGCCGGTCGTCTCGCCGACCAGCCACGTGCGCTGAGTGCGCAGGCGGTCCTCCTCCTCCACGCGCCGGCCGACGATCTGCCAGCGGTCGGTCACCCGCTCGGCGGCAGGGTCGGCGAGGAGTTCCTGCTCCCCGACGGTCCAGCCGACGGCCGCGCGCACACTCGCGCGCAGCCCGGCCGGGAGCGCGTCAGCGCGGGCGGCGGCGTTCAGGAGGCATTGCAGTGCGCCGGCTTCGGCCAGGACGCGGTCGGCCCAAGCGTCGCCGGAGGCAAAGAGCGTCGGCCAGTTGCGCAGCCGCCGCGCCAGGCCGGGAGCCTGCGCGTCCACCAGGCGCGCGGCGGCCGCGTCGTAGAAGCGTGCCGGCTGGCTCTTGGCGTGCGCCAAGCCCTGCCGCAGGAGGTCGCCGAGCCAGGTTTGCAGTTCGGCCAGGCCGGCGCGGACGCGGTCCTCGCGCCGGGCGGCGCGCTTCTGGCGGTCCTCTTCCTGCCGGCGGCCGGCTTCCGGGTCGGCGGATGCGGGGGCCGGGACGGCTTTCTTCTGCGCGGAGGCGTCGCGTTTCTTGATCCATTCCTCGACCCATGCCGGGGCTGGTGAGGCCGCGACGCGCGCCGGGGAGTTCGCCAAGACCAGCAGCAGACCCAAACCGTGTTTGCAGGGAAACTTGCGGCTCGGACAGGAACAGTGGAACGCCGGGCCGCCCAGGTCCGCCTGCGTGCGGTAGAGCGCGCTGCCCTGGCACTCGCCCCACACGGAGCGTTCGTCGCGGCCGAGGCTGGACCACTTGGCCGGGTTGCCCAAGCCCTGCCCAGCCCGGGCGGATGCCGGGTCTGGCGCGAGCGCGAGCACCTGCGTGGCGGTGAGCGGGTCCATGGACGGGATCAGCCTTGGCCGTAGTAAGCGCCCGCGCCGTGCTTGCGCCGGTAGTGCTTGTCGAGCACGTGCGCGGCGAGCGGGCGGGCGTCCGGGTTGAGCGCCAGGGTTTTGAGCGCCATCTCGGCGACGATCTCCAGCGCGAAAGCGTTTTCCACGGCCTTCTTTCCGTTCGGACCCCAGACGAACGGCCCGTGACCGTGCACGAGCACGGCACTCATCTCTGCGGGGTTGAGGTCGCGGAAACGCTCGACGATCACGTTGCCCGTTTCCCACTCGTAGGCGGACTGCACCTCTTGTTCGGTCATCGGCCGGGTCACCGGGACCTCACCGTAGAAGTAGTCGGCGTGTGTCGTGCCGAAACACGGGATCGGCCGACCGGCTTGCGCCCAGGCCACGGCGTGTCGCGCGTGAGTATGAACCACGGCGCGAATTTCTGGGAACGCCCCGAAAAGCCGCCGGTGTGTCGGCGTGTCGGAGGAGGGGCGCAGCGTGCCTTCGACGACCTTGCCTTCCAGGTCAACGATCACGATGTCGTCGGTTTTCAGGTCGGCGTAGTCCACGCCGCTGGGCTTGATGGCGAACACACTCTTATCCGGGTCGTACACGCTCACGTTGCCGAACGTCAGGTCCACCAGCTTGTGGGTGGGCAACAGGAGGTTGGCCTCGTGGCACTCGTCCTTGAGGCTTTGATACGGGCTCATGGTGCGATGTAGAAAACGCGTGGAGGGCACGCCGCCACAGTCGTTCGTCCAGTAGGTAGGGATGGCCCTCCGAGCCGTCCCCAGATTGGCTTGGATAAACAATGTGCGCACGAGGCGTCTCGCCGGAAATATTTGGGACGGCTCGGAGAGCCATCCCTACCTACTGGACGAGGCCGCTTCGCGGCTTGGCACCCCGCGTTCATTTTTCAAAGCCGTCCCAGGCCGGGCGCGAGGTGGTAGTAAATCTCATCAGAGCGCAACTGTGCCTTGAACTCGCGCAGGCGCGTGTCCGCGTCGATGACGACCACCTCGATCCCGGCAATCTCGGCGAGGTCCTCCAAATGCTCGGTTGTCACCGCGTAGCTGAAGCCGGTGTGGTGCGCACCGCCGCCATAAATCCACGCCGCGCAGGCCGTCTTGAAGTTGGGACGACACTTCCACACCGCGCGCGCCACCGGCAGTTTGGGCAGCGGCTGCGGCGGGACGATGGCATCGACTTCGTTCACCAGCAGCCGGAAACGGTTGCCCAAGTCCATCAGCGCTGCATTCACCGCCGGGCCGGCCGGCGCGTCGAAGACCAGCCGCACCGGGTCATCCTTGCCGCCGATACCCAGCGGATGGATCTCCACCGATGGCTTGCCCGCCGCGATGCTCGGGCAGACTTCGAGCATGTGCGAACCAAGCACGAGATGGCCCGCTGGGTTCAGGTCGTAGGTATAATCCTCCATGAAGCTTGTTCCGCCGGGTAGGCCATGGGCGATGACTTTCATGGCGCGCACGAGCGCCACCGTCTTCCAATCCCCTTCTCCCGCGAACCCGTAGCCGTCAGCCATCAACCTTTGCGTGGCGATGCCAGGGAGTTGCTTGAGGCCGTGCAAGTCCTCGAAGGTGTGGGTAAAACCTAGGTAGTTGCCGTTTTCCAAGAACGCGCGCAGGCCGAGTTCCTGCCGGGCGTTGTAGCGCAACGCCTCGTGGCGTTCGCCGCCTTTGCGCAAGCTGTCCACGACTTGGTACTGCTCCTCGTACTCGGCGCAGAGCGTGTCGATGGCGCGGTCCTCCACCTGGTTCATGACGGCCACGAGATCGCCGACGCCGTAGGTGTTCACCTCGTAGCCGAGCTTCGCCTCTGCCGCCACCTTGTCACCGTCGGTCACGGCGACGTAGCGCATGTTGTCGCCGAAGCGCACGAACCGTCCGCCCTGCCAGTCTGCCCACGCGCGGGCCACGCGCATCCAGGCGGCGAGCCGGTCCTGCGTCTCCGGGTCGCTCCAGTGGCCGACGACGACCTTGCGCCGCAGCCGCAGGCGGGTGTGGATGAACCCGTGCTCCCGATCGCCGTGGGCGGCCTGGTTGAGGTTCATGAAATCCATGTCGATGTCGGCCCAGGGCAGGTCGCGGTTGAACTGCGTGTGCAGGTGCAGCACGGGTTTGGCGAGCTGCGTGAGACCGCCAATCCACATCTTGGAGGGTGAGAACGTGTGGCACCAGATCACGAGGCCGGCGCATTGCGGCGAGGCGTTTGCCTCCAGACAGAGCGCGCGGATTTCCTCGGGCCGGGTGAGGATGGGCTTGAAGACCAGCGGCACCGGCAGGCGGCCGCTGGCGTTGAGGCCCGCGACGACCTGCTGCGAGTGGGCGGTGACCTGCCGGAGCGGGCCTTCGCCGTAGAGGTGCTGGGTGCCGGTGACGTACCAGATTTCGGAAGCGGGGAGATTTTTCATCAAAAAAGTCAGACAGGGGTGGGGAGTTCGTCGTCGGCGCGCGCGGAGGCGTGTTCCTTCAGGTCGATGAGCGCCTTCATCACGCCCGAGAGGTCGGCCGCTTTGTTGACGCCGCCGAACGCGTCGTGCAGTTGCCGGTAGAGGGCGTAAAGCTCGTCGTACACGCGCACGTTCCCGGGCTGCGGTTCGTAGCGCAGAGGCTTGAGCCGCGTCATGGCTTTCTGCGCGCTGGCGAAATCGGGGTACTCGCCCGCCAGCACCGCCGCCGACACCGCGCCGCCCAGCGCGCAGGCCTGGCCTGAACCCGCCACTTCCATCGTGCAGTCGAACACGTCGGCGTAGATCTGCATGAGCAGCCCGTTTTTTTCCGCGATGCCGCCGGCGCCGACCACCTTGTCCACCGGCACGCCGTACTCGCGCAGCCGTTCGATGATCGCCCGCGCGCCAAACGCCGTCGCCTCGATGTGCGCACGGTAGATCTCCGCCCGTGTGGTGTGCAGCGTCTGGCCCAACAACAGCCCGGTCAGACGCGGATTGACCAGCACCGTGCGGTTGCCGTTGTGCCAGTCCAGCGCGAGCAGCCCACTCTGGCCGGGACGCAGCGCCTCCGCCTCTTTGGTCAACTCGGCGTGCAGGCTGGCGTCACCCCGGCAGACACCTTCGACCCACCATTTGAAGATGTCGCCCACCGCCGACTGCCCCGCCTCGATGCCGTAGTAGCCCGGCAGGATCGCGCCCGGCACGATGCCGCAGATGCCCGGGATGTCGGCGATCTCCTTGTCGAAGCTCACCACCGCGCAGTCGCACGTGCTGGTGCCGATGACCTTGACCAGCGTGCCCTCGTCCACGCCCGAGCCGACCGCTCCGTAGTGCACGTCCATCTCGCCGATGGCCACGGGGATGCCGGCAGGCAGGCCGAGCCGCCCCGCCCACTGCTCGCACAGGGTCCCGGCGGCGGCCGTGGCGTCGTGTGCTTTCACGTAGAGCCGGTCGCGCAGGTCGGCGAGCTTCGGGTCCAGGCCCGCCAGAAACTCCTTGTCCGGCAGCCCGCCCCACTCGTCGGAATACAGCGCCTTGTGCCCGGCGCAGCACACCCCGCGCACGATCGCGCGCGGGTCGGTGACCCCGCAAAGGGTCGACGGGATGAAGTCGGCGAACTCCACCCACGAGAACGCCGCGTCGAACACCTCCGGCGCCGAGCGCAGGCAGCGCCAGATCTTGCTCCAGAACCACTCGGAGGAGTACGTGTTGCCGCACTTGGCGATGTACTGCGGGCGGACCTTGGCCGAGTGGGCGGTGATCTCCGCGGCCTCGCGGTGGCTGGTGTGGTCCTTCCACAGCCAGCATTGCGCGGCGAGGTGGTCTTTGAAACGTGGGTTCATGCCGAGCGGGACGTTTTTTTCGTCCACCGGCAGCGGGCTGGAGCCGGTGGTGTCCACGCCGATGCCGACGACGGCAGCGGGCGCGAAGCCCGGCGTCGTCTGCGCCGCCTGCGCGAGCGCCACGCGCACCGACCGCTCCAGCCCGTAGAAATAATCGCCCGGGTGCTGCCGGGCGAGGTGGGAGTCGCGGGGATCGAGGAGGACACCGGCCTGGCCGCTGGGGTAATCCACCACCGCGGTGCCGATCTCGCGTCCGTCGGAAGTGTCCACCACGAGCGCGCGCACCGAGTTGGTGCCGTAATCAATGCCGATGCTGAAAGCCATAAGGAGGGGAGAACTGGGGAGAACCTACCTATGCACCAGCCCCGGCGCAACGCGGGCGAGTACCTCCCGGCGAGGCCCTTCGGCTCGCAGCATTGCCTCAGGAGCCTGGAACTGGCGTAAACTCAGGCCGGGCGACGGACCGACCGGCGGCGGAACCGCCAGCCCGCCGCGCCGGCCAGCAGGACGCC
>CAXTMD010000281.1:0-6388 GCA_964245035.1 uncultured Chthoniobacterales bacterium
GTGCTGCACATCAAGCCGCCCATCGTCGTGCGCGAACTCGCCGGCCATCTCGGGTTGAAGCCCTTCCAGCTCAACAAGGACCTCATCGAGATGAACATCTTCCCGTCCGCCAACCAGGTGTTGGAACAGGACGTGGTGATGGCGCTTTGCAAAAAGCACGGCTACACCCTGGAAGTCGAACGCCGCGAAAAGGGCGCGGGCGTCCACAAGGTCGAGCAGGTCATCGAGGCACCCAAGCCCAAGGAGATCGTCAACCCGGAGGAGGAACTCAAGCCCCGCGCGCCGGTCATCACCTTCATGGGTCACGTCGACCACGGCAAGACCTCGCTCATGGACGCCATCCGCAAGACGCGCGTGGCCAAGGGCGAGGCTGGTGGCATCACCCAGCACATCGGGGCGTATAGTGTCACGCACAACGGCCACCAGATCACGTTCCTCGACACCCCCGGCCACGCGGCGTTCACCGCCATGCGGGCGCGGGGCGCGAAGGTGACGGACATCGCCGTCATCGTCATCGCCGCGGACGACGGCATCATGCCGCAGACGCAGGAGGCCATCAACCACGCCAAGGCGGCGAAGGTGGCGATCATGGTCGCCATCAACAAGATCGACCTGCCCGGCGCCAACATCGACCGCGTCAAGACCCAGCTTCAGCAGCAGAACCTTACGCCCGACGATTGGGGCGGCGAGGTGCCCTGCTGCCCGGTGTCTGCGACCAAGGGCACGGGCATCGACCATCTGCTTGAACTGATGACCCTTCAGGCCGAACTCATGGACCTGAAAGCCTCGCCCACGGCCGACCCGCGCGGGACGGTGATCGAGGCGCAGGTGGAAGCCGGGCGCGGCCCGACGGCGACGATCATCGTGCAGAGCGGCACGCTCAAGGCGGGCGACGCCTTCATCTGCGGCAATTTCTCGGGCAAGGTCAAGGCGCTCGTCGGCGACGACGGCAAACCCATCAAGCAGGCGGGTCCGTCCACGCCGGCGCGGGTCGTGGGCTTCTCCGGCCTGCCCGGGGCGGGCGACGAGTTGCTGGTGATGGACTCCGAGCGCGACGCCAAGACGCTCAGCGAGGAGCGCATCGGTGCCGAACGCAGCAAGAAGCTCGTGGCCCCGCAGCGCGCGACGCTGGAGAGCCTTTTCCAACGCGTCGGGGACGGCCCCAAGATGCTGCGGCTCATCGTCAAGGCGGACGTGCAGGGTTCGCTGGAAGCGATCACGACCTCGCTCGACCAGATTGAGAGCAAGAAGGCGGAGGTGGAGTTCGTCCACACGGCCGTCGGCCCGATCTCGGAGAGTGACGTGCAGCTGGCCAGCGCGTCGAACGCGATCATCATCGGCTTCAACACGAAGCTGGAAAACGTCGCCCTGACCGCCGCCAAGCGCGAGGGTGTGGAGGTCAAGCTGTACTCGATCATCTACGAGTTGATCGACCAAGTGAAGGAGTCGATGGCCGGATTGCTCGACCCGGAGTCGCGCGAGACGATCATCGGCCACGCGGAGGTCAAGCAGGTGTTCGAGTTGTCCAAGGGCAACGTGGCGGGCTGCATCGTCAACGACGGCCGCATCTCGCGCACGGCGCGGGCGCGGGTCTTGCGTCGCCGCCAAGCGGTGTACGATGGCGGGCTGGCGACGTTGCGCCGCTTCCAAGACGACGTGAAGGAGGTCCGCTCCGGGTTGGAGTGCGGCATCAAGCTCGGCGATTACAGCGACTACCAGGTCGAGGACATCATCGAGTGCTACACGTTGGAAAAGATCGCGCAAAAACTTTGATCGACGTGCTGTCTTAACACAGAGGAGCACAGAGGCCGGAGGAGAACGGAAAAGGAAGTAGTTTCGTCCCTTTTCTCATCCTTCTGCCTTCCTCTGGCCTCTGTGTGCCTCCGTGATCTCTGTGTTAATCAACACTTGCCATGAAGAATAGACCTGCCCGCGTCAAAGAGCTTCTGCTGCGCGAACTCGGCTCCATCATCTCGCGTGACCTCACGTTTTCGGCCAAGCTCGTGACCGTGCACGGCGTCGACCTGTCGGCGGACTTCAAGCACTGCCACGTCCATGTCGGCGTGCTCGGCGACGAAAAGGAGCAACGCGACGCCATCCATAAGCTCCAGGAGAACCGCCCCGTGCTCCAGCACGAACTGTCGCGGCGGGTGATCCTCAAGTACACGCCGCAACTCCACTTCCACCTCGACGAGTCCGTGGAGCGCGGCACGAAGGTCATGGAGATCATGCGCCAGCTCGACGACACCGTCCCGCCGCCGGACGAGGACGCGCGCATGGACGAGGAGGAACCGGTCGGCAACTCCGAGGAATTGGTCCGCTTCGAGGAAGAAGAGGACGAGGCCGAAGCGGAGAAGCCCCGGCGTGCGGCGATGGAAGCCGACCCGACCAAGCCCCGCGGCCGGCGCGCGGAGGACGCCGCCCGTCTCAAGGACGAAGATGACGAATAACGCCAGCCTCGCGCAGATCGCCGATGCCCTGCGGGCGCACCAGCGTTTCGTGATCGTCAGCCACCTGCGGCCCGACGGAGACGCGCTCGGCTGCACGATTGCCCTCGGCCTCAGCCTGCGCAAGCTTGGCAAGGACGTGACGCTCTGGAACGAGGACGGGATGCTCGACAAGCTGAGCTTCCTACCCGGCTCGGAACTCGTGAGCCGCCCGTCGACGGAGACGCAGGATTTTGACGTGCTCGTGGCGCTGGACACCGCCGCCCACGCGCGGCTTGGCACGCCGCTGCGCTCAGTCGGGAAAACGCAACTGACGATCAACGTCGACCACCACGTCAGCAATCCAGGCTACGGCGATCTGGCACATGTCGACGCCGATGCGCCCGCCACCGGGCAGATCCTCTACGAACTGCTGGCAGGCAATGACCTGCCGCTGGACCGCGACATCGCCACGAATCTCTTTGCGGCGATCTCCACCGATACGGGCAGCTTCCAGTACCCGCAAACCAGCGCGCGTACGTACGAGATTGCCGCGGCGTTGATCCGCCTGGGCGTGCCGGTCGGCTCGCTTTCGCAGGAACTCTACGATAGCTACCCGCTGCGCCGCTTGGAACTGCTGCGCGCGCTGCTGAACTCGCTCAAGCTCACCGCCGAGCGCCGCGTTGCCAGCTTCGCGCTCTCGCAGCACACGGCCCGGACGCTCGGCGCGCTGCCCGAGGACAACGAGGGTCTCATCGACCACCTGCGTGGCATCGACACGGTGCTGATCGCAGCGTTTTTCGAGGAACTCGACGGCGGGCTGGTGCGCATCAGCCTGCGCTCTAAGACGCCGCAACTCGACGTGAGCGCCATTTGCGGCCGCTACGGCGGCGGCGGCCACAAACTGGCGGCCGGCGCGCGGATGCGCGGCGAACTGGGTGAGGTGGAGGCGCGCGTGCTCGCGGACCTGCACCGGGAGGTGGTCGCGAGTGGGTTCCCTATCGTCAAGCCTTAACGCGAATCCGCGCCTTCGCGGGTTGCGCCCCGCGGTTTTGCGTGGAAATTGGCGGCCCTCGAAACGCCCTTAGCTCTTCCCAAGTATGATGCAGTCCCAACAAGGTCCCGACGGCGTGTTGCTGGTGGACAAGTCCCCCGGCATGACCTCGCACGACGTGGTCGCCATCGTGCGCCGCGCCCTCGACACCAAACGCGTCGGCCACTGCGGCACGCTTGATCCCCTCGCCACGGGCCTGCTCATCATCGTGATCGGCCGCGGCACGAAGATTTCCGAACTCCTCATGGCCGAGGACAAGGAATACGTCGGCACGATGACGCTTGGCACGACGACCACCAGCCAGGACCGTGACGGCGACATCGTCGAAAGCTGGCCCGTACCGCCGGACATCGACCGCCCGCGCATCAACGCGGCGTTCCAGAAGTTCCACGGCGATTTTTACCAGACCCCGCCGATGGTCAGCGCGATCAAGCAGGGCGGCGTGCCGCTCTACAAGCTCGCGCGCCAGGGCAAGACGGTCGAGCGCGAGCCGCGTTTCGTGCACGTCTTCGCGCACGAGATCCTGGACGTGCGGCTGCCCGAGGTGGACTTCCGCGTGGTGTGCACCAAGGGCTTCTACGTGCGCACGTACGCGCACGACATCGGCGCGGAGCTTGGCGTCGGCGCGCACTTGGCCGAGCTGCGCCGCACGAAGTCCGGCCGCTTCGACCTGGCGCGCGCCGTGACGGTGGACGAGATCAAGACCCTGCCGCGCCCGGAACTGGAAAAGCGCATCCTCAGCCTGCCCGAGGTGTCACGCCTGCGCGGGGCGTGACGGTGATGAACCCGGGCTCACCGGGCTTTACTCCGCGTCCTTGAACACTTCCAGCGGCCCAAAGAGCGACAGGAACACGTAGCCGGTTTTCGACTCGAAGCCGCCTACCTTCCAGCCTTTGGGCACCTGGAAGAGCGCGGCCTCGTTGGTGCCCAGGCCCACCACGTCTCCGGAGATGGACGCCTGGGCGATCTTTTCCAGATCGGCTTTGCCGAGCGGTTTGACCTCGGTCGGGTTCAGCCAGCCGCTGCCGTGGCGGCTCTCCGACGCCAGGAACTTGCCGTTCTGTTGCTCGATGCGCAGGAACTCGACGCGCTTGCCCTTGTCGTCCGCCGAGTAGGTGCCGACCAGAGAAGGCGGCGAGTGGTGGCAGCCGACGATCAGCAAACAAGCCAGCAGGGAAGCGGCACGCACCGGGAGGTTCGTCATGGCCCGAGCCTGCGGGAGGGTTGCCGGCAAGGCAAGCACAAGCGTGCCTGCGCGGGCGGGTGAGCGCGGGTGCCACTTCCGCTTTCCCGCGAATGCTTTCCGAGCTAAAATCCCCGGCATGGCCGCCGTTCCCCGTTATTCCCGCCGCTACGCCGCGCCCCGGCTCGGACCGGTCGAGCGCTGGTTCCTGCCGGCGCTGTTCCTGACCGCGCTGCTGCATTTCGGCGGCTACCAACTGCTGCGCACCACGCGTTTCAGCGGCTTCACGATGCCGCGCGACCTGCGGCCGGCCCCGCGCCTCACCCAGGTCAAGCAGGCCGTCATCGACCCCAAAACCCTCGACCAGCCTACCCCGCCTCCACAACCGGCCACCAAGCCCGTGCCCGACGTGACGGCCATCGAGATCCCCGGCGGCGACACCAAGCCCGACTACGCCAAGCTCATCCAGGAGCAGCACGACGTCATCGCCGCGCCCGAGACCGACAAAACGATGGCGACCGAGAAGCCGCGCGTCGAACAGGCCCGCACCCTGGAGCGCGCGCTCGCCGAGAACAACGCCGGCAGCAACGGCTCCGCGATGCCCAACGATCTGAAGGCGCTCACCGACGACCTGCTCAAGGGCAAACCCAACGTCACCAGCAGCCATCCGTCCTTCGCGGTGACCGGCGACGCCGATGGCAGCAAACCCAACGCCGGCCCCAGCGCCGGCGCGGCGAACTTCAGCAACCTCGACGGCCTGCTTTCCTCCAAAGGTCCGCTGACCACCAAGACCGCGCCGATCCTGCTGCCGACCGACCTGCTGTTCGGCTACAACGAGGCCGAACTACGCCCCGAGGCGTTTGGCAGCCTGCAAAAGCTCGCCGAACTGATGACGCGCAACCCCAACGCGACGTTCATCATCGAGGGTCACACCGACAACTTCGGCACGCCCGAGTACAACCTGGACCTGAGCCGCGCGCGCGCCGAGTCGGTCAAGGCGTGGTTGGTGGAGGCGGCCGGGATTGACCCCGCACGCATCCAGACACGCGGCATGGGGCTGACACGCCTGCTCGTCAACGGCGGCAGCATCGAGCAGCAAAAGCTCAACCGACGGGTGGAGATCGTCATCAAGGGCAACCGCACGAGATAAGAGGCGCCCGCCGCGTTGTAGGGCAGGCGGATGCACGTCGCACGGCGCGCGGGCGTGTACTCGACGAACGGCGGATACGCCGCCTTGCACGCTTCCACCGCGTAGGGACAGCGCGGGTGGAACGTGCAACCCGCCGGCGGGTTAATCGGCGACGGCGGGTCGCCCGCCAGGAGGATGCGCCGGCGCTGCTTCTCGCGCGCGGGGTCGGGGATCGGCACCGCGCTGACGAGCGCCTTGGTGTAAGGGTGCAGCGGGCGCTCGAACACTTCCACCGCTGGGCCGACCTCGACGAGGCGCCCGAGGTACATGACGGCGATGCGGTCGGAGATGTGTTTGACCACGCTCAGATCGTGCGAGATGAAGATCGTCGTCAGGCCCATCTCGCGGGTCAGGCGGATGAGCAGGTTGATGATCTGCGCCTGGATGGACACGTCGAGCGCGCTGACGGGTTCGTCGGCGACGATGAGCTTCGGCTCGACCGCGAGCGCTCGCGCGATAGCGATGCGCTGGCGCTGGCCGCCGCTGAACTCGTGCGGGTACTTGCGCACGAAGCGCGGCGACAGGCCGACGCGTTC
>CAXTMD010000282.1:0-1605 GCA_964245035.1 uncultured Chthoniobacterales bacterium
TGCGGTCTCATCGCGCCGGCCGGCAGCCGCCTGTTCCATGGCTTGACGCTGGGGGAGGGCGACAAGCCGGAGCATCTACCGTGGGTTGCTGCCGGCTTTGCGGTGGTGAGCTTTGACATCAGCGGCCCCTTCCCCGAAGAGGGAGCCAGTGACGACCAGATCATCCAGGCCATCACCGCGTTCAGAAAGGCTCAGTTCGGCGTGAGCGACGGCTTGGCGGCTCTGGACGCCGCGCTGGCCAAGTATCCCCAGATTGATCCAGCCCGGCTGTATGTCGTCGGACACAGCTCGGCGGGCACGCTGGCCTTGCAACTGGCGGCGGCCGCCCCCGACCGGTTCAAGGCGTGCGTGGCCTTTGCTCCCATCACCGACGTGGGTGAGCACCGCAAAGATGTCCTGCCCATGTTGGACCGTGCTGACCCGGGCTTTGCCGACGCCATCCGCCAAGCCTCGCCGTCCAGCCAAGTGGATGCCTTCCAGTGCCCGGTCTTCCTGTTCCACGCGGCGGACGACTCGAAGGTGACCACCGCCTCCGTGACAGCTTTCCGAGACGCCCTGCTCGCCCGGCACAAAGCAGTGGAGTACGTGTCGGTGAACACCGGCGACCACTACGACTCGATGCTCCAGCAAGGTGTGCCGAAGGCCATCGCGTGGCTCAAGGCCATCGACCAGAAAAAGCCGAGGTAAGGACTTGGTGCCTCTAGACGCACGACACACTAATCAGGGTGCCTCCAGCCGCCATAGTCCGTGTGGGTTGTGGAACAAGTGATCGTCGGCGTGCCGGGCATTCTGACTGAGCAGGAGGCGAAAGTGCGGCGCGCTCTCGGCGAGGCTGAACGTGTGTCCGGAAGAAAGCGTGGGGCGCTCGACGATCTGCCAGAAGTTGAAGCGGTTTATCAGGTCAGCGGCCTCGGCGATCGGAACTGCACGCGGCACCTCGCAGTCTGGCAGGCCGAAGTGGTGCATCCCGCAGGAGTAGTAGTAATCCTCGTCGCCGATGAGGACGACCGCCGCGCAGTAAACGTCGAAAGAGGAGCCGGAGAGCAAAGCGAACCAACGTTCCCAGGTGTGGGCAATCCCGGTGGACTCCAGCTTGACCGCGATGCCGCCAAGCCGCTGGAGGAGCTGGGTGAACTTCAGCACGCGCTCGCGCTGGTCGGGGAGGTCGAGCGGAAAACGGAGGTAGACGACCGCCGTGTGTTCGCCGAGCCGAGCGAGAACGTCGGCGGGCAACTTGCCCTGGCCGGCAATCTCGAAAGCTTTGACGATGTGCGGGTCGGCCGCGCAAAACTCCACGGGCACGTGATCCTTGGCTTGCACGTCGGCGAGCACGGTCCCGGCGAACAGGTAGCGGCCCCTGGGTTCTTGGGTGATGACCCAACGCAGGAAATCGTTCCGGTCGGACCAGGGTCCGGGAACACAGAGCATCAGTTCGCGGGACATGGCGTGGGGCGTGCCGGCGGCTATCGATGTGCGAGAAAGTCCTGGATCGAAGTCGTGCAAACGGCCGCCGTGCCTTTCTGTTCGTCGGTTTTCCACTGGTTGTAGGCCATGGCGTAGGCCTCAGGGTAGACCGCGCCCGTACAAAACGCGCGCGGTCTACCC
>CAXTMD010000282.1:1615-6386 GCA_964245035.1 uncultured Chthoniobacterales bacterium
CAGGGTAGACCGCGCGCGTTTTGTACGGGCGCAGGACGCTGCGCTGCAAGGCTTCGGTGGTGATGGCAAGATGCGGGCAGACGTGCTCGACCTCCCAGACGGGCGCACTCTTTTTGCGCGCGAGCACCTCGACGTGAACGACCCCGCCGCTCGGCGCATCCGCCCGGTCGTGGATCTCGACCCAGGTAACCTTGCCGGGCTGGCCGGCGATCTGCCAATAAGGGGTGGAGGAAAGGTCCGGCGGCGGTTCCGCCGCGAGGACCGGCAGAGCGCAGAAAAGCGCGGCGATCAGAAAAAGCATTCGCATCGAGGTAACGCCGCCAAGCTCCGCCGTCGCCGGAGCGGGAGCAAGGCCGGAACAGGAGGAGAAAGCCCGGACACCCCGGCGCTCGACCGGGACGTTTTCGCTACTTGACGGTCAAGCCGGCGATCTTCCCCGCCGGCATGGCGATGGCAACGGTTCCGGAATACACCTTGCCGTCGCCCGCGGGCAAGTCGGCGTCGAAGGGCAGTTTGATCGTCCAGGTTTTCGGGGCGATGCCCCTGGGTTTGCCTGGCTTCTTGATGTCGCCGGGTGCGTAGTCCGCCCAGTAGTCCTTGGCGCGGGTCGATACGGTCTTTTCCAAATAGCCTTTCACCACCTGCTCGGCTTCGGCGGTGAGGTCTACGACGCTCGGCGCCTGCGTACCCACTTCGATCAGCCACAGGCCGGTGCTCCGCCACAGGGCGGAACCCTGGGCGCAGGCGTTGACGAGCGCCGAACGGAAGTCCTGCCCATCCTCGAACCAGACAACCTGGAGTTCGGCGTAGAGGTTGTTGGGGGCCACCGGAGCGATGGTGTCCAGCGGCGTGAACGTGTGGGCGTGCAGGTCCACCAGGCCGTTGACGACCAGGTAATCGCCCGGCGTGTCCCGGTAGGGCGTGCGGTACTGGTTGAGCCAGTCGTAGGCATGAGCGGGGTTGTAGGAAGACCAGTCCGGCGGCGGCTGGTTGGCGCGGGGGCGGAGCGTCCAGGCCAGCGCGTAACGTCCGTCGGGCGACTCGCTGCGCGAAAAGATGGCCACCTGCTCGGAACCGACCTCCACCAAGGTGTTGTTCCTGGGGTCGTCGAGCGGCGGATCGCGGTGTCCGGTGACGGTGGCAACACCAAGCCAGCAGGTCAGAACTACGGCGGCAAGCAGAGGACGGCACGGAGACATCGGGAGTGCGCTGGATGAACAGAGGTGCAGCAGAAACGGCGGGTGCCTGGCTGGTCCCCGCCCGCACACGGCAGCCGATTCTATGTCGTTGCGCAAGGCACTGGCAACCATGAAGCGGCGACTTCCTGCGCTGCTTTGCTTCGAATCGGTTACCGCCACGCGTGACGAGCGCGACGTTGCGTACGCCGCTCGCTGCGTCGGGGCAACCCAGTCTACCACACCCGGAACGGCAGCTTCTTCTCGGCGGCTTACCTGGAGGCCGACGGCTACGTGACTTCGGGGTACGACTCTGCCGTGCGAGCAGATCGCCGGACGCTGCACGTCACCCGGGTTGATCGGGTGCTCCCCGCCACCACTGCGTACATCAAGAAGCGAACGGCTCAGGAGGATTGAGCTACCCAGAAAAAACTTCCTTCGCTTGGCGGCGAGTTTGATATCTCGTTAATTTACTGTCCTGATTGGAAGAATGGCGGGTCACATGGCTTCCGTCCTGGTCCGATGAAACTCTTCTCTGTACGGTGGCGGCAAGCAGGTCAGAGTGCACTGCTTTGCGTGCTTGTCCTCGCGGCCAGCACCGCGTCGGCCGCCCGTGCCACGCTTGGCAAGGCGCGGTATGCACGGCGTGTGCGCTGCACGTTGAACCAGCCGCTCGCCTTTCCTGATTTCACGTTGCGCTGTACCGGCGCCACCCACGAAAACTCCCCTGTGTTCCCACCGGGCTTCACCTACGAGAACTTCGTGGTGGAAGCCGGTGGCAAAGCGCAGAAGGTCGTCTGGTGCGGCGGCACCGGCATCCCCGCACCGTCTGTGTTCGTGGTGGGTAGGAGATCTTTTCAGTTGGAACTCGGCTACCCAGAACATGCGGGCAAAGGCGTCCCCGAGGTGGTGGTTTCCCCTGCACGCAGAAGATGACGACCTGACTTCCTCTTGGGGGTTAGGTGCGGCCAAGGCTAATCGACCATCACCTCGAACTCGATGAAGACGACACAAATTACCGGCTGCGGCCGCCGCGGCTGTTCCAAGCCTGGTGCCCGGGAAGTGAGCAGGCGAGTCTGCCTGCCGGTCGGTCGCGCCACCATCCATCCTCTGCTTGCTCACCGCAGATTCGTGCTTCGCCTCCTGGCTGCCGCGCTCCTGGCCGCGTTGTCCGGCTGTGCCTCCACCGCCCCCCGCGCCACACCGACCGCCGACGACGCCTACGTGCCCGGGTTCAAACGCGTGGCTGCCGGTTACCGCCCGCTCTTGCCGCTGTACGCCGCGGCAGTGACCTACCTCGGCTGCGAAGGCATGGACGCCGAGGAGATCGCCGACATCCAAAAGGAGTTTGCGCTGCGACTCACCAACCCAGACGGCAAACCGGACGGCAAGTACAACCAGCTGATCGGAGCCGTCGTCATCAACGGGGTCGCCAACGACGACGTGCAGACCAGCTTCACGATCTGGTTGCTGGACGGCCGCCGACAAGACTCGGGGGAGATGTTCCTGGCCAACGATCAACGAGGCTTCGACCGCCTCCACATGGGCCGCCCGATGTGCCTGCGCGCTTTGCAGATGTTGCGAAAAGCGGTGCCGGAAGCCAAGGTGCAAGCCGCCGAACATGCTCCCATTCCCTGAGCCAAGGCCGGTGTTCCCAAGCGTCTGCCTCATGGCAGGCACACGCTCCGAAGCGCAGACCGTGACGCGGCGCATCACTACGCCCTCTCCTACCAAGTTGGACCGGGAGGAAGGCCGTGGAAGCTTTCCGCAGCTACTGGCAACAGGACGACACCTACCTGCGAAGGCACCGTTGGGAAAAGAGCAACCCGCCAATGAACTCAACCGCCATCCTGCCTGCTCTGCTCCGCTACGACGAAATGCTCTGTCAGCAAATGAAGGTGCTCGACTCGCTGGGCTTTGGCCGTGACGAGGTCATCCTTGCAAGGTTGTCGGCCGACCCCGTGAAGGAACGGGGCGTCCAGCTTCCGTCCATCAAGGTGGTGTGGACCAACTCTCAGGCCAAAAGGCGGGTGAGCTTCTGGGTGCATCTCGGGTGGGCGATCTCTTGCGAAGTGCGGAACACGGAACCCGGGCAAAGCCGCTATTCCAACCAGAGTTTCTCGTTCTTGGACTATCTGGCGCACGTCAAACCCGAGCAGAGAGGACCCGCCTGGCAAGACGGCTTCCTGGTGGACGATGGGTTCGAGGCGTTCACCGCGAGGGTGGCAGGCGAGTTCAACACCGACCTGCGGCCGGTGCTGCTGGGCGAGGGCTGGCCTGACGTGCCCTTCGACTGGCAGGGACAGAAGTAGCGGCTTCAGTGGAGCAGCACTTTCCTGGCGGCGGGGTCGCTGACGGTACCGGTCACCGTGCCTTGCGGCAGCGCGAAGCTCACGCGACCGGCATCCACGTTCTGGTACTGTTGCGGAACGGACGCTTCGAAGGGCAGCGTCAGCGTCTCGCCCTTGAACAACGTGACCGCTTGGCGGCCATCCTGGGAGATCACGTCGGGGTTGCACATCCACGCATAATGCGCGGCGTCCTTGGGGTCGCGCCGTTGCAGGTAGGCTTTGATGGCCTCGTCCGCCGCGAGCTTGAGGTCGCTGAGGTGCGCCCCATCCGGGCCGACCACGACGAGTTGCAGGTCCATGGTGGCCTGGTAGGAGTTGCCCTCGTGGTTGTTGAAGACCACGCCGTAGCGGGTGCCCTGGCGGTCCCCGGACCAGACGGCCACCATGCTGGCTTGCGCCTCGCCCGCGTACACGAAGTCTCCGCCCTGCCAGGGCACGAACCGCTTGGCTTTGAGGTCCACCAGGCCATCGACCACGCGGTAATCGCCGTGTCGTGGCGAGCCGTCCTCGTTTTCCAAGAGACGCAGGGTCGCCGCGGTCGTCGGGTCGGCCTGGTCGCACACCGTCCAAGGGGAGGGCGCTTTATTGTTGCCCTTGGCGCGGATCGTCCAGCCCACCGCGTAGCGCCCGTCCTTGGACCGGGTGCCGGAGAAGGTGGCGACTGGCTCGGACCCGCATTGCACGACCACTCCGTCCGCAGGGTTCGTGTGGTCTTGCGCTGCCGCCCGGACGACGAACAGGGCAAGGCAAACAGTGAACGGAACAAAGGGCGGCTTCTTCATCGCCGACTTATCGTGACAGTTCGCGGCACCGGCTGCCAAACGCCTTCGACGGCGGCAAGCGTCTGGAAAACATTGCTCGATTGTAAGAAGGTGGTTCTTTACGACTAGAGCCGCAGGTCGTCCACGTTGATCAGGAGCGTAATTACCAGATTACCTTCCTGGCGGACTCCTTCGAGGCTTTCATCCGCGGCCTGGAAGCCGAAGATGCTTTCTAGCCTACGAATCCGGAAAGTCTGGGCTTGTCACCTAGCCAAAGACGCAACCCATGGACGAGCTTGCTGACCAGATTACCCGCGCCGCCGAGAAGGCGGTGGCCATGTGCGAGGATCGGGGTGGCGGCCGGTTGGATTACACCGAGGGGAGCCTTGCCGTCGTGGAGGAAGTGCTGGTCGAGATCAACCGGTGGCTGGCGGAGATGCCTCCCGCGCAGGTCAACACGCTGGTGGAAAACTTCGGTTGCTAC
>CAXTMD010000283.1:0-6378 GCA_964245035.1 uncultured Chthoniobacterales bacterium
ATCATGGCCCTCCGGCGGGGAAAGTCCCAAAAATGCGCTGCGGCGGGGGGCTCCGGGAGGTTCCGGAGTGTGCCCGCACCCGGCGCAAAATGGACTCGCACCCCCAACAAAGCCGTGCTAGCTAGACCCACGCCGATCTCCCCCCAAGCGCAACGGGTCGTTGCCGCCGGCGTTCCCCTGCTTTTGCCGTGCGAATGATTTTCCGTCGCGCCTGCCCACGCGCCCCGCTCGCCGCGCTCCTGCTGGCATCCTTCTTTCCGGCAAACCTCCCGGCGCAGGGCACCGCCGCCATCGAACTGAACAACCGCGGCAACGCCCTGTTCGAAGCCGGTAACTACAGGGACGCCGCGGCGACGTACGAAAGTCTGCTCAAAGGCTATCCGAGTTCCGAGGTGGCTTCCGACGCCCGCTTTCGACTGGCGTACGCGGATTTTTTCCTGGGTCGGTACGACGCCGCGGCCGATGGGCTCCGCCCGTTGATCTCGGCGCCGACGACGGCGCCGGAGTTGAATGAACAGGCGTCCGGCCTGCTGCCGCAGGTGCTCTCGCAACAGGCCGGTACCGTCAAACCCACCGAAGGCAAGCGGACGGTGCTTTATCAGGCGGCGATCAAGGAGTATGACAACTACCTCCAGAAGTTCCCGAAGGCCGCCGGAGTAGAGACCGCCCTGTACGGCCGGGCGGTGGCGGCGTACCAGACGACCGCCTACGATGCGGCGGCCAAGGACCTGCGCACGAGCTTGGCGGCGTTCCCCAACGGCGACACGGCACTCGACGCCAAGTTTTTGCTCTCGGTCACGCTCGCCACGCAGGCGAACCTCGCGCTGGGCAAGCAAAACCGCACGTCCGCCGAGACCGCCGAGGCCGCGGGTCGCTACGCGGAGTCCGAACGGCTCCTGGGCGACATCATCCGCGCGCGCACCGACCTCTCGCTGGCCAACGAGGCGCAGTTTCAACTCGGCGAAACGCTCATGGCCCAGGCCGGCTCCGGACCGGAAGCCTCGCGTGACACCCTCTACAAACAGGCGCTCGCCGCCTACCGCGCGGTCGAGCCAAAGGCCCCGATGCTCGCCGCACAGCAGGCGCGCGTGCAGTCCTACGCCGATGCCCTGCTCGCCGAGCGCCGCAAGGGCGCGGGGTCCAACCCGGCCCTCGCGCGCCGGCTGGTGGAACAACAGGGACGCGAGAACGGCAAGCTGGCGGCGCTCAAAGGCCGCGACGACGCGGTGATCACGGCGCGCGTCAAGTCCGGCGCGGTGTTCTTCGGCCTGCGCGACTACGACGCCACCCGCGCGCTGATGGCCGCGCTGGCTCCCGAGGCCGTCAAGCCGGAGGATGAGAAATACGTCGCGTTCTACACCGCCATGACCTACGCCGCGCAGGACAACGTGGACAAGGCCGTGGCGGCCTACGACGCTTTCAGGGCCAAACACGCGGGCGACCCGCTCGGCGAACGCCTGCCGCTGATCATGGCGGGGTTGTTCCTCAGCGACCCGGGCAAGGCCGAAAAGTATCTCGGCGACCTGGCCAAGGACTATCCGCAGAGCACCCTGCGCGAGATGGCCATGCTCCAGCAGGCGCAGGTTTCCGCGCAGGAGCACAAGTACGCGGACGCCGTCCGGACGCTCGACGCTTTTCTCAAGGCTAATCCCAAGCGCGAGTACGCCGCGATGGCCGAACTCGCCCGCGCGGCGGCGCTCAAGGACAACCGCGACCTCGACGGCGCGCTGGCGAGCTACAAGAAAGTCCGCGACACCTACAAGGACCGTCCGCAGGCGGAGGAGGCGGGCTTCTGGGCGGCCTCCGTTGACTTGCAGAAGAAGGATTTTGCTGGTGCGCTCGCCGAGAGCAAGGCGTTCCAGGGCCAATTCCCCGACAGCAAGCTGATGCCCTACGCGCTGCTCGTGCAGGCACAGGCGCAGCAGGGCTCGGGCGCCAAGGACCAGGCGCTCGCCACCCTCGAAGACGTGGGCAAGCGTTTCCCGGACACGAAGGAAGCCGAGACCTCGTACTTCCAGCGGGCGAACCTCTACATCGCCGATCACAAGTACGACGACACGGCCAGGGTGCTGACGCAGTTCGTGGAGTGCTACCCGGACAGCGACCAGGCGTTTGCCGCGTACGACCGGATTGCCAGCGTGCAACTCGCCGACAAGCAAACCGACGCCGCGGCGGCGACCTACGGACGTTTCCTGGACAAAAAGCCGGACGCACCCGAGGCGGCGATGGCGGTGACCAAGCTGGCGGCGTTGTGGCAATCGGCGGCCAAGGCGATGGGCTCCTTCATCTCGCTCGGCGCGTCCGACCAAGAGAAGTGGAAGGCTGCCGTCGGCAAGAGCGTCGCGGCGAGCGAACAGCAGTTGGAACGGTTCCCCGATGCGCCCGCGACGGCCCTGGGTCTGGAAAACCTGCTCCAGTGCCAGCAAATGCTCGCCGCCGCGCGGGTGAAGAAACCCGGGGAGGTCACGCAATACTTCCAAAGTCTCGCGGCCAAATACAAAGACAACCCGGCCGCGCACAGCCGGATCCTTTTCCGGCTGGCGTCGATTACGGCGCAGACGGACCCGGCCAAGGCGCTGGCGGACATGCGGGCGGCGTACGATCCCGCGGCGGTCTACAGTCCGGCGGACATCGACCAGTACGGCGGCGCGCTGCTGGCCACGGACCCCGCCGCGGCGTCGGCGGTGTACGACAAGCTGGCGGCGGACTACCCGCTGCCCGCCGGCGTGCCACCGGCGCAGGCCCCGCCCGACGTGCAGGAAGCCCAGGCGCTCGCCCTCTACGGCCGTGCGAAGGTCGCCGAGGCCAGGGACACCGCAGTGGCCAGCAAACTCTTCGGCCAGCTTCTGACCGATTACCCGCGTTCCTCCAAAGCCCCGGAGGCCGAGTTGGGCATCGCCGAAAGCCTGATCGCCACCAAGCAATGGGACGACGCGCTGAAGCGCCTCAACGACGTGACCCGCGCCGCGGCTGCACCGCTGACGGCGAAGGCGCGCGCGCTGTTTCTCAACGGTGTCGTGCAGGAAGCGCGGGGCGAGGTCGGCGCATTAGATTCGTACCTGAAGCTGGCCGCGTTTTACGCGACCGCGCCCGACGCGCCGGAGGGTCTCTGGAAGGGTGGCCAGCTCCTGGAAAAACAGGCGGCGGCGCTGCTCGACCCAAACGTCAAAGCCACCCAGACCGCGCGCGCCCGCAGGGCGTACGACGATCTGGTCAAACGCTACCCCAACGCGCCTTGGGTGGCGCAAGCCAAGGACCGTCTGGCGGCGCTGCCCGCCCCGGCGGCCACCCCCGCAAGATGACCCGCCAAGAACGCGCCGCCGAACTCGTCCGGCGTCTGCCCGCCCTCTACCCGGAAGCCCGCTGCGAACTGGTCTTCGGCAACGCGCTGGAACTCCTCGTCGCCACGATCCTGTCGGCGCAGTGCACCGACAAGCGCGTGAACATGGTGACCGCCGTGTTGTTTCAGCGGTGCCGCACGGCGGCCGACTACGCGGAGATTGCGCCGGAGGAGCTGGAAGGCATCGTTCACACGACCGGCTTCTACCGGGCCAAGGCGCGCAACCTGCGCCTGATGGCCGCGGAGGTCGTCGCGCGCTACGGCGGCGAAGTGCCGCGGGAGATGGAGCCGCTGCGTTCGCTGGCGGGCGTCGGCCGCAAGACCGCCAACGTCGTGCTCGGCAACGCGTTCGGCATCGACGAGGGCATCGTTGTGGACACGCACGTCAGCCGATTGTCCCACCGCCTGAAGCTCACTACGCACACCGACCCCGAGAAGATCGAGCACGACCTGGTGCGCGTCGTCCCGCGCGAGCACTGGACGATGTGGAGTCACTGGCTCATCGCCCACGGCCGGGCACGCTGCACGGCGCGCAACCCGGACTGCGCTGGCTGCGAGATCAAAGACCTTTGCCCGACGGCGTTCCGGCACGGACCGGACAACAAAAAGAAGCGTTCGACACCGGCCGGGAAAGGGGGAAAGATTCTGCCATGACCACTGGAACCCTCGCCGGCAAAACCGGCCTCGTCTTCGGCGTCGCCAACAAACGTTCCATCGCCTGGGGCATCGCCCAAGCCTGGGCGGCCGCCGGTGCCAAGCTGATCTTCAGCTACCAGGGCGAACGCATCAAGGACAACGTCGAGGAACTCACCGGCGAACTCGGTCAGGACGTGCCGTTTTACCCGTGCGACGTGAGCCGCGACGAGGATATCACGGAGTTTTACAAGAACGTGCGCGCCCACACCGACCGCGTGGACCTCGTGCTGCATTCCATCGCGTTTGCGCCGAAGGAGGCGCTCGATGGCGAGTTTGTGACGACCTCGCGTGAGGCGTTCCGGATGGCGCACGACATCAGCGCGTATTCGCTCGTCGCGCTGGCGCGGGAAGCGGAGCCGTTGATGACTCAGGGTGGCAGCATCGTCGCCATGTCCTACTACGGCGCGGAGAAGGTCATCCCGCGCTACAACGTGATGGGTGTGGCCAAAGCGAGCTTGGAAGCCTCGACGCGTTACCTGGCGTACGATCTCGGCAAGAAGCAGATCCGGGTCAACTGCATCAGCGCCGGCCCCATGAACACCCTCGCGGCGCGAGGCATCAGCGGGTTCGGCCAGATGCTCAAGCACTACCAGGAACGCGCTCCCATCGGTCGCTCGTGCACGATGGAGGAACTGGGCGCGATGGGTGTTTTCCTCGCGAGCGACGGCGCGGCGTCGATCACCGGCCAGACGCTCTACGTGGACGGCGGCTATCAGATCATCGGGATGTAAAAGGCCGCCATGAGCAACCCATTCACGGCGATTTACAAAAAGGAAGGAGACTGGTGGGTCGGTTGGGTGGAGGAAATTCCTGGGGTCAACGCGCAGGAGTCTACCAAGGAAGAGTTGTTTGAATCTTTGAAGATCGCCTTGGACGAAGCCTTGGAATTCAATCGCGAGCAGGCCAGAGAGACCGCGAAGGAGGACTACGAGGAAGCGCCCCTGGTTGCATGAAGCGCCGGGAACTGCTTCGGCACCTCGGGACGCATGGATGCACGTTGATTCGCGAAGGTGCGCGACATTCCTGGTGGGGACACGCAGCCAAAAACACGCGCTCCGCCGTCCCGAGGCAAACCGAAGTACCGGATATTCTCGTGGTCAAAATCTGCAAGGATCTACAAATCCCGAAGCCATGATGGCAAAAATGGCTATGCGACCCAGCATCCTTCTACACTTATTGGCCTGGAGCTTTGTCGGGTGGTCGCTTAGTGCAGTGCAAGCGGGCGATTTCCTGCCGCCAGCCAGCACGCCGGGCGATGCCCGCTACTCCTTGTTCAACCCGGTGCCGGACGACAAACTGCGCGACTTCAACCCCGACCGCCCGAGCCAGTTCACGAGTCCGAACACCGTCGACGCCGGCCATTTCCAACTGGAGATGGACCTCGTCAACTACACGCTGGACCGCCACAACCCGGACCGCTCGCCGGTCGACGTGGACCAGTGGAACGCCGCGCCGTTTGACCTGCGCGTCGGCCTGACCGGCCGCACCGAAATCGATTTTCTGTACGACGGCTATCTCAACGTCCGCACGCGCGACCACGCGGCCGGCACCGACGTCACGCAGTCCGGCTTTGGCGACCTGACGCTGCTCTTCAAATACAACCTCTTCGGCAACGACGGCGGGAAGTTCGCCTTCGGCATCCTGCCCTACCTCAAGTTTCCCACCAACACCGACCGCCTCGGCAACAACCGGGTGGAGGGAGGCGTGGAACTGCCGCTCAACATCAATCTCAGCGACCACTGGCAAGCCAGCGTCGAGGTCGAATTCGACGCCCTGCGCAACGACGCCAACACGCGCTACGAGGCGGCGTTCACAAACATCTTCTACCTGGGTTACACGTTCCTGAACAAGAAGCTGACGGTCTACGGCGAATGGTACAGCCGGGTCAACCAGGGGCCGGACAGTGTCGTGACGGGCGAGGTGGACACGGGCTTGCTCTACTACATCGGCAAGAACGCGGAGGTGGACTTCGGCTGCAACTTCGGGGTGACGCGCGCCGCGCCCGACTTCGAGCCGTTCACGGGGCTGACCGTGCGGTTCTGAAAATGACCATGCAACTGCTCTCGCCGCTCGCCTCTGAACTCCGTGCCGTCCTCGACGCGGACGCCGCCACGGTCGCCGACGACCCGGAAACGCTCGCCGCGCACGCGGGCGACAAGTGGCACGCCAGCCAGACGCCGGAGGCGGTGGTGTTCGCGCGCTCGACCGAGGACGTTTCGCGCCTGCTGCGCTTCTGCGCGGAGCGCGGCGTGCCGATCACCGCCCGGGGCGCGGGCTACGGCTACGTCGGCGGGGCCGTGCCGGCTCCGGGGGGCGTGGCGCTCTCGCTTGCCCGCCTGAAC
>CAXTMD010000284.1:0-6368 GCA_964245035.1 uncultured Chthoniobacterales bacterium
CGGCAACGTCCCCGAATTGCTGCGCGACAAGAAGGTCGTCACGCTGGACTTGGCCCTCATGGTCGCGGGCACCAAGTACCGCGGCCAGTTCGAGGAGCGCATCAAAGCCGTGATGGATGAGATCCGTCGCTCGCGCAACGTCATCCTCTTCATCGACGAGTTGCACACCATCGTCGGCGCAGGTTCGGCCGAAGGTGCGATGGACGCGAGCAACATCATCAAGCCGGCTTTGAGCCGCGGTGAGTTGCAGTGCGTTGGCGCAACGACGCTCAACGAGTACCGCAAGTACATCGAGAAAGATGCCGCGTTGGAGCGCCGCTTCCAGACGGTGAAGGTGGACGCGCCGAGCATCGACGAGGCGATCCAGATTCTGAAGGGTCTCCGTCCCAAGTACGAGGCGCACCACAAGGCAAAGCTCACCGATGAGGCGCTCGAACAAGCCGTCAAGCTGTCTGACCGCTATATCCCGAGCCGCTTCCTGCCGGACAAGGCCATCGACGTGATGGACGAGGCCGGAGCCCGCGCCCGTATCGGCGCAATGACCCGTCCGCCGGACGTGAAAGAAATCGAGAAAGATATCGACGACATCCGCGTCGAGAAGGAAGCGGCCATCAAGGCTCAGGACTTCGAGAAGGCCGCGTCGCTCCGTGACACCGAGAAGCAGGCCAAGGACAAGCTGGAGAAAATTCTCTCCGACTGGCGCGACCAGCGCGAGGAGCGCGAGGTGATCGTCACCGAAGACGACATCATGCACATCGTCAGCAAGTTCACCGGCGTGCCGCTCCAGCGCATGGAGCAGAAGGAGACGCAGAAGCTCCTCGCCATGGAGAGTGAACTGCGCCAGTCGGTCATCGGCCAAGAGGAGGCGGTCGTCGCCATCTCCAAGGCGTTGCGTCGCAGCCGGGCGGACCTCAAGGACCCGAAGCGGCCCATCGGTTCGTTCGTGTTCCTCGGGCCGACGGGTGTTGGCAAAACGTTCCTGGCCCGCACGCTGGCGGAGTTCATGTTCGGTGATCAGGACGCTCTCATCCAGATCGACATGAGCGAGTACATGGAGAAGTTCACCGCTTCCCGCCTGATCGGCTCACCTCCCGGCTACGTTGGTTACGAGGAGGGCGGCCAGCTCTCCGAGGCGGTGCGTCGCCGGCCGTATTCGGTTGTGCTGTTCGACGAAATCGAAAAGGCGCATCCGGACGTGATGAACCTCCTCCTGCAAATCCTGGAAGAGGGCAAGATCACGGATTCGCTCGGTCGCAAGATCGACTTCCGTAACACCATCATCATCATGACCTCCAACGTCGGCGCGGAACTCATCAAGCGGCAGATGTCGCTCGGGTTCGGCGTGCCGAAGGATGAGCAGGACTACGACTCGATGAAGGGCAAGATCCTCGAAGAGGCCAAGCGCGTCTTCAAGCCGGAGTTCCTCAACCGTCTGGACGACCAGATCGTGTTCCACACGTTGGGCAAGCCGGACCTGATGAAGATCGTGGACCTGGAAGTTTCCAAGGTCACGAAGCGCGTGCGCCAGAAGGACATCCACGTCGTGTTGGACAACTCGGCGCACGAGTTCCTGATCGAAAAGGGCTACGACCCGACCTATGGTGCGCGTCCGATGCGCCGGGCGGTGGAGAAGTTCTTGGAAGACCCGCTCGCGGAAGAACTCCTGCGCGGCGGCATCAAACCGGGCGACACCCTCAAGGTGACCGCTGCTGGCACGAAGCTGGCCTTCAAGGTGGACGAACCGCAAGCCAGCGGCACCGGTGCGGCGGCGCCGGGTTGCTGAGCGCCCTAACAGTAAACCTTTAAACCCCGCCGCCGGTTTTACAGGCGGGGGGGGGTTTTTGGTTGTTGGGCAGGCGCCGCGCCTGCCGCGTCACGGGACGCGGATTGGGAACAGACGCAGACAGGGGAGGCGTGCAACGGAAAACCAACATCCCATAACTCAGCGCGCGGGGCACCTGCCCTACCATCCCAGAAAGCACGCCGCGGTTTTTTCTTCGCGTTCGTGGAACGCGCGTCTACCGTGACGCTGCTCCCCGATGAGTTGGATGCTGATCTATCATCTCGCCGTCAGCGCATTTCTGCTGCTGGTCACCCTGAACATCGCCTTGAACTGGGCCGTGTTCGCCGCGCCGCGCCCGCGCCGCTTCGATGATTCGGAAGCGCCGCTGGTTTCCGTGCTGGTGCCCGCGCGCAACGAGGCGCAACGGATCCCTCCCTGTCTGCGTTCTTTGCTCGCCCAAGATTACCCGCGGTACGAGGTCGTGGTGCTCGACGACCATTCGGAGGACGACACGGCGCGGATCGTTCTCGACCTCGGCTTGTCGCGGGAGAAAACCTCTGCCCGCCGTCTGATCGAAGGCCGCACGCTGCCTGCCGGCTGGACCGGCAAGAACTGGGCGTGCCACCAGCTCGCCGCGGCGGCGCGGGGGGAGTATCTGCTGTTCACCGACGCGGACACCGTGCACGCACCGGGCGCGCTGGGCGCATGCGTAGGCCACGCGCTCGACACAGAAGCGGCACTCCTGTCCGCGTGGCCGCGCCAGGAAACCGGCACCTGGAGCGAGCGGGCGGTGATCCCACTCGTCTACGTGCTGTTGCTTGGCGCGTTGCCGCACCGGCTGCTGCGCCGCCTCCAGCAACGGCCGAACTACGCGCGCCTCATGGCGCCGGAGAGCCTGGCGACGCTCGGCGCGGCCAACGGCCAGTACGTGCTCTTCCGGCGCGACGCGTACGAAGCGGTGGGCGGCCACGCGGCCGTGCGCGATCATCTGGTGGAAGACGTGGCGCTGGGCCGGCTGGTGGCCGCACGCACCGCCGAGGGCATGCGGCTGGTCAACTGCGACGGTTCACCCTGGGTGCGCTGCCGGATGTACACGTCGTTCGCGGAGGTCTGGGAGGGATTCACCAAGAACCTGCGCGCGGCGTTCTCCGAGTCCGCGACGACCTTCTGGGTGTTTGGTGCGATGCAACTGATTGGCCTGGTGTTGCCGTTTGTGTGGGCGTGCCTGCCGTGGGTCAGCGGACGCTGGTGGTGGCTGCCGGTGGCGCAGGTGGCGTGGTTGTACGCCTTGCGCGCAGCGTTGGCGGTGCGATTCCGCACGTCATGGGTTGGGGTCTGGCTGCACCCGGTCGGTCAGGCGTTGTCGCTGCTGATCGGCTTGAACAGTTGGCGGTTGAGCGCGCAACGCGGCGTCACCTGGAAAGGTCGCACGTACCGGATGAGTGAACCGGCAAACGCGGCCAGCGACCACGTGACCGCGGACGAGGAGACCTCCGCGTCGTAGACACGTCGGCGGACAATGTTGGGAGTGCCGATGGCTCGGCCCCGTAAAAATCTGCACCGGTTTGCAGGAGGGTTGGGCCAAACGCGAGAGGCAAGCGAGTACCCTGCGGCGAGGTCCTTCGACTCGTAGAACTCACCTCAGGATGACAGAAGAAGAGGGGAGTGCGCCACCGACAGGGGCCACTCATCTTGGAAACCACCCATGGCGCTGCCTTGAAATCTTGTGGCCAGCGCCTTTGGTGCTCCAGAGGATTTCGCCGTCTGACAACGGTCAGCGCGGCACGGTTTGCTCGCGCAGCGTGTAATCATCAAGCGCCAGAATCGTCGTGTCGATCAGGGCATCGACGCTCTCCTTCAGCTTGTCCTGGCACGCCAGCGCATCGGCGCGGGCGACCAGCGCCGCCTTGCGGTCGTGCATGACGCCGCTGGCCATCAGCTTCTCTGTGGGTCCAGCCTCGCCGAGCAGCGCCGGGTACGTCGCCTCGCCGAGCCGTGTGGTCCACGCATGATCAGCCGCGAAGCAGCACGCCAGGATGTCGTCGCCGGTGTCCGAAACCTCAAGCATACCGGCCAGTTTCTTCACGTAGTTGCCGCGGGATTGGCCATCGGACTCCGGCTGGAACTTGGACAGCAGCCGCACGACGATCCGGTGACCGGTCGTGCGTTCGTAGTTGGCGAGCTTGTAGTTGAAGTTCTTCACGCGAAACTCCGGCAGCGTCCCCGTGCCATCGGCGAAATACACGAATCCCGCCGGGGCCGCCGGATGGCGCTTGGCCAACGTCGCCTGCCGCAACGCCTCCAGGTACGCCGCGTTTGCGCGAAACGCCTCGGCGGCCGGACCCACCCGCCGGATCGCGACGTGCTCAATGCGGTCGCCCTCGGTGATCGCGTTAACCACGTCCATGCCGCGGACCACCTGCCCGAAGACGCTGTGCAGATAGTTGAGCCGGTTGGTCTCCGCCAGCGTGACGAAGAACTGGCTGTCGTTGGTGTCCGGTCCGTCGTTGGCCATCGACAGCACGCCGGCCATGTCGTGCCGCAGCGCCGGGCTGAACTCGTCGGGGAACGGCGTGTCCGAGCCGCCGTCGCCGAGCTTGTCCTTCGGCGCAGCCGGGCTGGCCGACAACGGGTCGCCTCCCTGGATCACGAAGCCTTTGACCACCCGGTGAAAGGTCAGCCCGTCGTAAAAAGGTTGGCCGAGCGGCCGGTTCCACACCGGCAGCGTGCCCTCCGCCAACCCGACGAAATGCATCGTGGTGAGGGGCGCACCCTGGAAGTCGAGTTCCGCTTCGACGAGTCCTTTGGAAGTCTCGATGTCGGCGTACAGGTGGCCGACGGGGTTGTTCGTGATCGTGGCGGGGCGTTCCACCCGCTCCGGAGCGGGGGGAACCAGCGGGTTCTGCGCGGCGGCGAACAACGGCAGTCCGACGATGGCGAGCAGGCAGGCAAGGGTTTTCACGGGACGAGGGGCGGGGGAGTTTCGAGGTACAAGGCGTGCAGCCGGCGGACGGCGTCGTCGAGCCGCGGGCGGTCCACCAGCCAGGTGATGCGGAAGGACGAGGTTGCCAGTCCGCGCGCGGCGATGCCGGCCTCGCGCAGGCGGGCACTGCCGGCCAGCAGGTTGCGGTAGCTGGCGTTGATGCCTGCGCCGATGGCGCTGACCGCGCCGATCTCGTCGTGGATCGTGATCCGCTCCAGGAAGGAACGGCCGCGCGCGTTGTAGTCGCGCACTTCCTGCCGCAGGGCCGGTTCCCCGTGCAAATTTTCGCGCGAGAGCACCAGCGTGAGGTTATCCTTGGCGGTCGGCCGCGTGCTGTCCGGGCTGTGGACCTGGAACTGTTTGCCGACGGCGTGGCTGCGGTCGAGCAGTTCCAGGACGCGCTCGGCCAACCCCGGCGCGCCGACGGCGCTCAGGTACAACACCTCGCGCTCGCTGACGACCGCCACGACGCTGCCCGGCTGGCGCGGGGCGAACCGCCGGACCACCGTGCCGTCCACCGCGCCGGTGCCCTCCGGCGGCGGCTGCGCGGTCGCACGCGCGTAGATGGCGATGCCGCGCTCCTTGGCGAACTCGATGGCCTGCGCGTTGAGCACGCGCGCGCCTGCCTCGGCCATCTCCTGGGTTTCCTCGTAGTTCAGCTCGTCCAGCCGCCGGGCGGCTGGGACGGCGCGCGGGTCGGCGGAATAGACGCCGTCCACGTCGCTGCAAATCTCGCACCACTCCGCTCCCAGCGCCGCCGCCATCGCCACGGCGGTCGTGTCGCTGCCGCCGCGCCCGAGCGTGGTGACCTCCTTCTTGTAGGAAACGCCCTGGTAGCCAGCCACGACCACGATCTTGCCGCGGGCGAGTTCGTCCTGCACGCGGAAGGGCCGCACCTCGATGATGCGCGCGTCCGAGTGGCGGTCGTTGGTGATGATGCCGCTCTGGCTGCCGGTGAAGGAGATCGCGTCGCCGCCGAGTTCGCGGATGGCGATGCACAGGAGCGCCATCGAGATCCGCTCCCCGGCGGAAAGGAGCATGTCCAGTTCGCGCCGTGGCGGGTTGGGCGACAGGCGTTTGGCGGTGGCCAGCAGTTCGTCGGTGGTGTCGCCCATCGCCGAGACGACGACGCACACCGCGTGGCCGGCGGACTGCGTCTGCATGATGCGCCGGGCGACGGCGCGGATCTCGTCCGGTCCCGCCACCGAGCTGCCCCCGTATTTCTGGACGACGACGCGGGGTTCGCTCATAGACGTCTAGGCTAAAGCAGGAACGGCCGCGCAGGCAACCTTTGCGAACGCACCGCGGCGCGCCGCTTTACATCCCCGGCGTTCTCCGCTAGGTAAGCGGGGCCTGATCTTTGTTATGGCTGACTCGGACGGAACTCCCCCTGACGCGAACGATCCCGACCTTCCCCCGGTGGCCAGGCCGGTCGCCCCCGCGCCGCGCGTCAATCCGCCAAACATCAACAGTCCCAAAGACACGCCGCCAGCGGGTCCGCCCGGGTTCAACGATTTTCTCGAATGGATGCGCGGCCAGGCCATGGGCACACCGCCCGCCGCTCCGCCTGGTCAGCGCGATCTCATCCCCAAGGAGAAAAAG
>CAXTMD010000285.1:0-6365 GCA_964245035.1 uncultured Chthoniobacterales bacterium
CACAAATCTCCTGCCGCTTCACCATCGAACTCGAAAGTAGCCGGTTCGGTGTCGCTCATCTTCTATGTCTGTCTGACGAGAAGGATCAGAGCAGCTTGTCCAGAGTGATTGGCAGTTCGCGCACCCGCTTGCCCGTCGCGTGCCACACCGCGTTGGCCACCGCCGCCGCCACGCCGACGAGGCCGATCTCGCCCAGCCCTTTGGCCCCGAGTGCATTGACCACCTCGTCGTGCTCGGGCACGAAGATCACGTCCACGTCGTGGATGTCTGCGTTCACGGGCACATGGTACTCGGCATAGTTGTGGTTCATGACCCGGCCCAGGTGGTGGTCCATGAGGCCCTCCTCCGCAATCGCCATGCTGATGCCCCAGACGATGGCTCCCAAGATCTGGGAGCGTGCCGTCATGGGATTGAGGATGCGTCCACCCGCGATGGCGCTGACCACGCGCGGGACGTGGATCGTGCCGAGGTCCTCGTCCACAGTGACCTCCGCGAAGACGGCAGAGTGGGAGTAGCAGCCGTGGGTACCACGCTTGAGCAACTGGGGCAACTCGGTCGTGTCGAGTTCCAGTTTGTCGAGCCCGTTAGCCTCAAGAATCTCGGCGTAGGTGACGCTCTTGACGGGATCTTTGGTGACGCGGATCTCGCCTTGGGTAAAGGTCACGTCCGCGCGTTCCGCCCCGCCGAGCGGTGCGGCGTCCATTTTGCCCGCGAGTTTGAAGAGCTTGGCCTTCAACTCCTCGCACACGCTCTTGACGGCCGAGCCCACGCTCGCCACCGTCCATGAACCACCTTCCACCGGAGAGTAAACCATGCTGGAGTCACCCAGTTCAAAGGTGACGTTCTCCATCGCCACGCCCGAGAACTCGGCGGCGATCATCGTCATGACCGTGTAGGTGCCCGTGCCGATGTCGCTCGCCGCGCTGGAAGCCGTCAGCTTGCCATCCGCCGTCAGCACGGCTTTGGCCTCCGCCTTCAACTGCAAGGCTTCCCAGCAGCCCGTGGAAACACCCCAGCCAACGAGGTTGTTGCCCCGGCGCATGGAGCGCGGCTCCAGCGGACGGTCCTTCCAGCCGAACCGCTCGGCCGCCTGCGTGTAGCAGGCGCGCAGCTCCTTGCTCGAATAAGGTTTGTCCAGGTTCTGGTCCTTCTCCGAGTAGTTCTTGCGGCGGAACTCCAGCGGGTCCAGACCCGCCGCGTAGGCCAACTCGTCGATGGCGCACTCCAGGGCGAAGATGCCCGTCGTCGCGCCCGGCGCGCGCATGTCGCCCGGCGTTTCGATGTCCAGGTCCACCAGCCGGTGGGCCATGAACACGTTCGGGCAGGTGTAGATTAGCCCCGACCAGTTCACCACCGTTTCGAGGAACTCCTCGTTGCGCGAGGTTTCCTCGATGGCCGTGTGGGAGACTGCGTCCAGCAGGCCATCGGCGGTGGCGGCGAGTTTGATCTTTTGCAGCGCCTCGGGTCGGTGCGTGATGCTGAACATCTGCTGGCGCGTCACGGACACGCGCACCGAGCGTTTCAGCGCTGTGGCGGCGAGCACCGCCAGGTAGAGATCGTAGGTCGGGCGCAGGCCCGAGCCGAAGCCGCCGCCCATGTAGGGGGAAAGCACCTGCACGTCGTCCTTCGACAGCCCGAAGACGCTGCACACATATTCCTGGCAGTTCTGCACGCCCTGCGTCTTGTCGTAGATCGTCAGCTTGCCGTCCTCGCCGTACACGCAGGTGGCGGCGTAGCTCTCCATCGGATTGTGGAATTCGGGGGGCTGGGAGTACTCCGCCTCGACCTTGAAGGGCGCTTTCCCGAAGGCGGCGTCCGACTCGCCGCGTGGGCTGGGCACGGGAGTATAGCCGTCGCGCTTGTCGGTGGGCGGGTGAGCCTTGGCCTGATTGGCCTGCAGGTCCGTCTCGTGGGGTTGCTCGTCGTACTCCACCCGGACGAGGGAAGCGGCGAAACGTGCGATCTCGAAGGTCTCACCCACTACCAGGGCGATGGGTTGGGCACTGAACTGGAGTTCGGCCTGGTAGAGCGGACGGAAGGGCGAGCCACTTTGGGGGGCGATCAGGTCGCGGTGGCTGCGGTCGAGCCACGCGGTCCGGGGCGCGTTCTCATGGGTGAAGACCTTCAACACGCCGGGGACGGCCTCGACCTCGGCGGTGTTGATGCTCGTGATGCGACCCCGCGCCTTCGCGCTGGAAACGACGTAGCCGTAAAGGAGGCCGGGCACGTTGAACTCGGCGGCGTACTTGGCCGCGCCGGAGACTTTGGCCGGGCCGTCCACGCGGCGCGTAGGCTTGCCGAGGTACTCGCTAGCATCGGTGTTGACCGCGGTTCCGAGGATGGATTTTAGGATGCTCATGATAGAAGGAAGAAGTTGCAGGCACCGGGCTTCAGGCGTCGGCGGTCTGGCCGTTCACGTCTTTGACGGCCGCGGTGCCCTTGGCGGCGAGGGTCAGCGCACGCACGACGGCGCGCTTGCCCAGTTCGATCTTGAAGGCGTTGTGCTCGTAGCCTTGCGCGCCCGCGAAGAGGGCCTCGGCAACAGGCAGGAAGTTGAACTTCGTGGCCGGCTTGCCCGTCAACAGCGCCTCGGCTTCCAGCAACCGCCAGGGCTTGTGCGCCACGCCTCCCAGGGCGAGCCGAGCGCTCTTGACCGTGTCACCGTCCAGTTCGAGCCCCGCCGCCACGCTCACCAACGCGAACGCGTAGGAGGCGCGGTCACGCACCTTGGTGTAAACCGAGTGCGCCGCGTAGGGACTCGGGGGCAGGTCGATGGCCGTGATGAGTTCGTCGGCTGCCAGGGTGTTGTCGATGTGCGGCGTGTCGCCGGGCAGCCGGTGGAACTCCGCGAAGGGGATGGACCGCTCGCCCCCTGGCCCCTGCACCTGCACGACGGCCTCCAGCGCGGCCAGCGCCACGCACATGTCGCTCGGGTGCGTGGCGATGCACGAGGGGCTGGTGCCCAGCACGCCGTTGACGCGGTTTTGTCCACCAATCGCTCCGCAGCCACTGCCGGGGAGGCGCTTGTTGCAAGGCGTGGCCACGTCGTAGAAATAGTAGCAGCGCGTGCGCTGGAGCAGGTTGCCGCCATCCGTGGCCATGTTGCGAAGCTGCGGGCTGGCCCCGGCGAGGATGGCGCGGGAGAGCATGGGATAGCGCCGCTGGACTTCAGGGTGGTAGGCGGTGTCCGAGTTGGTGACGAGCGCGCCGAGGCGCAGGCCGCCATCGGGCAGAAGCTCAATGGTCGCCAGCGGCAGGCGGTTGATGTCGATGAGTTGCCGGGGACGTGCGACGTTCTCCTTGAGCAGGTCCACCAAGTTGGTGCCGCCCGCCAGGAACTGGCCGCTGCCGTTGGCCTGGGTCTTTTCGCCGATGGCCTCCGTGATGCTGCCGACCCGGGTGTACGCAAAGTTGATCATGGTGAAGAAGAGGAAGGAAGAAGACGTGGGAAATCAGGCGGAAAGCCGCTCGCGAGTCGCGTCCATCGCCTGTTCGATGGCGGCGACGATGTTGGCGTATGCGCCGCACCGGCAGACGTTGCCGCTCATCTGTTCGCGGATGTCGTCGCTGGTCTTGACGTGGCCCTCCTTGATCATGCCGACCGCCGAGCAGATCTGGCCGGGCGTGCAGTAGCCGCACTGGAAGGCGTCGCAGTCCACGAACGCCTGCTGCATGGGATGGAGTTGGCCGCCATCCAGGAGGCCCTCAATGGTGGTGACCTTCGCGCCGTCCTTGGACACGGCCAAGGTCAGGCAGGAGTTCACGCGTTTGCCGTCAAGCAAGACCGTGCACGCGCCGCACTGGCCGTGGTCGCAGCCCTTCTTGGTACCGGTCAAGTCGAGGTACTCGCGCAGAAGGTCGAGCAGCGTGGTCCAGGGAGCCACTTCCTGGCGACGTTCCTCTCCATTGATGGTCAGCGTGATGCTCTGCGTGGCGGGCGGATCGAAGGTGGGAGTCATGTCAGCGGGGACGTTGGGCGTCGGATATCTGGTCGAAAAGAACACCGGATCACCCTCTATCTATCACTCAGGTTTTTTGCGGCGATGTTTCACGAAAAAAGCGAAATCTTCGGCGTCGCCTCTTTTCGCGAGGCGGGAAAAAGGTTTCTGAAACAGATGCGGCAACATCCCCAGAAATTAGAAAGATGGGCGGGCTCAACGACCGTTTTTAGTTTGACGGTAACACCCGTTCCTTTCCCGTTTTTGTGGCCACAAAAGAACTGCAAGCGATTATCCAAGCCCAGGGGCGCGCCCGCGAGAAAGACCGCTCCGCTGCCCTGGTGACCGTCTACAAGACCTCCGGCAGCACCTATCGCCGACCCGGCGCGCGAATGCTCGTCCTCGCCGATGCCGGCGGCCAAGGCCCGGAACGCGTCGATCCGCGAGGACTCGGCTCGATCAGCGGAGGCTGCCTGGAAGACGACGTGCGCGAGCGCGCCCACGAAACCATGAGAACCGGTCGCGCCACGGCGGTTTGCTACGACACCACGGCCGAGGCGGACATCATCTTCGGCTCCGGCGTCGGCTGCCAAGGCATCGTTCATGTGGTGATCCAGCCGTTGCTGTCAGCCGCAGTCGACCCGCTCATCCACCTGGCCCGCGCCCTGCAAGATCGGCGGGTCGGAGTGCTGGCGACCGTTTGCGCGGGGGATGGTTCGTCCTCGGCCTGCGTGGGCCAATTCCTGTGGCTGGACGGAGCCGGTGAGGCGGTCGGGACGCTGACCGACCCGGCGCTCGCCGAGGTGACGGCCAGCGCAGCCCGTGATGTCTTGCAAACGCGCCGTTCCGTTCTCCACGTCGTTCTCGACCAGGGAGGCAGCCCCTGGGAGATTTTCTTCGACGCCATTCGCCCGCCGCGCTCGTTGCTGATCTGCGGGGCCGGCGAGGATGCCGCGCCGCTGGCCAGGCTGGGCAAGGAACTCGGCTGGCGGGTGCGGGTGGTCGACGCACGCCGTGCCTACGCGACACGCGAACGTTTCCCAGGCGTCGATGAACTCGTCGTCTGCCCACCGCACGCACTGGGCCGCCACCTTGGCGTCGAACCCGGTGAGGCGGTTGTCCTCATGACTCACAACTTTTCCCACGATCTAGAATTCTTGCGCGTGGTGCTGGCGTCCCCCGCCGCATACATCGGCATCCTCGGTCCGAGCCGGCGCACGGAACGCCTGCTTGCCGACGTGGGCGAACGTCGCGGGTCATCCTTGGATGAGCGTGGGTCGGCGCGCATCCACGGACCGGTGGGCCTGGACATCGGTGCGGAAGATCCCGAGCAGATCGCGTTAGCCATCGTGGCGGAAATCGTGGCGGTTGCTGCCGATCGCCCGGGCGGTATCCTCAAACTTCGACGCGCTCCGTTGCACGACGCTCCAAAGAGCTGCGATGAGCGGCCGCCAGGACGGAAGAAAATGCGTCCCGCCAGGGTTTCTGGATTGATACCTTAGACGTGTTGACCCAGCGCGGCCCGCTGATCTCAACGGCTGAACTCCCGACGCCCAGCGGCTAGCCCCCCGCGCAGTGCACGCCCGTACAATGTGGAGTTTCCTCCCATCAGGCTGAGAACACGAGGCTTCTACAAATCCTTGGGGCAACGCGGATCCGGCTGATCCATCGTGGCAAGCACTTGGCTCGCCATGGCAGGTTTGTTTTCCACGGAGCCGGTCACCCGGCCGTAGGCAGCCTTGTCCAGGCGGTCGTCATTTGCGCCGAGGTTTTTGAGGCGCTTGTTCTCCGCCTCGGTGAATTGCTGGTGCGCCAGCGGCTCCAGGTGCCGCACGTTCCGGGCCGTCATGCCCAACATCTCGCCAACCCGCAAGCCGTAACCATCGTGGATCATGAAGCAGTGCCACAGCATGCGCTGCCTCACGTCGTCCTCGCATTTGCCGAGCAGGGTGCCCAGGTTCTTGATGAGGTCGTCACGCTCCCAGTCCTGCATGGTGACATACCGGGCGCGAGCGTGCGCGTAGTCATTGCGGCGCTCCAGATCGCTGCGCATCGAACGTCCTGTCCAGACCATCCCGGCACTCGGCTCCGGGCGGCGGGATTCCTGCGGGCCGCCGTGGATGGAAGGTCCGTAGTTGACGTGTGGGTTCAGTCCCGGGGCGGTGCCGATGTGGTAGGCCATTTGGCCGTCGCGCTGGTTGGTGGCGATAGGATGTTGGGCACCTTGCGGCGAGTTGACGGGCAGTTGCAGGTAGTTGGTGCCGACGCGGTGGCGCTGGGTGTCCGAGTACGAGAACGTCCGGCCCACGAGCATCTTGTCGGCGGAGAAGTCCAGGCCGTCCACGAGCACGCCGGTACCCATGGCGATCTGTTCGTTCTCGGCGAAAAAGTTCTCCACGTTGCGGTTGAGCGTCATCGTGCCCACTT
>CAXTMD010000286.1:0-6365 GCA_964245035.1 uncultured Chthoniobacterales bacterium
CTCTTTGACCCAGTACGGATTGATGGCCGAGCGCCACTGGCGGCAGTTCCGGCCCAAGATGGTGCGACGCTTGGAGGCGCAGGGCAAGCTGGAGGACGCGCTTCTGGAAGCGCAGGAGAAGACAACCGAGGAGATGGACAGACTGCGCCGACAGTTGCAGCAGGAACAATCCCTGACGCCGCAGCAGGCGCAGACCCAGGCGTGGGAGTTGATCCGGGAGAAATATATTCTCCTGGAGCCCGAGCCGGGCGTCAGCCTCTAAACGCGGCCAACTTCCGCTTCGACTCGGCGACGAGCCTGCGGGTCGGCCAAGGCTCGCTCAAGCAGAAGGCGCGCGCCAACCTGGCTGCCATCGAACTCTCCCAGCTCCTCGACCGGGAGGCGCGGCCGGCCACGGAAGGGGAAAAGCGCGTGCTCGTGCGCTACGTGGGCTGGGGCGGCATCCCGCAGGTGTTCGCTGCCTGGCAGGAGCCGGGTGCCTCCGAGTGGAACGACGAAAAACAAGCTCTCTCACGGCTGCTCTCGCCCATCCAGTACGAGGCGGCACGCGCCTCGACCCTCAACGCCCACTACACGGCTCCGGCTGTGGTCAGCGCCATGTACGAGGCGGTGGAACGGCTGGGCTTCACGGGCGGCCGGGTGCTGGAGCCCGCCTTGGGCCTGGGCCACTTCTTCGGGCTCATGCCCGAGGAAATGCACGCCCGCTCCAAACTCACGGGCATCGAACTCGACCCGATCACCGCTGGCATCGCCGCCAAGCTCTACCCGGACGCCGACGTGCGCGCCCAAGGCTTCGAGCAGGCCGCGCTCGTGGACGGCTCGTTCGATCTGGCCATCTCCAACGTGCCCTTCGGCGACTACCGGCCGATCGATTCGCAGCTAGCCGACCGCCGCTTCCTCATTCACGACTACTTCTTTGCCAAGAGCGTGGAGAAGGTGCACCCCGGCGGCCTGGTGGCGTTCATCACCTCCAAGGGCACCCTGGACAAGCTCAACTCGTCGCTGCGTGGCTACCTGGCCGAGCGCGCCGACTTCCTGGGAGCCATCCGGTTGCCCAACACGGCCTTCAAGCAGAACGCGAACACGGAGGTGACCACTGACATCGTGTTTTTGCGTCGGCGGCTGCCCGGCGAGCGGCCGGAGGGGCCGAGCTGGCTGGACCTCGCCACCCACACCAACCCGGATGGCGTCGGCTTCCAGATCAACGAGTACTTCGCGGCCAACTCGCACATGATGCTTGGGGTCATGCGCCACGCTGGCACGATGTACCGCGCCAATGAACCCACCCTTGTGCCCGACGAGCGCGATCTGGCGACGGCGTTGCGCGAGGCCGTAGCCTTCTTGCCGCAGGGTGTGATCCAGCGTGAGGCACCACGGGTGCGGTCTACAACCGCCGAACCTAGCCGGGAAGCGGAAATCCTCGCGCCCGGACACGTCAAGGAAAACGCCTTCACCACCATGGAGGACGGCCGCATCGCCATCCGCACGGGGGCCACGCTGACGCCGGTGACCAAGCTCTCGGAGGACAACGCCCGGCGCATCCGTGGGCTGATGCGCCTGCGCGACGCCGTGCGCGAAACCCTGCGCACCCAGCTTGAGGGAGCAGATGAGAGCACGATCCTCCTAGCTCGTCGGCAGCTCAACGAGCGTTACGACCAGTTCGCACTGCGCTTCGGACCGGTCAACGAGCCTCGCAACTCCAAAGCTTTCAACGGCGACCCGGACCTGCCGCTCATCCTCTCGCTGGAAAACTTCGACGAGGAAAGTCGCCGCGCCACCAAGACCGCCATCTTCACCGAGCGCACCATCCACCAGTCCGAGGCTCCCCGCTCGGCCGAGAGCGCGCAGGATGCGCTCGTGCTCACTCTCAACGCGAAGGGCAGCGTAGATTTGGAGCACATGGAAAGTCTGCTCAACCGGCCGGCGGAGGCGTTCCTGCCCGAACTCAAAGGTCTCGTCTACCACAACCCTCAAACCGACGGGTGGGAGGCGGAGGACCAGTATCTCTCAGGCAACGTGCGCACGAAGCTCGCCGCCGCGCAGGCCGCCGCCGAGGGCGACCCCGCGTACCGCGAGAACATCGTGGCGTTGGAAGCTGTGCAACCCGAGGATCTTGGTGCCAGCAAGATCGACGCGCGGCTCGGTGCCGTGTGGATTCCGCCCCGGGACATCGAGGAATTCACCGCGAGCATCGTACCCGACGGTGAGGCCATCACGGTGTCCCACGCGCCACAGGTCGGCGCTTGGTTCGTGGAGGCAGGCTACGAGGCACGCTCCTCCGTTGCCAACACGACGGACTGGGGTACCGCGCGCTACCGGGCTTTGGACCTGATTCAGGACGCACTCAACCTGAAGACGCCCACCGTCTACGACAAGGACCCGGTGACCGAGAAGCCGGTCGTCAACGTGCCCGAGACCGAGGCCGCACGCGACAAGTTGGAGAAGCTCAAAGAGCGCTTCAAGACGTGGGTGTGGGAGGACGACACGCGACGCGAGCGGCTCTGCGCCAAGTACAATGTGGAGTTCAACAGCAGTCGGCTGCGCGTTTTCAATGGCGCTCATCTTACCTTGCCGTCCAGCAGCCAGCAGATCCAGCTCCGGCCACACCAAAAGGACGGCATCTGGCGGGTGGTGCAAAGCGACAACACGCTCCTGGCCCACTGCGTCGGAGCCGGTAAGACGTACACGATGGTGGCCGCCGGCATCGAGCTAAAGCGCCTCGGTCTGGCGCAAAAGCCCATGTACGTCGTGCCCAACCACATGCTCGAACAGTTCGCCGGCGAGCTGCTGACGCTCTACCCCACGGCCAACATCCTGGTCGCGGGCAAGGAGGACTTCGAGGCATCGCGGCGCACCCGGCTCTTCAGCCGCATCGCCACGGGCAACTGGGACGGGGTCATCGTCACACACGCGAGTTTCGAGAAGATCCCGATGTCCTTTGAGGCGCGCTCGCGCTTCATCGAAAACCAGATCCGCGAGGTGGAACTCGCCATCCGCCAGGACCGCGGCGCGCAGCGCGGCACCCGGCTGGTCAAGGAGCTGGAGCGCATCAAGAAAAAGCTCAAGGCCCGGCTGGAAACGCTTTCCGCCAGCCGCCGGAAGGACAACACGCTCACCTTCGAGGAACTGGGCATCGATCGGCTCTTCGTGGACGAGGCCCACAAGTTCAAGAACCTCTTCTACGTCACCAAGATGAACCGCGTGGCGGGCCTGCCGCAAACCGCCAGCGAGCGGGCGTTCGACTTGTTCCTGAAGGTGCAGTTCGTCCAAGAACGCAACCAGGGCGGGGGTGTCGTGTTCGCCACGGGCACGCCGATCTCTAACACGATGGCAGAATTGTTCACGATGCAGCGCTACCTGCAGATGCACACCCTGCGCCGCAACCAGATGCAGCACTTCGACTCGTGGGCGGCGACCTTCGGCGAGGCGGTGACGAGCATGGAACTGAGCCCCGACGGAAAGGGCTATCGGCTTCAGACCCGCTTCGCGCGCTTCGTCAACGTGCCCGAGCTGATGGGACAGTTTCGGCAGGTGGCCGATGTGCGCACGGCCGAGATGCTGAAATTGCCCGTGCCCAAGCTGGAGGAAGGCCGACCCGTGACGATCAGCGCCCCGGCGAGCCCGGAGCTGAAACGGTTCGTGGAAAACCTCGTCGCCCGCACGGAGGACATCAAGAACGGCCGGGTCGATCCGCGCGAGGACAACATGCTCAAGATCACCAGCGAGGGCCGCAAGGCCGCGCTCGACCTGCGGCTCATGGTTCCGCATCTAGCCGACAATCCGGCCTCCAAGGTCAACCAGGCTGTGGCCAACATGCACCGCATCTGGGAGAAGACCGCGCCGGCCAAAGGCACGCAGATGGTGTTCTGCGATCTGTCCACGCCGTCCGCGGGCAGGAGTGGCCAGTTCAACGTGTACGACGATGTGCGCGCCAAGCTCGTCGGCCGCGGCATTCCGGCCGAGCAGATCGCCTTCATCCAGGACTACGACGACGACGCGGCCAAGAACACGCTCTTCAAGGCCGTGCGCGAAGGCAAGGTGCGTGTGCTCCTGGGCAGCACGCCCAAAATGGGTGAGGGCACCAACGTGCAGCGCAAGCTCGCGGCGCTGCACCACCTCGACGCCCCGTGGCGGCCCGCCGACATCGAGCAGCGCGAGGGCCGCATCGTGCGCCAGGGCAACCAGAACGAGTTCGTGAGCATCTACCGCTACGTGACCGAAGGCAGCTTCGACGCTTACATGTGGCAGACCTTGGAGAACAAGTGCCGCTTCATCGCGCAGGTGATGAGCGGCGACGCCGCCGTGCGCCGGGCGGAGGACGTGGACGCCGCGGCGCTGACCTACGCCGAGGTGAAGGCTATCGCCTCGGGCAACCCGCTGGTCATTGAGAAGGCGGGCGTGGACGCCGAGGTCGCGCGGCTCACCCGGCTCCGGAAGCAGCACCTCGACAGCCAGTACCAGGTGCGCTACCGCATCAAGAACCTGGGTGAGGAGATCGCCCATTGCGAGCTAGTCATGGCCAACCTGCGCCTCGACTTGGCAACCCGGGCGCCGACGCAGGGTGACCAGTTCGTACTCAAACTCAAGAAGGAAACGTTCACCGACCGCGTGAAGGCGGGCCGCGCCCTCGTGTTCCTGGCGGAATCCATGTGGCCCTTTACCACGACCCATCCCATCGGCGAAATCGGCGGCTTCCCGTTCTCCATCCACAAGCTCGACGGCAGCGCCAAGGTCATCATCCAAGGCAAAGCCAATCACGAGGCTTACATCAGTGAGAACGCGCTGGGTACCGTCGCGTCCATGGAACGGGAACTCCAGAGCATCGAGAACCGACTGGAGAGACGCGTGGAGGATCTGGCCGACTACCAGCGCAAACGCGAGGAACTCGGCCGCCACGTGGGCGTCGCGTTCGAGTACGAGGACAAGCTCCTGGCCGCCACCGCACGCCAGCAGGAGATCGCCGAGGCGCTCGATCTCACCAAGAACCAGGCCGGCACCCAGCGCGAGGATGGCTCGGCGGGGGAAGCGGTGGCAGTTGCGACGCCAGCGGTCAGCCGGAGAATCCGGCAGGGCGAGCAGGCGAGCCACGCGGCCCCGTCGCGGCCAGCGATGGCGGTCTGAACGCTACAGCATCCCGGCGTCGTTCTGGTTCAACGGCACGAGGTCGATGGAGGTGATGACCGGTTCGCTCGACGCGCCGGCCTCTCGCGGGTGCGCCGCTGCCGCGACCACGTAGCGCACGTTGTGATCGATCATGGCCTCGTAGAGCGGCCGCAGGCGTTCGCCTTCGATCTTCACCAAGTGCGTGGCGAAGGAGAGGGTGAGTGCCCGTTCACCCTCGCACTTGATCAGGCTCAGGTGAGCGTACGGCAGGGCGAACGCCTCACCGTCCAGACGCACGTCCAGCATCGTTTCGCGCCAAGCGTCGCGCGCCTTGCCGAGTTGGTAGGTTTTCTCGCTGGTGCTCCTCTCGAAACTGCCGCGGCGTTCCATGCCCGGCAGGTTGGCGGACGCGCAGGTGGCACACAAAGAGGAATCGCTCCGGCATACACTGGTAACCCACCTGTCGTGCAGTCCGCGGCGCACCATGCATCCCGCCTTGAACAAACAGGATTACCCTAGGAGGTAGCCTATTAGGCTATTTGTTTCAGCGCACCGCGGCGATTTCCGAGGCGTTTTGTCGGCATCTCGGCCCGGCAAACTTCAGCTTCCCAGCGTCCGCGGCAACTCGACCATCGGCAGGATCGCTTGGATGAAGTTGTTCGGCTCGGCCCGGCAGGCCACGATGATTTCCAACCATTCGAGCAGGTCCACCCGGCGCAGCCCCGACTCGCACCGGCTGACATAGATCTGCTCACGCCCCAGACGTGCCGCCAACTCCGCCTGGCTCAGATCGGCGGCGTGGCGCGTTTCGCGCAGCAAGGTGCGGATGTGCTCGTAGGCAGGGGTATGCAGCGACTTGATGGGTTGCTTGCCCTTTGTGTTTGGACGGAAGCGCTTGGGCATGGATGGCCGCCACCCGACCATCGCTTTTGGAATAGACAAAAATTGAATAGTACATAACTGCTTGAACGTCACCGCGTTTCCATCGGCACGAAGTCGGCGCGCGGCGCCGCGCAAGCCCCAAAGATTTTCACGCGTTTACACTCTTTTCCGCCGGCCTTCCAAACGGTTGCCGGACAATCGCTAACTAACTGGTTCGTGTCTGTGTAACGTGCGAGTTTCGCACGCGCGGTTTGAGGTGGCGGCAGGCGTTGTTTTACTACCGCTCGCCATGCGCACCGGTAAAATCAGAACCATCGACGGAAAGGAGTGGATCGAGCTGTTTTCAGAGACACCCCGCGACATCATGTACACCCTGCGCG
>CAXTMD010000287.1:0-6339 GCA_964245035.1 uncultured Chthoniobacterales bacterium
GTACCTTCCGGCGAGGTCCTTCGCCTCGTTGCACTCGCCTCAGGATGACAGAAAGAGGGGGCACACGCTGCTAGGGAGTGAGCAGCTTTGCAAGCTGGCGTAATTTGGTTGGCGGTTGTGCCTGTCTCAGGCGTTCTTCTCCAGAAGATCGAGGATTGCCTCGGAGAGGCAACCCTACCTTGGACGACGGCGCGCGCGCCAGATCAGGAACCCGCTCACCGCCAACACACCCGGCGCGAGGCCGAGCAGCGTCCAGAGTATCTTCACAGCCAACTCTGCCCCCCGGCCGAACACCGCGCCGAACGTCCCGTAGTGCAGCAGCGCGAAAGAATCGGTGATCGTGTCCCACGCGCCGGCCTGGCGGGAATCCGTGACCTGCGTGAGCGCGCCGTTCCTGGCGTCGAACACGACGTGGCTCGCGTAGTCGCCACGCAGTGGGTTCGGCGTCGGCACGTTCCCGTAGAGGGTGACGCTGCCCTCCTGCTCCGGCGGCAAGCCGAGATATTTTAGATGATAGCCGGGCAGTTCCTGCGCGGCTCGTGCCATGAGCGCGTCTAGCGACATCCCGCCCGCGGCGAAGTCGAAGGGTTGGGCCACAGCCTTCGGTGGCGGGTAGAACGGCGTGGCGGCGGTCCATTTCCAGTAGACCGTGTGCAGGTTCCACCAAGCTCCCGTGAAGCCCAGGATCAGGTTGAATCCCACCGAGCTGATGCCGACCGTTTTGTGCAGGTCGGAGAAAAAGATGCGGGCGCTCCGGCCCCAGCGCAGCGTAAAGAAACTGCGCCAAAATCCCCGGTACAGCCACAGCCCGCTCAGACCGAGGGCAAGCAGCCCCACGGCCAGCAACCCGGCGACAAAGGTTCCCCACGTTCCCGCCAGCAGCGCGTAGTGGAGTTCCAGCAGCCAGCCGGTGAGCGACTGATCATCGCGTCTGGGCCGGCCGCGCAACTCGCCGGTGTACGGGTCGAGGCGCAGCACGCGGGGCTCCTCCTCGCCCGTGCGCTGGACGTAAATGCCGTCGGTCAGACCCGGTTTGAGGGCCGGCATCCAACCGACGATTTTCTCCCCCGGCAGCGCCCGGCGCAGGGAGGTCCACAGCGCGTCGTAGGGCAAGCGCCCCGCCGCCGTGGGCTGCGCCCGGTAGAGTTCTGGATGCAGAAGGGCATCGGTCTCGGCGCGGAAGACCAGCAAGCTGCCCGTCGTCCCCACGACGAGCAGCCCCAGGCCACAGACCAGCCCGAGCCAGGAGTGCAACTGCCAGACCCGCTTGGTCAGCGTCTTGCCGAGACGCTTGCGCGGCGGTGTCTTAGAAATGCCAGCCGAAGCTGGCGCGTACGTTGATGGGATCACCTTCTTGCACGTAGAGGTTGCTGTAGCTGCCGGTGGCGTAGCGTTCGTTCGTCACGTTGTTGACGTTGACCTGCCCGCTGAAGCGCCCGCGCTGATAATAGAGTGCCAGGTTCAGGAACCCGTAGGAGGGCAAGCGGAACGTGTTCGCCGAATCTCCCTCCTGGTCGGTCTGGTAGTGGTAACCCACGCCGAAGCCGAGGCCCTTGAGCGGCCCGTCCTGCAACGTGTATTTCGTGAAAAGGTTGAACGTGTGCTCGGGCACGTCCAGCGGCCGGTTGCCGACCAACCCGGAGTTGTCCTGCGTCACCCGCGCGTCGATGTAGCCGTAGGCCGCGATGAGGTCCCAACCCTTGAGCGGGCTAGCCGTGGTGTTGAAGTCCACGCCACGGTGGCGTTCCGCGCCGGTGACCACGTAGAAGTTCGGGTTGGTCGGGTCGGCCGTGGGCACGTTGGTGCGGTCGATGTGGTAGAGCGCCACCGTGGAGGAAAGCCGGCCGTGGAAGAGGTCCGCCTTCGCGCCGACCTCGTACTGCTCGCCCTCCTCGGGGGGAATCTGGTTGCCGCCGAGCGTCAGGTAGCCGGGGTTAGACTCGAAGGACTTGCTGTAGGAGAAGTACACGCTCACCTGCTTGGGCAGAGCCTCGAACACGATCCCCGCGCGCGGCGAGAACGCGCTCGGGCTGGCGTCGTTTTCCGTCGTGGTGCCCAGGCGCGAGGTGTTGTCGTTGGACACGAAGTCCTCGCGCCCACCACCGACGATGCTCACGCGGTCGAACAGCTTGACCTGTTCCTGAAAGTAGAGGCCGGTCTGCGAAACCTCGTTGACCGTGTCGCTCACGGGCTTGATCCCGGTGGGACTCGCCCCGTAGACGGGATTGTAGAGGTTGATGGGGATGAGGTCGCCGAAATTGCTCGCCCCTTTGGTGATGTTGTAATCGTAGTAGTAATCGACGCCCACGAGGAACGTGTGCTTGGCCCAAGAGCCGGTGTCGAAGGTCGCCAGCAGCGACGTGTCCAGGCCGAGCGTCGTGTAGTTTTCGTGGTTCTCGTAGGGATAGCGGAAGAGCGTGCGGTTGTCGGCGGCGAGGCTGCTCGGGTACAGCCCCTGGAAGTCCGTCTCGTTGAAGCTCGCGCGGGCGTTCTGGCGCAGGGTGAACACGTCGTTGAAGTGGTGCTCCAGGTGGTAGCCCAGCAGCACGCGCCAGTTGTCGGCGTCGTTGGGATACGAGTCCGGTTCGCCGACGTTGAGGAAGCGCGAAACGCGGCCGTTGGGGTTGGGCAGCACGGTGCCGAACGCGGGCAGCGGGAAGGCGATGGAACGCCAGTCGTGGTAGTACTGGCCGAGCAGGGTAAGCGTCGTGTGCTTGGTCAGTTCAATCGTCAGCGACGGCGCGAAGAGCAGCCGCTGGCTCGGGTCCACGCCGTCGGTGAAGTCGCCGTACTGCCGCCAGAGCAGGTTGATGCGGCCATAGATCGTGCCGCTGGCGTTGAGCACGCCGTTGGTGTCCACGCCGGTTTCCGCGAGGTCGAAGCTGCCGCCGCCGACCGTCACGTTGGTGAAGTTCGTTTTCTGTGGCGTCTTGCTGACGAGGTTGACCAGGCCGCCGGGCGGGATCTGGCCGTAGAGCACGCTCGAAGGTCCCTGGATCACCTCCACGCGCTCCAGGCCGAAAGGTTCCTCCTGGAACTCGCTCTGCCGGTCCACGCGCAGGCCGTCCAGATAGGTGAAGCCCGTGCCGAAAAACCCGCGGATGCTGTAGATGTCGTAGTCGCGGTAGGTGCCGCCGGTGTTCACGCCGCCGACGTTGCTCAGCACCTCGGGCACGGTGAGATCGGCCTGATCGTTGATCAACTGACGCGGCACGACGGTGACCGTCTGCGGGGTGTCGAGCAGCGGGGTGTCTGTCTTGGTGGCGGTGACGGCCATCTCGGTGTCGTAGGTCGGAACGCTCGCTCCGGTGATCACGACGGTATCCGCCGGGGCGCTGCTCGACGTGGGGTCGTTCGGGCTGGACGGGGCAAAATCCTGTGCGCAAACGGCGGCGGTCATCGATCCAAACGCCGCGGGAAACAACAACAAACGTGTAAACATGACGCGCCGAGGTTAGGTCCTCGGCGCGTGCTCCGCTCGCGTTTGGTTGCGCTACGTTGGCGGCGGATTGCACTACCTATTCGCCATTGCCCGGAACAGGGTAGCTTTGATGTTAGTCGCTCGCCGCCCGCGAAACTTACGTCGATTGCTGCTTCTGGTAGCCGAGCCAGTCGGGATTCTGCGCCGTGCTGTCGAACTGCCACGTCGTCTTGTACAACTCCGATTTGCCCTGTGCCGCGGCCACCTTGGTTTTGGTCAGCAGCGCGGCTACCTGTTCCTTGTCCATCGGCTTGTACGTTTTCGCCGCTTCGAACGCCTGATCGAGGATCTCCGGCTTGTCGATGCCGGTGATCACCACCGACACCGGCAGGCTCATGGAAAAGTGCAGCATGTCGATGGGGCTCACGCCTGCGCCCTTCACAGCGTCGAGCACGTAGTGGTCGCCGAAGGTCTTCATCGCCAGCGGGGCGATCTTTTCCTTGACCAACTCCGGCAGCACCTGCGCGGAGAACGAGCGGTAGTGGGCGTCCATCACGTTGATGGGCATCTGCACCGTGTCGAAGTGGAAGTCGTACGCCTTGGCAACCTGGAGCATCCGCAGGTGCACGAGCGGGTCCTTGTGGCCGGTGAACCCGATGAAGCGCAGCTTGCCCTGCTTCTTCGCGTCGAGAAACGCCGCCATCGCGCCATCCTCCGAGAAGATTTGGTCCGGGTCTTCCATGCGCAGAATCTCGTGGTGCTGCACGAGGTCCAGACGGTCGGTCTGGAGCCGGGTGAGCGATTCCTCGATCTGACGCATGGCCGACTTCTTCGTGCGACCGTCGATCTTGGTCATCTGGAAGATCTTGTCGCGGTAGCCGTCCTTGAGCGCCTTGCCCGCACGCAGTTCGCTGGTGCCCAGGTTGTAGTCCCAGGAGTTGTCCATGAACGTGATGCCGCGGTCGATGGCGCTGCGCACGAGCTTGATCGTCTCCTCCTCGGTAGGGATCTTGCCGAGGTGGTACCCGCCCATGCCGACGAAGGAAACGGTTTCGCCCGTGCTGCCGAGCGGCCGGTAGACCATCTCGCCCTTGCGCTGTTCGCCGGGCATCGGTCCGTCGAGCAGCGGGAGGTCACCCGGGGCGGAGATCAGCGTGTTGACGCTCTCGGCCTTGGTGGCGGTGTCGGTTTCGGGGCTGCCGGCCCGGGCCAGGCCGCGGACGGCGGCGAGTCCGGCGACGGCGGCAGCGGAAGTTTTCAGAAAAGAGCGGCGCGTGGAGTCCATATCCATAAAACGCAGTTGCGCGCGGCCGGGGACGCACGATTTTCTGCGCCCGCGGAGGTGCCGGGGGCCGAATTTCTGGTAGATTCCCCCATGCGCCACGGCCTTTCCCGCTCTTTGCTCGCCACGACGGCGGCGTTGACGCTGCTCGCCGCGGCGGGCTGCGTGGACACGCCGATCATCGGTGACGACATCCGCGTCGTCCGCGACTCGCCGCACTATTTGCGCGAAGCCTGCGTTTTCACGGGCAAGGACCCGGTCAGCGAAGCCGACGAGGCCGCCCGCGAGGGCAGCTACCGCCTCTACGGGGCCGTGGGTTTCGGCACGTACTACCCCGGCTGCGCGCCCGGCGTCGGTGAACGCCTCGCGCGCCGCCACGGCACGATCCTGCTGCCGGAAACCGCCGGCAACGCCGAGACCGACGCGCAGGAATACTACCAGAACACGGCCACGGTCTACGCCGCCGCGTACAACGCGGAGGTCGTGAAGCTGCTCGGCGCCTCCCACCACCCGCAATAACTGCCATGTCCACCGCCCTCGACACCCAAATCAACGGCACGCTCGCCGAGATCGCCAACCTCGGCCTCTTCAAGCGCGAACGCGTCATTTCCAGCCCGCAGAGTAACCACATCGCCACCGAAGACGGCCGGGAGGTGCTCAACTTCTGCGCGAACAACTACCTGGGCCTCGCCGACCACCCGGAGATCATCGCCGCCGCCCGGCACGCGCTGGACGAGTGGGGCTTCGGCTTGGCGAGCGTGCGCTTCATCTGCGGCACGCAGGAAATCCACAAGGAACTGGAACGCGCCCTGTCCACCTTCCTGGGCACGGAGGACACGATCCTGTACCCATCGTGCTTCGACGCCAACGGCGGGCTGTTCGAGACGATCCTCGGCCCCGAAGACGCCGTCATCAGTGACGCGCTCAACCACGCCAGCATCATCGACGGCATCCGGCTGTCCAAAGCCAAGCGGTTCCGCTACAAAAACAACGATTTGGCTGACCTCGAAACGCAGCTCCAGGCGGCCGACGCCGCGGGTGCGCGCCACAAGCTGATCGCCACCGACGGCGTGTTTTCCATGGACGGCACGATTGCCGACCTGAAGGGCATCTGCGACCTGGCGGATAAGTACGGCGCGCTGGTGATGTTCGACGACTGCCACGCAGCCGGGTTCCTCGGGGCAACGGGGCGGGGCACGCACGAACACTGTGGCGTGCTGGACCGCGTGGACATCATCACCGGCACGCTCGGCAAGGCGCTCGGTGGGGCCAGCGGCGGGTACACGAGCGCGCGCAAGCCGATCATCGACCTGTTGCGGCAGCGTTCGCGGCCTTACCTGTTTTCCAACACGGTCGCGCCGTGCGTGGTGGCGGCGTCGTTGAAGGCCATCGAGATGATCACCGCTTCCACGGAACTGCGCGACCGCTTGGAGGAGAACACGCGCTACTTCCGCGCCGGGCTGGAGCGGACGGGCTTGACGATCAAGCCCGGCACGCATCCCATCGTGCCGGTGATGCTCGGCGACGCGGCGCTGTCGCAAAAGTTTGCCGCGCGGATGCTGGAGAAAGGCGTGTACGTCGTCGGGTTCTTCTACCCCGTGGTGCCCGAGGGCACGGCGCGCATCCGCACGCAGGT
>CAXTMD010000288.1:0-6302 GCA_964245035.1 uncultured Chthoniobacterales bacterium
AGCAAAAGGACGCGTGGCTGGTGCCGACGATCTACTGCGTGGATTACGTGAACGCGGAATACGCCCGGCTGGGTTTCCCGCAACACATCCTCGACAAGGCAACGATGGTCGACAAACAGCGCATCGAGACCTTCCGCAAGGCCGTGCAGGCGGGCGTGCACATCGCCTTCGGCACGGACGCGGGCGTCTATCCGCACGGTCAGAACGCCCGCGAGTTCCACTACATGGTTGAGCGTGGCATGACGCCGATGGCCGCGATCCAGGCCGCCACGGTCGGCGCGGCGGAGTTAATCGGCTGGAAGGACAAGGTTGGTCAAATTACGCCAGGGTATTTTGCCGACCTGATCGCCGTCGGCGACGATCCAGCGGCGAACATCCGCACGTTGGAAAACGTGCCCTTCGTGGTCAAAGGCGGCGTGCTCTACAAGAACAAACTGACGGCTGACCCGGTCTTCCAACCGGAGTGAGGAACGTGATGCGGCGACGAACGCGCCCCTTGCCGCTCACGTCGGCAGCGCAACGCCTCCGCGCGCCGGGGCGGCCGGGAGCGAGGAAGCCAGTTTAGCCCACTCGCTTTGCACCTGCGCTGCCAGCGCGGCCGGGCGCAGCCGGGAGGACAAGGCCGCGCCAAAGCCGAGGCGTTGGCGCACCTCCGACAAGATGTCAGCCATGCCGTCCACCTCTTCGCTCCAGTGCTCCAACGCCTGCGGGTCTGTCTTCGCCTCGGCCGTGGCGGCGAGTAGTTGGCCGGCGTCCAGCGCCCGCTCGACGATCCACAGCCGCGCCTTGCGCCGGCGCTTGGCTTCCTGGAGTTGGCGTTTGAACCTGCCCTCGGGCCGGGTGAGGGCGGCGGTGCGCCGGTAGTCGGCCTCGAAGCGGCGGATGAGCGCCTCGCGCAGGCGCATGGAGCCGTCCTGCAATCGGCGGCGGGCATCGGCGAGCGTCTGCTGGTAGGCTTGTTCCGCGGCGAGCGCCGGCGCGCGGCGCAACGAGAACAGCAGGTGGAAGTACACGGCGTCGAGTCCACCGGCGAGGGTGGCCGCGACCAGCGCGAAGGCGGCGGCTGCGCCCAGCCCCATGGAAGAAGCCAACAGTTCGCCCAAGGCGAAAGTGATCAGCCCGGTCAGCACCGGGATCAGCAGTTCCTGCCACAGGGTACGTCCGGAGATGGCGGCGGCGTTCATGCGTGGTCTGGCCGGCTTGCCTGGAGCGCAGCTTGCGCGCCCACCCGCAGCCGGGCCTGGATGAGGAAGGTGGCGATGATCAGCGCCAGCGCGGCTGCCAACAGTCCAGAGTCGAGCAGGTTGAGCGCCTGCACGGTGGGCCGCAGGTCCAGCGTCTTGTCGGACAACACGTCCACGTAGAAGGACGACAGCGGTGGGATGAGGTTGAGCTTGGCGAACGCCAGCGCCGCCGCCACCACGCACAGGCTGATACGCAGGACGTACAACGCGCGTTGCGTGCGCGGCACGACTTGTTTGAGCAGGATCAGGTTTTCTTCGGGCAACTCGGTGGTCATAGAAACATGCGGCCGCTGCCGCCAGTACGGGCGGGGCGAGGGGGCGGATCAAGTGCGCCGCACCGCTTTTCCATTCGCCGCCGGACCAAGGAATAGCTGCATCGAACTTGAGTTTAGGTCCCTCTAAGCGGCCTGAACGCGTAAGGCATCACTTCTCCGCCAGATCGCTGCATCAAGCAATCGGTGGCGTTGCACGAAGGCCTGGCGGGAGAAGTGACGCTGCTTCCACGGCCGCCGCTCCGCGTGGTGACCGCTGAAAAAGGGAGGGGCGGCTCCGACCAAAGAGCCGCCCCCAACCTTAACCAGTACCTTCTGACAAAAAGCGTTTACGCCGTGGCGTGCTTGAGCTGGTGCGCGTAAACCGGCACGCGCCGCGGGGCCGGGGCCGCGATGCCCTCGAAGTGGGCGCGGATGCGGCGGAGTTGATTGACCAGGAAATGATCACCGATCTTCAAAGCGCGGTCGAGGACGTTGAAGAGGGGCGAGGACGACTCGTAATTCACCGTGATTTCGATCTCCGTCAGGCCAGCTTTGATCTGTTGGAAACTGATCATGCCAGCAATTTCGATGTCACCACCCTCGGACTTGAAGACCAGCATGTCCGGATCTTCGGTTGCGACCGTCGTCAGCGAGAAGTCCGCCCGGAAGCCCAACGGAAGGAGAAGACGCCACTGCGAGAGACCATCCGCCTTCTGGTCGGCGCGTTCCAGACCATCGAGATGGTGGCGATAGCTGCGGACATCAGACAGCCGGCGCTTGGTTTCGCTGACCGACTGATTCATGTGGAAAATTTTGTGCAGCATCATATGAGATCTCTCCGGTGTTGGGTGAATACGGCGGAACATTTAGCACCGCCCGTGCCCAGGGCGTTTTGCCTCTAGATGCACCCGTATTGCAGTGTAATTTTCGTATCGCGCTGCGACAGCACTGTAGTAAATATTTACAAAAATGGTGGCTTTGACACTGCGGAAGACAGTTCGTCGCCGTTCGTCTGAACCTCCGCTAAAATCGGGACGTTCAACCACTCGGACAGTACCCCGGCGTTGGTAGCGCGGGCGATGGCTTGCACCTCCTCCGCCTTCCCCAGCCACTCCGAGGTGGGGGGATGGTTGAGGATCAATCCGACGCAGGATAGGCCGGTGGCGCGCACCGCTTGTGCCGTGAGAGCGGCGTGGTTCAGCGCCCCTAGGACGTTCTTCACGACGACGATCACGGGCAACTGCCACTCCCTTGCCAGGTCCGCCACCGTGAAGTCGCGCGTGATTGGCACCAGCCAGCCGCCGATCCCCTCGACGAGAACCGTGGCGTGCCGCGCCCGCAAACGCGTGAACGTCTCGCGGACCAGGTCGAGATCAATCGTCCGGTTTTCCACGAGGGCCGCGGCAAACGGTGCGGCCGGGGCGCGCAGCCACACGGGGTTGACCTCGTTGAGTGTCAGCGCGCCATCCGAGGCGGCGCGCAGGGCCTCCGCGTCGTCGCGCGGGCCGCAGCAAAGCGGTTTAAACCCGACGGCGTCCACCCCGCGCGACCGGAGGGCGCGCAGCAGTTGCATGGTCACGTAGGTCTTGCCCACGTCAGTATCGGTTCCGGTGATGAAGAAGTGCATCGGTGCAGGGGAAAGGGAAATTACTCGAAGCACGTGTCCTCGTGCGCGTACGGCGGCGCGCAGCAGCAGAGCATCCGCAGGGGCGACAACGCCGTCAGGGTGTGCCACGCACCGGCCGGGATCAGGATCGCGTCGCCAGGGGCAACGAGCCGGGTCTCGCCGTCAATCTCCATCTCGCCGCGGCCCTCGAGCAGGAAGTAAAACTCCTCGCTCCGCTTGTGGTAATGCCGTTGCGTGGATGTGCCGACTGGCAAGGTGGCCTCGGCGAGGCTTTGCTGCCGGACCGGCGCGTTGGTGCGGTCGAGGAGGCTGCGGATCGTCGAGCCGTCGCGGGTGGTGAACGGCGTTTGTTGTTCGAGGTTCTGGATAACCATAGGATCGCGGAATGCTCAAATGGCATTCTGCATTCCAAAGAATCTGGGGTTGCCGAATGAAACGGGCAAACTAGAATGCCGCGTCGCCCCGGTTCCGCAGCGGTTTTCACCCGTATGAAAGATTTTCTAGAATGCACGGCGCTGATCACCGGCGCATCGGCCGGCATCGGCCGCGAGATCGCAGTCCAACTCGCCCCGCTGGCGGGAACGCTCGTGCTTGTCGCCCGCCGCATGGACCGGCTGCAAAGCCTGCGCGAGGAGCTGCTGGCCATCAACCCGGACCTGCACGTGGAGTGCCGCCGCGTGGATCTCGCCAACGCCGAGCAGGTCGAGGCCCTGTGCGCCGAACTGGCCGACGGCAGCTTCGAGCTGGATTTCCTCATCAACAACGCCGGTTTTGGCGACTCGGGACCGTTCGAGACGAGCGACTGGCGCAAGGTCGAGCGCATGCTGGAGGTCAACATCGTGGCCCTGACGGCTCTCTGCCACCGGCTCATCCCGCTGCTGCGGCGGCACCGACCGGGGGCGATCCTGAATGTCAGCAGCGTCGCCAGCTTTTTGCCCGTGCCCAATCTCGCCGTCTACGCCGCGACCAAGGCGTATGTGAGCAGCTTCTCCGAGGGGCTGCGCGCGGAGCTGCGCGGCACTGGCATCAGCGTGACCCACCTGTGTCCAGGTCCGGTGGCCACCGAATTCCAGGCGGTCGCCAAGCGTGAAGGTGAGCCGGAGCAGAAGCACACGCCGGACTTCATGGAAGTCGACGTGCAACGGGTCGCGCGCGTGGCGCTGCGCGCCGTGATGCACGACCAGGCCCGCGCCACTCCCGGATTCTGGATTTCGCTGGCTCCGTTTTTCCTGGCGCTGCTGCCGATGTTCGTGCTGCGGCTGCTCTTCGCCTCGCGGGCGTCGCGGCCCGAGTTGCGCCCGCACTACCGGCACTCCGCGGCTTGAGGAAGGCAGCTCCTATGATCGCCATCGTCTTTACCGACCCGGTCCCCTATGCGCACCTGATCTGGGACGCGCAGTTGTACTTCCTGATCTTCGGCATCGTGATGATCTTCGGCGGGATCATGGGGTTCGTGAAGGCGCGCAGCGTGCCCTCGCTCGTGGCGGGCGGTCTGAGCGGCCTGATCTTCGTCATCAGCGCGCTGGCTCCCGTCAACGGCTACTACACCTGGATGATCGTGGACCTGATCGTCTGCGTGCTGCTCGCGGGACGGTTCGTGCCGGCGCTGGCGCGACGCAAGTACAACCCGGCGGCGTACGTCGTGCCGTTGGCGATCATCGGGGTGATCGTGGCCGTGGTGCTGCTCGTCAGTCCGATCCACGTCTGAGTCAGCGCGTGCGATGAGGGACCGCCGACGCCGGGGCTGCCTGGGGCCGCTTTTTCTCCTCGGGCTGGGAGTTCTCGCGGGCGTGGCGGTCGGCGCCATCCTGCCCGAGAGCGGCCGGCTCTGGGTGGCCGGGCGTTTGCCGAAGTGGCTGGCGGCGGGGAGCAACGCGAACGGAACGCCGGCGCCCACGGCAACGCCGACCCCGGTGCCCGTCGTGGCGGTCACCCCCACGCCGCTGCCGTTGGCGACGCCCACGCCGGCTGAGACCGCGCGGCCGTTGCCGGACAGCCTCGTGCTCCCGAAGACGCGCGACACGGCCAGGCTCTACAACGGCATCCGCATCCGCTCGTCGCTCGACACCACCCCCGGCCTGCCCGCCAGCACGGAGCGCGAGACGCCGGACGATTACGCGCTCGATCTCCATCTCCAAGTTAAGGTGCCAGCACCGATGCGCACGCTGGCCGAACTCTCCCGGCGTTCGCCGAACCTCGGCACGGCGCTGCCCAAGCTGCCAGCCCTGCTCGAAAAGGCGGAGGTCTCGAAGTTCTACTTCGCCGTCTACCAGAACAAGACCGACCTCCTGCGCCAGAATCTGGGCCACCTCGACGCGCTGCTCGGCCGCGATCTGTTCTACGACACCGACACGATCCTCGACCTCCAGGACCCGGACTCCAAGCGCAAGGCGGTCCTGATCCAGTCCGACCTGGACGTGGACACCGACGGCTCCGACCCGGAACGCTGGAACGACATCGACACGAGCGATCCGACCTTCCAACCGCTAACGAACTACCGCTGGCTCAAACGGCTGCCGGCGGTGATCAGTCCGTTCGTGAAAGTCTACCAGGACCGCATCGACAAACTGGAAGCCGACACCCGCGCCCCGAACGCGCGCAAGGGCGCGGCGGCTGCGCTCGGGGTGTTGCGGGAAGATCTCTACGGGGTGGAGCATTACAGTTCGCTCATCGCGCGCAACGATCCGTACGTGGTCCTGCCGTCGTTCATGGCGCGGCCCGGCGGCCCGCAGGTCGGCGACTACGTGGTCGTGGCGGCGGGCAACCAGTTGTACCCGGCGATCTTCGGCGACAAGGGGCCGAACCACCTTCTAGGTGAAGCGAGCATCCGGCTGGCGCAGGCGGTGGATCCGCGGGCATCGGCCACGCGCAGTCCGGTGGACGACCTGAAGATTACTTACCTCGTTTTCCCGGGCACGGCCGAGCAGCCCTTCGGACCGCCAGACCTGGGGCACATCCGGCAGCGTTGCCAGGAGTTGCTCAACGAGATCGGCGGCAACCGGGTCGAGTTGCACGAGTGGACCAGCCTTCTGCCACCGCCGCCCACCCCGCCGCCCACGCCGAAGCCGCCCAAGCCTGCTTCCACGAACAACGGCGGCGACACGCCGTCTGCCCCACACGATTATCCCTACGGCTCGCCCGTGCAGGGCAAGCCGGGCTACGTGACCAGCCCCTACG
>CAXTMD010000289.1:0-6214 GCA_964245035.1 uncultured Chthoniobacterales bacterium
CCCGCGTGGACCGCGACACGCCCGAAGCCGCACACGCCGAGCGTCACGACCGGACACCGCCTGCCGGCCAAGGCCCCCACCAGACCGAGGGCGAGCACACCCCGGGCGGCAAGCTGATCCAGAAAAGCGGCGGCCTCTCGGAGCCTTTCATCCGACGGCCGGTGATGACCGTGCTGCTGTCGATTGCGGTGATCGCCTTCGGTTTCCTGACGTACAAGCTGCTTTCGGTCAACGACCTGCCGGCGGTCGATTACCCGGTCATCAACGTCTCCTGCGCCTACCCCGGGGCTAGCCCCGAGACGATGGCCAACAACATCGCCACGCCGCTGGAGAAGCAGTTCATGCAGATCCCCGGGTTGTCGCTCATCACGAGCGCGTCCACGCAGAGCAACACGTCGCTGACCCTCCAGTTCGACCTGAGCAAGACGCTCTCGGACGCCGCCACCGACGTGCAGGCAGCCATCCAGCGCGCCACCGGGCAGTTGCCCGTCGACCTGCCCAGTCCGCCGACCTTCACCAAAACCAACCCCAACGACCAGGCGGTCATCCTGCTCGGGCTCGTCACCGACACGATGACGGACGCCGACCTCTACAAGTACGCCAACAACGTCGTCGCCCAGCAGATCAGCATCCTGCCCGGCGTCAGCCAGGTGCAGGTCTACGGGGTCAAGGGAGCGATCCGCATCAAGGCCGACCCGGCGGCGCTCGTCAACCGTGGGCTGACGATGGACGACCTCGCTAACGGCGTGAAGGCCGGCACAGCGTACTCGGGCGCGGGTCAGTTCGACGGCAAGAACCGCACGTTCGTCCTCCAGCCCAACGGCCAGGTGGACACGGTCGGGGGTTACCTCAACATGATCGTCGGCCGCAACAAGGACAATTCGCCGATCTTTCTGAAAGACGTGGCGACGGCCTACAACGGGCTCCAAGACGAGCGGATGTCGCGCTTTTTCTGGGTGCGCGAACTCGCCGCCAACCCGCCCGGCTCCACGGTGGTGCTCGCCGTGTCGCGGCAGGCGGGCTCCAACGCCGTGCAGGTCGCGCAGACCATCAAGGACCTTCTGCCCACCTTGCGCGCCGGTCTGCCGGGCTCGATCCGGCTGCTCCAGGTGTACGACCGCTCGCAGACCATCGTCAACTCGGTGGACGACGTGCAGACGACGCTCTTCATCGCGTTCGTGCTCGTGGTGGCGGTGATCTTCGCGTTCCTGGGCCGGGCGGCGGACACGCTCATCCCGGCGGTCGCGCTGCCGCTCTCGCTGCTCTTGACCTTCGTGGCGATGTACCTGCTCGGCTACAGCGTGAACAACCTCACGCTCATGGCCTTGACGCTGGCCATCGGCTTCCTCGTGGACGACGCCGTGGTGTTCCTCGAAAACGTCGTGCGCCGTGCCGAGGCCGGGGAGACGATCATCTAGGCGGCGCTCAACAGCGCGGGCGAAATCTCTTTCACGATTCTGTCGATGACGTTGTCCCTGGCGGCGGTGTTCATCCCGCTGGTGTTCCTGCCGGGATTGCTCGGGCGCATCTTCCGGGAGTTCTCGGTGACGATCATCGTCGCCATTTTTGCTTCCGGGCTGGTGTCGCTGACGCTGACGCCGCTCATGTGCGCCCGGGTGCTCGCCGAGCGCGGACCCGGTGCGAAAAAGACGTGGGTCGAGCGCAAGGTGGGCGACTTCCTGTCGTGGGTAGTCGGCCTCTACGGCCGGTCGCTGGACTGGTTCCTGCGCTTCAGCTGGCTGACAGCCTTGATCTACGCGGGCTGCGTGGTGGGCGTGGTGATCTTCTGGAAAGTGCTGCCTTTTAGCCTGCTGCCGACCGGCGACAGCGGGTTCTTGCAGGGCGTGTTCATCGCGCAGGAAGGCGCGTCGCCCGAGCAGATGCGCGTCTACCAGGCCAAGGTCAACGACATCCTCAAGGCGAACACGAACGTCAGCGAGTTCTTCACGCTCGCCGGCCTGGCGGGCCGCGCGGCGAGTTCGCAGGGGTTGATGTTCGCCTTCCTCAAACCCGCTGAGGGGCGTCCGCCTATCGAAACGGTGATCGCGCAGATTTCGCAGGAACTCGCTAAGATTCCCGGCATCATCCCGATCCTGCGGCCCAACCCGGTGTTGCAGATCAACATCGGCGCGACCAACCAGAACAACGGCCGCTATGCCTACACGCTCAGCGGCATCAACGCCGCCGACGTGTACGCCGCCGCCGACAAGCTCGTGGCCAAGATGCGGCAGTACCCGGCGTTCCAGTCGGTGCAGAGCGATTATTTCAACCACACGCCGAACCTCGACATCAACATCGACCGCGACCGCGCCAGCCTCTACGGCGTGTCCACCTCCAAGATCGAGAGCCTGCTGCGCAGCGCGTACTCGGAGAATTACGTCTACCTCATCAAGCTCTCCGACGACCAGTACCAGGTCATCCTCGAGACCGATGACAAGACCCGCGCGCACCCCGAGGACCTCGACCAGCTTTACGTGAAGAGCGACAACAACTCAACGCTCATCCCGCTCAAGGCCGTGACCGAGGCAAAGTCCAGCGTCGGCCTCCAGGCGGTCAACCACTACAACCAGTTTGTCAGCGTCACGATCAACTACAACCTGATGCCCGGCGTGGCCGACAGTGACGCGACGAACTTCATCGACAAAACGGCGGCCGACATCATCGCGACGACGCCCGGCGTGCTGGGGACGTTCCAGGGCGAGGCGCTGGTCTTCAAGCAACTGGTCACCTCGCTGGTTCCGCTGATCGCGGGGGCGTTCTTCGTCATGTACATCATCCTGGGCATCCTCTACGAGAGCTACGTGCACCCATTGACGGTGCTCTCGACCCTGCCGCCAGCCATCGTCGGCGGGCTGGGCACGCTCTGGCTGTTCAACTCGACCCTGTCGCTGTACAGCATCATCGGGCTGTTTTTGCTCATGGGCATCGTCAAGAAAAACGGCATCATGATCGTGGACTTCGCCATCCAGCGGCTCGACGAGGGCTTGGACCGGCGCGCGGCGATCCACGAGGCGAGCGTGGAGCGGTTCCGGCCGATCATGATGACGACCCTGGCCGCCTTGATGGGCGCGGTGCCGCTGGCGCTGGGCTACGGCGCGGACGGTAGTTCGCGCAAGCCGCTGGGTCTGGTGATCGTCGGCGGGTTGGTGGTGTCGCAGTTGATCACACTTTATGTGACGCCGGTGATCTACCTGTGGCTGGAGTGGTTCCAGGAGCGGGTGCTGGACCGTGTGCCGTTTCTGCGCAGCAGCCACACACACCATGCGGATGCGGGAGCAAACGTACCGGCGGAGGCGTGACGCCTGGAAAACTGCCGCGTCAGCGGCATCCAAACCGACGGGTAGGGACAGCTCTCCGAGCCGTCCGTAGATTTCTCCGGTTGGCCGCGTCGGCTCACGGGCATGTTTACCAATCCAAACTACGGACGGCTCGGAGAGCCGTCCCTACCCGTCGTTGACGAGCACCGCTGACGCGGTGCGCAGCACGCGGATTGCGCTATATTGCCCCATGGCTACCTCTGACTGGACCCTCTACGTGAAAACCCATTGCCCCTGGTGCCACGAGGCACAAGCTTACCTGCGCACTCATGGTTACACTTACCGCGAGGTCGACGTGAGCCGCGACGCCGCCGCTTACGCCGCCATGAAAGAACTCTCTGGCCAGCAAAAGACGCCGACGCTCGTCATCGAGAGCACCGGGCAGATTCTACCCGACTTCGACGTGGGCCAACTGGAGGCGTTTCTGAAGGAAAACAACCTCCTCAAAAAAGCTGCCTAGCGCCGCTTGCGGCCGCTCGAGTAGCTGTACCCCTTGCCCGAGCGGCCGCCGGACACTTTCAGCCGCTCCAGGCTCGCGCCTTCCTTCAGGTTGAAAAGCTGCGTGTAGAAGTAGTTGAAGTTTTCGAGCTTCACGCGCGGGATCGGCCGGCCGATGAACCGCTCGATGGCCTGGACGTGGTTCACGTCCTCGGCGGTGAAAATCGTCAGCGCATCGCCTTCCTTCTGCGCGCGGCCGGTGCGGCCGATGCGGTGCACATAATCCTCTGGGTGCTGCGGCACGTCGAAGTTGATGACGTGCGTCACCCCCGCGATGTCCAACCCACGCGCGGCGATGTCCGTGGCGACCAGCACCTCAAAGCGCCCTTCGCGGAAACCGGCCAGGGCGTCCTCGCGCTCCTTCTGCGCACGGTCGGAGTGCAGCACGGCGACCTTGTGCCCCTCGCCGAGAAGCCGGGCAGCCACTTGGTCCGCGCCGATCTTCATGCGGCAAAACACGATCACGCTTTCGTAGTGCGTCTGTTCGAGCATCGCGTGGAGCAGGTCGAACTTTTGCGCCGCCGCGCATGGGTAGAGGTTGTGCGTGACAGTCTCCGCCGGCGAGCGCCGCATCCCGATGGACACCGTCTCCGGGTCCTTCATCGCCCACTTGACCAACCCTTCGATCTCGGGCGGGATCGTCGCGGAAAACAGCAGCGTCTGGCGCGTCTTCGGACAAGCTTCGAGCATCCGGCGCACGTCCGGCAAAAAGCCCATGTCCAGCAGCCGGTCCGCCTCGTCGAGCACCACAACTTCTAGTTCCTTGAACGACAGTTCGCCGCGTTCGAGGTAATCCAGCGCGCGGCCGGGGGTAACGACCCACACGTCCATGCCTTTCTGGAGCAGTTCAGACTGCTTGCCGTAGCCGACGCCGCCGTACATCACGCCGCAACGCACCGGGCTGAAGCGGCCGAAGGTGCGGAACGCCGCTTCCACCTGGTAGGCCAGCTCGCGCGTGGGCTCGATGATGAGTGCACGCGGCGCCTTGCTCTTGGCGGGATGGTCAAACCGCGAGAGGATCGGCAGCGCAAACGCGGCCGTCTTGCCGGTGCCGGTCTGGGCGGAGCCGATGAGGTCGCGGCCGGCGAGCACGAGCGGGATGGCGGCTTGTTGGATGGGGGTCGGCTCGGTGAAGCCGGTCGCGCGGACGGCGAGCTGCACGTCCTCGGAAAGTTGGAGATCGTCGAAAACCATGGAAGGGAGCGGGCCGCCGGCCGGAATCCCCTGCGCCGCTACCGCAAAAGAAGAATAAACCCTCCCGGCAACGAGCGCCGGTGGACTGCCCTTGGCTGGCGGCAACGTAGCGGCAGAACGCGCGGGCGGCAAGTCACGATTGACTCGGCGCGGTCCGCCTTCTCCACGCCGTCCACTCGGCGAGCACCGCCAGCCCACCCCCCGCGCCCGCCAGCCACGCCGCGCGCCGCAGCGTCCAGCCCGTCCAGCGCGCCCAGAAGCCGACCTCCACCCGAGCGGTGAAGGCGAACCAGCGGGCATCGCTTTTGTCCACCGCCTCCAGCACGAAGCGCCGGGATGGCACGGCCAGGGCTTCCGCGTGCCAATGTTCCCCCGGCGGGTGGGCGGGGCGCCACGCGGTCCGCCGCGCGCCGTCCGGGTCCCGCAGCACGAAGCTCAGGCCGTCCTCGCCTAAGTCGCCGGCGAACGCCATCTGCACGTATGGCAACCCCGAGCCGGCCGTGAAGACGGCCCGCAGCTTGCCTTCCGTCAGGTTGCCCATCGCCGTGTACGATCCCCGGCAGGCAGTCTCCGGCGGTGGGTTGAAGACGGGCGGCAGCCCGTCCGGGATGAACGCCGACGCCGGGTCTCCCGGCGGCTCTTCCTCCAGCGGCGGCCGAAGGTCGGCGGGCAGGATCGCACGCAGGGTCGGGTCGTCCAGGAACGACGCGAGCCGGGCCGGGTCGGGATACGGCAGGCCGTGGATCGACTTGCCGACGAAGAAGCGCGCGAAATCGTGGGTGGCGACGTAGCCGTGCGCGTTGCGCTCGCTCTCGACCTGGTCCCGGTGGTAGCTGGGCATCCAAAAGGTGAAATCCCGGACGGTCTCACCCCACAACCCGGCGGCCAGCAGCGCCGTCCACGCCGCCGCGCCTGCGAAGGTCAGCCGGGGCCGCCGCGCGCCGACGGCCAGCGGCGTCCAGGCCAGGAAGTTGACGAGCGATCCGACGGCCAGCAGGTCCATGTAGCGGGAGACCGGCGGCGCGCCGTGCCCGCCGCGTCCGTACGCCAGCGCCAGCGTTTGCAGCCCGGCCCACGCACCAAACGCCAAGAGCAGCCCGGCAGCCGGCCCCTTCCGCCCGCGCCAGACCAGCCCGGCGGCTGGCCCATATGCCAGCAGCGCGCAGAGCGGGTACCGGTACACCGGCCACGCGCCGAACCGGAGC
>CAXTMD010000290.1:0-219 GCA_964245035.1 uncultured Chthoniobacterales bacterium
GCCCTGGAGATCGCCGACCGCTTCACCCTGGAGGCCGCGCGCGGCCTCGTCGGCGCGGGGAACGTGCCCCCGGGCGACGCGCACCTGCTCGTCGAACTCGACGGCCGTGAGTCCTCGTTGCGCGGCGAAATCGAAGAACTGCGCACCCTCCTGCTCGCCGCCGGTGCCACCGCGCCGGAGACCGCCCTCGGCGACGACTGCGAGCGGCTGTGGGAACTG
>CAXTMD010000290.1:229-6210 GCA_964245035.1 uncultured Chthoniobacterales bacterium
GCGCAAGTTCAGCGAATCCCTGAAGTCCACCGGGCTGACCAAACTCAACGAGGACATCGTCGTGCCACGCGGCCGGCTGGTGGACCTCATCGACTTCGCCGAGGGCTTGCAGGCACGCCACGGGGTGCCGGTGGCCTGCTTCGGGCACGCGGGCGACGGTAACATCCACGTCAACCTCATGGCGGCGGACTACGGCACCGACGAGGCGGTCCGCGCACGGGTGGGAGCGGCTCTGGACGAACTTTTCGCCCAGGTGCTCGCCTGGGGCGGGGCGATCACGGGGGAGCATGGCGTCGGCCTCGCCAAGCAGCGCTGGTGGCCGCAGGCGCTCTCAGCCGAAAACCGCGCGCTGCACCGGCGGTTGAAAGACGCGCTGGATCCGCAAGGCGTTCTCAATCCCGGGAAGCTCCTGGCCTGATAAGAAGGTCTGTCGCATTTTTGCGACACCAAGCAGTTCATCGCGGGCAATCTGCCGTGGCGCAGCCGCTCGCCGCGGGTCAGAGGCATGGCAACTGCTTGGGATCATTTGCCGTCACGCCATGTCCAAACCTCGCCAGCCGCCTGCCCGCCGCCCCGCCGGATTTACCCTCCTGGAGGTGATGATCGGGCTGAGCCTGTTCGTCATCGCCGGTTTGGGGGTGATGGAGATCATCGGCCTGATCAACCAGAACGCTACCGTCAACCGTGCCTTGACGGCGGGCCGGATGCTCGTGGCGGCGAAGATCGCCAAGGCGCAAACGGACGTCTACACACCGAGCAACGGAGGGGTGCCGCTCAGCTGCACCGCCCCGATCAGCCTGCCGAACGACGGCCCGTACCCCACTTCCGCCAAACCTAACGCTTTCACCGGCAACGCCCCGTACGTCAACAAGGACTCCGCGGCCGTCGATCCGTTCGACTTCAGGGCCGACCCGAACGACCCGACGAACGGTACCCAGTTGATGGTGATCGGCAACGCGGACAACGGCACGTTCATCACGGGCACGATGACCCAGACGGTCAGCACCTACGAAGCCACCAGCAAGACGCTCCTCGTGACCTTCACCCTGACCTTCAGCTATCGCGGCAAGTCGTACACGGTCACCCAGAGCACGATCCGCGCGCCCGACCAGCTATGAGTCACCCCGCGCCCTCTTCTCCACTGTCCCGCCGCCCGCGCGCGCGTCGTCCCCACGGCCGCACGCTGGTCGAGATGATCATCGCCCTCGGCGTTTTCGCCACCGCCACGCTCGGCATCTGGGAGTGCATCCGCACGGTGTTTTATCTCTCGGCCAAGAACACGGGCCTGAACCTCAGCCACGACGCCCTGCAGCAGGGGGTGGACCGCGCGGCGGAACTGCTCCGCGGCTCGCTGCAGATCGTCGACGTGGCGACCTTCGACGGCACGAACTTCACGCATGCCACCGAGACCTCCGGGAGCAACACCACCGGCAACGCCGTGCGTTTCCTGCGCTGTCTGCCCGTCACTCTTTTCCTCCTGCCCGACGACGGCAAGAGCACTTCCACCATGCTCAATCCGCAGTCCGGGCGTGACTACCAGAACCCGACGAACTTCCTCGCCCCAGGCAACCGGACGGTAAAAGCGTCGTTCGACACCACGAACGCTTCTCTAACCGACACTGGCTTCGTGGCCGACCTGGCCAACGCGCGCCTGCTGCCCCGCTTCACTTACTATTCGCAGGAGACCATGACCACCGGCAACTGCCAGGGCTGGCCGCTGCCGGGCATGGACATCTCCGGCGTCCCGTCATTCACCACCAGCCCGACCACGATCACGCTGGCCTACGGCCTGCCCCCGTCGACTTGTCCCATCCCTTCGTGCAGCCAGGCTTACCTGGTGATCGTCAGCGCCGTCGTGGTGATCAACCGCAGTGCGGACTACGCGGAAATGATTTACTACCCCGACGCGATGAACGTCTCGCGCAAGACTTCGCTCACCCAAGCCATCGCGCCTTCCGCGAAGGGCAACGGGCCGGCGGCGTTTGTCCTGCCCAGCAATCCCGGCGTGCTCAGCGATCCGTCTAAGCGCGGCTCCTTGCAGATCTCGCTGCCCGTGTTTGCCCCCTACCTCGGCAACGCCGTCGTGCGCAACGGTGGTACGGCGGCCCTGAACAACATCGAGGTAAACATCCCGGTCGAGACCCGCCGACGCGCCCAGTTTTGACGGTTGCTCCCCGTCGTCTCCACAAACCCGCTTCCCCATGAAAGTCCACGCCCCGTTTCCCGTGCCACGCACCCCGTTCCGGCGGGAGGAAGGCAACGCCTTCATCGTCGTCGTGATCTTCGTCGCCATCTTTTCGATCATCGTCGGCGCGTGCTACGTGCTGTCTGACGAGACTGGTCGGCGCAACTCGCGGGAGAGCCGCTTTGTCTCGGCCGAGGTGGCGGCCGACGCCGCTCTCGACGTGATCTACGGCCGCTTCTGTCAGTGGGTGACCGGCCATGTCGGCGTCACGCCATCCAGCACCGACATCGCCAACTCGACGACCTATGGCACCAACAACGCGACGTTCGCGCCGATCGCGCCGGCCACGCCGAACATCAGCTTCACGAACCTGCCCGGATTGTCCAACTACCAGGTGGCGTCCATGACGCTTACCCCGCTCTACGCCGACGATTCCTCCGCTGCCTCGCCTTTGCCGGTGCCCCAGCCCTCACCCGCGCGCTCGCCCTTTCCAAACGCCTCCACCTCCCTCGTGCCCGGGACGAACACTTTCAACGGGGCTTATCCCGCGACGGTCGCCCAGTACTTCACCCTGATCCCCAACATCTACGACTCGGCGCAATGCACCGGGGCGTTGACGTACAAGGCCACCGTCCAGATCGCGCCGGCGGGGGGTGTGCCTGCGACGGGCGACTCGCTGCACCCGGGCACGATCACGGTCAGCCGCTACTTCCAGAGCAGCCAGGTGTCGCCCTTCTCGTACAACGTCTTCACGGAGGGAAGTTTCGAGGATTACGACTGGGGCCAGAGCTTCGACAGTGAGGCGAGCATCTACGCCTCCGTTCAGGTCAAGATGGACCACAAGGGCACGATCATCAACGGCCCCATCGCCTACGGCCAGACCTTCGTCGATCCCTACGGCAACGTGAACGGCACGAACAACTACCAAGGCCTTACCTTCGAGGACCCGAACAATCCTAATCTACTTGTGGATCCCAGCCAATACCTGCGGCAGGTCAGCAAGATCGAGGTCGTGCCGGACATCATCGACGTGATCGCCCACAACAACGACGGCTCGCGCTCGGCCAGCGCGGAGACCGCCACCGCCACCGCCGACGACTTCTCGCGCCGCGAACTCATCGAGCCGCCCGTCAACCTCAGCAACGACACGGCCCCCCAGCAGGTCGCCCAGCGGCGCATCTACACGCAGGCCGACCTGCGCCTGAAGATGTCCGTGGGCACCAGGACGATCACGATTGGCCGCACCACCTACACCTACACGGCGGCCACCGGCACGTTCTACAACCTCGACGGCAGCATCCGGGCGCAATACACCGGCATCCCGACCAACGCCACCTCGACCAACTGGACGCTCAACAGCGGCGGCGACACGGTGACGGCCGGCGTCATCAACGCGGTCAACGTCAACCCGGTGAACTCCAACGCACCCTTCTACGACCCGACCCGCACCTACGACACCACCAGCAACTACACCGGACAAGCCGGACAGCCGTCCTCGACCAACAGCGGCAGCGCCGTCGAGAGCGTGGACGTGAACGTGGGCACGCTCACGTCGGTCATCAACGCGAACCAGAGTACGTTCGCCAACAACACGGTTTACATCTGGGACGACGGGTCGAGCGGTCAGAAGAACGGCGTGCGCCTGTACGACGGCGGGATTCTGCCCACCAACGGGCTGACCGTGGGCTCGACCAACCCCGTCTACATCAAGGGCGACTACAACACGGGCACGGTGCTGCCGAATCCGACCGACATCAACTCGGCAAATTCCGCCACGTTGCCGCAAGCCGATATCACCCAATGGAACGGCGGCAACATGGTGTCCACTTCCGACCGCAGCCTGCCCACCTACACTCCGCGGCCTTCCGGGGTGTTCGGCGATACGGTCACGACGCTCAGCCAAAACTGGCGTGACGCCTCCAGCAACACCGGCACGCAGTATGCTTGCTCGACCACTTACAACACGGTCATGGGTTTTGGCAGCGGTGACTCGAACGCGCTTCTGCCTGACGATTCCTTCACCAATGGCTATTACGCCACGGTGCAGACGCTAGAGATGTGGAACAACGCCCGCTGGAACCAGCTCGGCGAGCAGATGGCGCTGTATCATTCGCTCTACAACAAGCACCGCACCCCGCCTTCATGGGTCACTCCGGGCAACTGGGCCGTGATCCAGAACGACTTCAACGCTGGCACGGCGCACCTACCCCTCAAGTGGGGCTACCTGGTGTTCAGTCGGGGCCGGCTCGTGCGCAATTGACTTTCTTTACTCATGAAACGTTTTTTCTTCTTGCTGGGCTGCTGCGCGGTGCTGCTGACGGCGCGCGCCGAGGCGGTGGATTTCAACCTGCGCGCACGTGAGCCGGGCCCGGGACACCGGGTGCGGACGTTCTGGTGGAACTTCAACGGCGCTTTCTGGGAACTGACGCCGCCGGAGAATTTTACCCTGCTGGGTGGTGGCGAGATGCGGTTGCAAAAAGCGCAAAACCCGGCGGACGCAGCCGTTTGCCGGCAGGCCACCCCGGCGGAGCGCGACCTCTTCATCAAAAAGGATCCGGTGGCGGCAGACGCGTACTTCCGCACTCTGCTACCGGGAGGCATCAAAAACCTGAAGCTCGTTTCACAGCGGGAGAACCCGCTGCCCGTCAACAAGCTGACAAACACCGAAGCGGTTTACGCCTACGAACTCGGCGGCATCGTCTATCAGGCCACCTTCATGGTGAACCGTGCGATCCAGGAACTGGACAAGAACGCCCCACCAACGGCCAAGCCCAAGGAGGATTATTTCACGGCGTTGATCACCGCGCCGCAGGACAGTCAGCCGGCGTTGTACGAAGCGTACCAGCAGTTGCTGGCCACGGTCCACATCGCGCCGAAAGAGCCGGGCGACGATCAGGATGGGCAGTACGCGTCGCACGGGATGCTCGGGAGGTAGCGGGTGATTGATTGCAGCGGAACGCCGCGCGCCTGGTCTCCCTTGCCACGCCCCTTTCGTCGGGTTCGGTCCTCATGTACGGTGTGGGCAGATGGAGAATCCGCTGCCCAAGGCCAAGGCCGACTTCAAGCGCAAGCTGCGCGACGTGCCGCACCGACCCGGCGTGTACCTGATGCGCGACCGGCTCAACCGCATCATCTACGTCGGCAAGGCCAAGAGCCTGCGCAAGCGTCTGAGCTCCTATTTCATGCCCTCGCGTCGGCAGACGGCCGACATGAAAACCCGCGCGCTCATTGAGAGCATCTGGGACTTCGAGACGCACGTCGTCAAGAGCGAGCCCGAGGCGCTTTTGCTCGAAAGCCGCCTCATCAAGGAATACCGTCCGCGCTACAACATTTCCCTGCGCGACGACAAGCGTTTCCTGCTGGTGAAGGTCAACGTCGCCGACCCGATCCCGCGCTTCCAACTCACGCGCTTGCGCAAGGACGACGGCGCGCGCTACTTCGGGCCGTTCGCGCACGCCGGGGCGTTGCGCTCGACGCTGAACCTGATGCGAGACAAGTTTGGGTTGCGTTCCTGTCGCCCGTTCCAGCCGGGCGAGTACGACTTCAAGCACTGCCTCGCGCCGGTCATCAAGAAGTGCCCCGCCCCCTGCGTGGGCAAGATTTCGCTGGATGACTACCGGGCGCGCGTCGTGTCGGCGTGCGAGTTTCTCGAAGGCCGCTCGCGCGAGACGATCACGGCCTTGGAGGATCAGATGAAGGCCGAGGCGGTGAAGATGAACTTCGAGAAGGCCGCCGAACTGCGCGACATGATCGACGATCTGCGCCGCACGACCGCGCCGACGCGGCGGTTCACGCG
>CAXTMD010000291.1:0-3852 GCA_964245035.1 uncultured Chthoniobacterales bacterium
CGCTGACCGCGTGCTGGGCGGCGACGTTGTACTTTCTTGCGCGGGTGTTCCTCGCCGGCGACGGCCGCGCGTGGCTCGGGGCCGGCGCGTGGCTCGGGTTGGGGATGCTCTCGAAGTACACCGCCGTGCTGCTGGTCCCGGCGACGGGGCTGTTCATGGTGCTCGACCCCGCTGCCCGCGCGTGGCTGCGACGCGCCGGGCCGTACGCGGCGGCCGCGCTGGCGGCAGCGATTTTTTCGCCGGTGGTGTGGTGGAACGCGCAACACCGCTGGGCATCGTTCGCCTTCCAGAGCGTGGCGCGCGTGCGGGCAGCGCGGCGCTTTGCCACGCCGGAGTTGTTGGCGAGCATCCTCCTGGTGCTCACGCCGCTGGGCGTCTGGCTGGCCTGGCGCGCGCTGGCCGGGAAGGAAGCGGCGCGGCGGCGAGAGGTGCTTTTCGCGCGGGTCTACGTGCTCGTGCCGCTGGCCGTGTTCGTGGGGTTCAGCCTGACGCACCGCGTGAAGTTGAATTGGACTGGGCCGTTGTGGCTGGCGGCCGTGCCCGTGCTGGCCGCCGGCTGGACGGGTCGGAGCGCGCGGGCCACGGCGGCGGTTCTCTGCGCCGGTTACATCGCCGTGCTGCAATACCTGGCGACCGGGCTGCCGGGCGTGCGGTACTACCGGCGCACGGAACTTCTACCCGTCGGCTGGAAATCCTTGGCCGACGAGGTGGCCGCGCGGCAGCGGGAACTGCAAACGGCCGACGCACCGGGACCGGTGTACATCGTGGGCATGGACCGCGATTTCATCGCCAGCGAGGTCGCGTTCTACCATCCGGACCAGTCGCGCGCGGTACAGGAAACCACCGGCGCGCATTTGTTCGAGGGCGACAGCTTGATGTACGCGTTCTGGTTTCCGCCGCCGCAGGAAAACGGGGCCACGATGCTGCTCGTGAGCTTCGATAAGAAGGTGCTGCAAGCGCCGCGCGTGGCCCGGCACAGCGTTGCGCAGGAGGCGGTCGAAGCGCACGCCCTCACCATTGGCGGCAAACCGGTACGGACGTACTACACGCGGGTGATCACCGGTTACCACGGCGAGCGGAGCACCGCCGCGCCAACGGCGCTTGTTCCAAGGTCCTGATGGCTCTCCGAGCCGCTCCCTAGTTTGGATTGGTGGCCGTGCCTGTGATCGGACGCTGCTTCCAGAGAATTTAGGGAGCGGCTCGGAGAGCCATCAGGACCTTGGAACGACGCCGCTCCGCGGCCTGTTCAGCGCACCGCCGCTTCTGCATCGGCATACCTCGTCTTGACCACAGGCACCCCGTTTAGTTCCGCCAACGCCTCCGCCAACGAACGGTCCCGGTCGCGCCGGTGCAGGTCGTGGCGGCTGATGATCGCCCTGCCCATCGCTTCTTCCAACTGGCGTTGGTTGTCCGTCGCGGCCTGCCCCGATCCGGCGGTCCCCTCGGTGCCTTCCGTCAGGTTCGCCCGGAAGATCGCCGCCGCGCTGAACGGCAGAAAATCATGGTACGTCTGCGGCACGAGCACCACGTCGCCGTCGTCCAGCAGCGATTCCAGGTCCTCCGGCCCGACCGCCTCCCGCCGCGACCGCATGCGTCCGGCGTCGGTCACCTGGTACGTGTAGTAAGCCGCCTTCGCGGCGTGCAGTTGCCGGTGCGTCTTGGGATACTCCTGCTGGAACCGTTCCACCCTCGCCCGCTTCGCGGCGGGGTCGGCTTCGCCTTCGATGCCATAGGCGTTGTAGGCCGCCTCGCCCCGCACTGTGAGCGCCACTCCGCGCGACTCGATCTCGCCGAAGCGCGCCTTGTGGTGGATGATCACGATGGGTGCTTCCTCCAGCGCCCGGTCGATGCGCGCCATGTAGTCGGCGACGTTTTCGCCCTTTTGCAACTCCACGCGCGGCGCGGCGGCCTTGGCCTCCCGCAGCGAACCGGGATCGTTTTCGTAAGCCGCCAGCACCTCCGGCCGGCGCGCGACGAACACGTCCTCGCCCGCCGCGATGCGCGCGATCTGGTTGAGCTGGACCGACGCGCCGTCCTCGCGGATCGGCGGTCCCTGGATAACGGTCTGCATCGGGATGCCCGCAGCGTTGAGCTTGGCCACGGCGTCCTCGATGTCGAGGGCGCGGGGCGTCAGGTGGTTGAGCACCGGTGATTCCAGCACGATGTCCGCCAGGGGGTCGCTGATCCGGCGCAGGGTCGAGTACAACGCAAAGTCGACCACCTTGTCCTTGTGCATGCTGAAGGCGTCCACGACCAGCGTGGAAAATCGCCGCGCGTCCGCCGCGTCCAGACCACCGTCTGCCTCGGCCTGGTCGAGGGTCGCCAGCAGTTCGGGCGAAAACTTCGGGTAGAGACGGCGGTTCTTTTCCAGTTCCGCGAGCACCTCGCCGCGCACCTGCGGCGGGATCGAATCGACGTGCAGCATGGAGCAAAACATCCGGAACGCGTTGACCTCGACCGACCGGTCCGTCGCCCGGAACGCCGTGGCGATCATCGGCAGCGACTTCGTGCCGAGGGTGGTCATGTCGTAGAACTCGACCGGGTGCGTCCCCATCACGGCAAAAATCCGCGTGACGATCCGCATCTCCGCCGCGCCGGGCATGCGGATCGCGCCGTGTTTTTCCTCCATCAGCGTCTCCCGGTTGACGTGTGGGTCGGGATGACGCTCCAACCGCGCGAGGTTGGAAGCCCGCACCGGCGCGGTGAAGCGGTTGTACTCGGGCAGTTCCGCGCCGTACATCTCGGAGAAGCCGCGTGCGACGAGTTTACGGACCTCGGAGGCAGGCAGGAAGTCGGTGGAAGTATGGGTGGACATAGTCGGGTTAGGATGGCGAGGACGACAAAGCTTCCGCCTCGTGGAGAAAACGAACGAGCGCCGGGTGCTCGGCGTGCGTCCCAAGCTTTTGCAGAAAACCTTCCCTGGCGCAGGCAAATTCCTCCCCCGCGCCGGGCTTGTCGTCGATCCCGGCGGACAAAAGGTCGCAGAGATCGAAGAAGCCGTCCCGGTGCTCCGCGGCGACGGCCTCCGGGAACTCGCGGCTGCGGCTGAACGCGTACACCGTCTCCAGCAGCGCGTGGTGCGCCCGCATCGGAGGCGCGTCGTAGACCGCGTCCAGTTCCGCCTTGGCCAGGCGGGCCGAGACCGTCTCCTGCGCGGCGGCGGGCAGGATTTCGGCCACGCCGGACATCAGGTGGTCCACGAAGTAGAGCCGGTCGGTACGGCTGAGCGGGTTCTTGGCGAAAAGGTCGGCGAAGTACCCGCGCAGGAACCCGACGGAAACGGCGTCCGGGTCGCCGGAAAACAGCTCGCCGAGTTCGCGTCCGCACTCCATGGCGAGCTGCGGGATGTCGTGGTGCCGATAGTACGTGAGCAGGGCGTTCTCCCACACGGAGCCTGGCGGCAGTTCGCCCGCGATGAGTTCGAGCAGGTGGGGGAAAAGCTGGCCGGCATACTCCACGCTGCTGTCCAGCGGGGTCAGGGCCGGGAGGTTCTCGATCTCGATCACGTCCACGTCGCCGACGCGGACCGTGGCGTCGCCGAACTTCGTGGAAGCGGCGATCCCGAAGATCGGGTTGAAGCTCAAGTCGTTGCTCACGTCCGCCACGACGGAAAGCCGTACTTTGGCTCCACCCCCGGCGACGAGTTCGCGGGTCAAAAACGGCGGCCCCGGCTTCGCCAAAAAGACGCAGTTGCACACGAGGTCGTAGCCCAACAGCGCCGGGAACGGACCGCCGGCCTCGGTGTCCGCCCGGCCCCACCGGACGGTTTCAATCTCCAGCGCATCGAACAACGCACAGGCTCCCCGCCCCGACCGCCCGTTGGCCCCGATGACCAGCGCCCGCGGCCGGAAG
>CAXTMD010000291.1:3862-6205 GCA_964245035.1 uncultured Chthoniobacterales bacterium
ATAATGCCGCGGCAGTGCGTAGGGTCCCTGCCGTCCGGCCTGCTTGTCCAGCCATACCGACACGGCGGCGATGGCCCCGGCAAACCCCGCCGAATAGCTGAAGGTCGCCACGCGCTTGCCCTCGGCGTCCACGAGGTATTCCAGATCGAGCAGCGTGCCCCGGCCGAGCGAGAAACGCCGCATCGTCGCCGGCGTCTGGGTCTGCCCCTTGAAGACGTGCGCGAAATAGATGTGGCGGTGCCGCAGCGCGAGGTTGTGCTCGGCGATCTCGTCCTGGAGCACTTCCTTGATGCCGAGGATGAAGGCGCGCGCCGGGGCGTCGTGCCACGTGCCCGCCGCGACGATCCGCGCGCCATGGCGGCGGTAATCGTCGTCGGGGAAAACACGCGTCGGCGAACTTTCCACGGTAACCTCGTGGCCGGCGGCCGTGAGCGCACCGACCTGCTCGGGCGTGATGGGCGCACGCCTTTCGTCGGGTTTGTACTCGTGGCGCAGCCAGATCAGCGACATAAGGGGAACTCTGCCGGACGTTTGGGGGAAGGGCCGACGGTGTCTCTGGTGGTACGCCATCTCGCGCCTTCGGGCAAGTCCGAGGCGCTTGGCCGGCCGCACGAGCGGTGTCAAGAAAGCCCCTTGACGCCACCGGGCCACGCCGCGGAAATTTCCAGGAGTTCTCCACCCCCTTTGCAAACGGATCGTCACCAAAGAATTGTCATCGTCGGCGCGGGTCTGATGGGAGCCTCCGCAGCCTACGCGCTCTCCCGCCTCGCCCGCGAGGAAGGCGCGGCGTTAGAAGTCACGCTGCTCGAACGCGGCCGGGAGAACACCCTGACCGGTAGCAGCGCGGGCGAGTCGCGCATCTCGCGCAAGACGAGCTTCGAGAACACGGAGGTGATCCCGGCGATGACGGTGCGCTCCAACGCCGTGCTGCACGCGCTCGGCGCGGTCGAACCATCCCGGTCGGTGATCCTGGGCAACAACCCGCGCTACATCGACGGCGCGACCCGGGCGGCGGTCAGCTGCGGCGTGCGGCACGCGCCCGTGGCCGACGGGCGCAAGTCGCTCGCCTACGTGAACACCGCGGGCCTCACCGGCGTCGTCGAAGCGCCGATGGACGCCACGGGCGACGGCGCGGGCATCATCAACCCGCGGGTGGCGGTGCAACGCCTCCTCGAAAACGCGGCGCAAGGCAGCCGCTTGACGGTGCGCTTCGACACGGCGGTGCGCTCCCTGCACGAGCGCCGCGACGGCCGGGTGGAGGTGGCGCTTGACGACGGCGGCGGGCTGCTCGCCGACAAGGTCATCGCGGCCGGCAGCGTGTGGAATGATCCCCTGATCGGTGCGGCCAGCCCGGCGGCACTGGGCACGAAGGCCAAGGTGCTCAAGGTGTTCTGGTTCAAGGTCCGGGACGAAGCGGCGTTCGCGGACTTCCCGAACTTCATCTTCAAGATCAAGGGCGGCCCGGAGTTCGCGGCGCTGCACCCGGCGTTCGCGACGGCGCACCCGCCCTACGATTTCAGCCGGTCCGCGACGGAAGAAGGTTTCTACCTGCTGCCCGAGCGTTTGCCCGAAGGCCTGTTCTTGAAAGTGGGGCATTACCAACCCACGCCGGTCCTCAAGGAAGCGCCTGAGGTCCTGCTGGCGCGCGAGACGATCACGGCGGAGCACGGCGCGTTCGCGGCTGGCTTTGTGCGCGAGTTTTTCCCGGGCCTCGTGCCAGCGCTGGAGCGGGCGGATGCGCCGAGCTTCACGCGAACGTACCTGGAGAGTTTCGCCACCGACGCGATGCCGATCATCGGGCCGCGCTCGGCCGGGAGCAACGTGATGGTGATGACCGGCTTCAGCGGCATCGGCGCGAAGTTCGCGGTGGAAGCCGGCGCGTACGCCGCCCTGTACGCGTTCGGCCAGCCGGAGCGCATCCCGGAGGCGGCGCGCGCCCTCTTCGCGCCGACGCGCGCCAGCCTGCGGCCGAAGCTGCCGGCCCAGTTCCGGGTCAACGGGCGGCTCGGCGCGCCGGGGCCGGACGGCACGGTGCAGTCTCCGCCTTGCCTCGACCTCGGCACGCTCGGCGAAAAAGCGGCGCGCCTGTACCGCAACGGCTACCCCGCCAACGCCGGCATCCCCGAGGCGCGCATCGCGGTGGCAGAAATGTTCAACCGCTACCAGGCCGCTCGGCAGACCCCCGGCGAGCCGATTGACCTGGAGCAGGTCTACCTCGCCACCGGCGGCGCGACCGACGCGATCCAGATCGCCATCGAACACGCCCGGACGTCCCTGGGTCAGGCCGCCGCGCCGCGCGCCCTGCTCATCGTGCCGATCTACCATCTCTACCTCGGCCAGTTG
>CAXTMD010000292.1:0-6178 GCA_964245035.1 uncultured Chthoniobacterales bacterium
ACCCAGCCCACGGCGAGCGCGATGGCGGCGGCGGTGTCGCGCTTGGCCGGCTCGGCGACGATGTTCTCCGCCGGGAGCTGCGGCAGCAGTTCGCGCACGGCCGCTTCCTGGTCGCGGTTGGTCAGGATCAGGATCCGCTCGGGCGGCACGAAGCCTTCTAACCGGGCGAGGGTGTCTTCGAGCAGACTTCTATCGGAGAGAAGGTTGAGAAGCTGCTTGGGTTTGGCGCGCCGGCTCAGGGGCCAAAAACGCTCGCCGCTGCCACCGGCGAGCACGAGAACGAAGCGGGGAATCGACATGGGCATGAATAATGCAATAAGATGGAACATCCCGAACAGGAATCGGGTCCGTGGAAGATGAATCACGGCCCGGCCGCTTTTTCGAGATGTATTTTTCACCCCCCTGCGAATATAGTTCTTCCACCCCGAAATTCCCTATGAGTCCCGCTCCCTCGAAGACCCTCGACACCTACCCGGCGCTCGGCCTGCTGGCGGTGACGCGTGCCGCGCTCGGCTGCGGCATCGGCATGATGGTCGCCAACAAGTTTCAACGCACCTCCACGCGCCAGACCACCGCCATCGCGCTCCTGTCGGTTGGCGTGCTGGGCAGTCTGCCCTGGCTGGTGCAAACGGTCATGGAGGCCGTCAACCGGCCCGAGTCCGCCCGCGGCATGCAGCGCCGGCTGGAATCCATCCGTGAGAACGTCGGCTTCGAGAGCACCGCGGAAATGTTCTGAAGCGTCCCGGGCCAGCCGGGACGATTTGGGTGGTGGGCATGACCTATTTGCAGTTCCACCTCATTTTCAACCTGCCAGCGCTGGTCGTGCTGCTCTGGTTGACGCGGCGGCGGCTGCGCGCGACGCATTGGAGGTGGATCGCGGTTTTGTGCGGGATCGTCTTCGTGGCGACGACGCCGTGGGATAATTGGGCCGTGCACCGGCGCATCTGGGATTTTGACTGGCAGCGGGTAACGCCGGTTGTCGTGCCGTTGGGCGGCGTGACGTGGCGACTACCGCTGGAGGAGTACGGATTTTTCCTGATCGAGACGGTGCTCGTCGCGCTCTTTGCCTTGTTTTTCCTGCCGGTGCCACCAAGAGACTTGTGAGGCATGAAGTGGCACTACTTCCTGCATTTGACCGGTTGGACGCTGCCAATCCTCGCGCTGCAATGGGCGGTCGGCTGGAAATCTCTGCGCCGCAACTTGCGCGCGGTTTTCGTTCCGACGGTGGTCGGCGGCGTGTTTTTCAGCGCGATTGATCAAGTCGCCGTGCGCAGCGGCCTCTGGTTTTTTGACGGGCAGCAAATCCTCGGGCTCTACGTCGGCCTGCTGCCGGTGGAGGAAGTGTTGTTTTTCTTGCTGACCTCGCTCCTCGTCACCCAGACGCTGGTCTTGCTGCTGCCGCGCGGGTACCGGCATGGCTGAGCCTTCTGGGATTGTAGGGCAAGCGGAGCGGGGGCTCTACAAATCCGGCCCGCGTTGGCTCTGCTCGAAGAGCGCCCGCCAATGAGCCAAGCGCTCAGCGACGCGCTTCTCGTGGCCGCGGTCGCTCGGTTCGTAGTACCGCCGGCCTTCCGGCAAATAGGCCTGCGGGACGTACGCGTCCTCGTGGTCGTGGCTGTACTCGTAACCTCGACCATGCCCCAGGCGTTTGGCTCCTTGGTAACCCGTGCCGCGCAGGTGCAGCGGCACCGGCAGCGTGACGCCCTCTCGCACCTCCTCCGCCGCCTTTTCAAGGGCCAGGTAGGCGCGGTTGCTCTTGGGTGCGGTGGCGACGTACACCGCCGCGTGGGCGAGGGGAATACGGGCTTCCGGCAGGCCGACCAACTCGGCGGACTGCTGCGCGGCGACGGCCACGAGCAGCGCCTGCGGATCGGCCATGCCCACGTCCTCCGAAGCGCAGATGACGATCCGCCGCGCGATGAAGCGGAGGTCCTCGCCGGCATAGAGCATCTTGGCCAGCCAGTAGACGGCGGCGTCGGGATCGGAGCCGCGCATGCTCTTGATGAACGCGCTGATCGTGTCGTAATGTCCCTCGCCGGTCGGGTCGTAGACGACGGCCTTGCGCTGGATGCTCTCCTCGGCCACCTGGCGGGTGACGTGCACGCGGCCGTCGTCGTCGGGCGGGGTGGTCAGGACGCCAACTTCCAGCGCGTTGAGGCATTTGCGGGCGTCGCCGTCGCTGATCGTTGCCAAGTGCAGGGCAGCATCCGGGTCCAGGGTGACGGCACGGTCCCCCAAGCCGCGCTCGGGATCGGCCAGCGCGCGATGCATGAGGCGCACCAGGTCGTCGGGCGTCAGCGGCTCCAGTTGGAACACCTGCGAGCGGCTGACCAGGGGACCGTTCACCGCGAAGAACGGGTTCTCCGTCGTCGCGCCGAGCAGTCGGACGGTGCCGCGTTCCACGTCGGGCAGGAGGGCATCCTGCTGCGCACGGTTGAAGCGATGGATCTCGTCGATGAAAAGGATGGTCCGCGCTTGCCCATTCAGACGCAGGCGGTTGCCGGCGGAGGCGATCACGCGCCGGATGTCGCTCACGGTGCTCTCCACGCCGCTCAGGCGCTCGAACTTCGCCCGCGTCGCCGCCGCGACGACCTCGGCCAGGCTGGTCTTGCCGGTGCCCGGCGGACCGTGGAAGATGGCGGAGTACAGCCGGTCAGCCTCGATGGCGCGGCGCAGCAGCTTGCCCGGACCGAGCAGGTGCGCCTGCCCGACGTACTCGTCGAGCGTGCGGGGCCGCATCCGGGTGGAAAGCGGCGCCTGCGGGTGGACGCCGCTTTTCCCGGCCGCCTCCGGCGTGTCGAAGAGGTCGCTCGTCTCCAAGACCGCCACACTGCCCGGGAACCACTCGCCCGTCAACGCAGGGTCGCCGGGTCAACCCCGGCAGCGCGCAGCGAGCGCAGGCTGTGCGCGCCGGTGCGCTTCGCCAGACGCTGTCCCGAGGCGTCTTTGACCAGCGGACAGTGGTAGAACGCGGGCCTTGGCAAACCCAGCGCGCGGTACAGCAGGAGTTGCTGCGCGGTGGAAACCAGCAGGTCCTCGCCACGCACGACTTCCGTGATCCCCATCGCGGCGTCGTCCACCACGACGGCGAGCTGGTACGCAGGCGAGCCGTCTTTGCGCCACACGATGAAGTCGCCAAAGTCGTGTCCCGGGCGGAACGCCTGGGTGCCGGCCGCCCCGTCCTGGAACCGGACGGCCTCGTGCGCCGGCGTCCGGAAACGCCAGTTCACCGGTCCCGGGGTTTGCGCCGTTGCGGGTTGCGGCCGGGCCGGGCGGCAGGTGCCCGGATAAATCGACTCGTGTTCGCCCGCGTGCGGCGCGCCCAGGGCGAGTTCCACGTCTCGGCGGGTGCAGGTGCACGGGTAAACCGCCCCCGACGCCGCCAGTTGCCACCACGCCCGCACGTAGAGCGGCGTGCGCTCGCTCTGGACATACGGCGCGCACGAGCCGCCCACGTCAGGCCCTTCTTGCCACTCCAAGCCGTACCAGCGCAGATCATCTGCCAGCGCAGCCGCGTATTCCGGCCGGCAGCGATCCCGGTCGAGATCTTCCACCCGGAGGATCATCGCGCCACCACGGGCGCGGCAGCGTTGTTGCGCGGTCCAGAACGTCGCCGCGTGCCCGAGGTGCAAGTAACCGGTCGGGGACGGGGCAATCCGCCCGCGATAACGGGACGGCGGGCTATTCGGCGGCGAGAACAAAAGCGATCTCCCGGCTGCCCGTCTTGCGCACGTTCTCGCCGTACGTGTGCTGCACCCAACCGTTGAGATCGTCCTCGCTGCCGTGGCCGCTGAACAGCACAACACCGTCGACCTTCACCAACGCCACCGTCACCACGGGATCGTCGTCCCAGTCCGAGATGTTGAACACGTAGCGTCCGGGACCCTCGAAGGGCACGCTGACGTGCCACGGATGGTCGGCGGTCACCTTGTGCGAGCCGGGCGAATCATCATCGCGGCTGGCCAGCTTGGTCACGGTGGCCGTGGACGGCAGCTTGAAGCTCAGCTCCGCACTGCCGACGGAGAGTTTCTCGCCGCGGGGCGCGCGGCCGAAGTACGCCTGCACGGAGCCGCGCTTCACCGCGAGTTCGATCTCGACGACGTGCTGGTTGGCCACCCGCTCGACGGCCGGCGGGGCAGGGGCGGCCGGTGCAGGTTCGACCGTCGTGGTGGTCGTTTGCGTTTGTGCCGGCGTCGGCTGGCCGGGCAAGGTGGTCGTCGTGGTCGTGGTGGTGGTCTCTTCCTGAGCGCTGGCAGCGGAAAGAACCGCGGCGGACGACAGGGCGGCAAACGCTACCGGCAATAGGGGGAAGGCACGTGGTTTCATCGACAAACGATTCGTGCGGCGACCCGCGGCCGATTGGCTGACGGGGAATTTTCGGGGTTCAACGTCCATCGGCCTCGCCCGGCTTGACCGTGGCGTAAGCGCGGAACGTCTTGTCCTCGTCGCCGTACTGGCAGTGGATGTTCAACGTGGCAAACGCCGACTGGTCCGTCTGCACGGGGGTCACGTCCAGGCGGTATTTGCGACCCTTGACCAGCGTCTGCATCGTGACGTTCATCCCGGCCTGGGAAGATTGCACGGCGAGGTCTGCGATCGGCGTGTCCTGCAACAGCTCGAGCGTGATGGACTTGGCTTTCGCCGCTTCTCCGTGCGTCCACGACACGTAAGTCGGGGTGATCCGCAGGATCTCGGGGATCTGCACCGCCAGGGTGAGCATCGTGGGCTGTTCGCGGTCGCTGGTGAACACGGCGACGGTCTTGGTTTGCAGCCCCACGTGGCTGCCGACCGTGTAGCGCGCGACGATGTCGCCGCTCGCGCCGGGTTCGTAGTGGCGCTGTTCGAGTTCGGCCGTCGTGCAGCCGCAGCTGCTCTCGATCTGGCGGACGTCGACGGCCTTGCTGCCCGTGTTGGTGAAGTGGAATTTTGCTTCGAGCACGGTGGACTTCGCGTCGGCCTTGAGTTCGACCGTCTTTTTCGCCCAGGTCAGCTCGGCCGAAGCGGGCCGGGCGGCGCAGAACAACGCAGGCAGCAGGAACACGGCGGCGCGGCGGGGAAGCGGGGAGGAGATCATGGGTGCGAGGCCGCCCATCCTACACCCAGCCGTCAAGAAACGCCGCCCGCGATACGCTCGCCCCCGAGAGGCTGGCCGATTCAAAAGCACTCCGATGAACCTCCGTAAAACCCTGTGCACGGCAGCCGCCGCAGCGGCCCTGGCACTCACCCCACACGTTCTCATGGCTCAATCCGCGCTCGAAGATGGTCAGGCTTACCTCCAGGCAAACGCCAAAAAGGAAGGCGTTCACACCACGGCCAGCGGCCTGCAGTACAAGGTCCTCCAAGAAGGCACCGGCCGCAGTCCGAAAGCCACCGACACGGTGCGCGTGCACTACCGCGGCACCCTGCTCAACGGCAAGGAGTTCGACAGCTCCTACAAGCGCGGCCAGCCCATCGAGTTTCCGCTGAACGGGGTCATTCCCGGCTGGACCGAAGGCGTGCAACTCATGAAGGAGGGAGCGAAGTACCAGTTCGTGATCCCGTCGAACCTGGCTTACGGCCGGCGCGGTACGCCCGGCGGACCCATCGGTCCGGACGAGACGCTGATCTTTGAGGTGGAGTTGATCAAGGTCCTCTGAGGATGCGTTGGTGGATGGTCTCCCGCTCGGCTGCGGTGAACGGCCGGGCGGCGGGCGCTGTTTGGACGGCGCGGCGAACTTTCGCCTTCGCCCGGTCGACCACGCGTGACCCCGGGTCGGCTGCCTCGGCGACCAAAAGCTCCCCGGCGCTGTTGAACGCGAGGCTGGTCTCGCCAGGCTGCGGCGGTGGGAACGCCAGACTGCCCGTCTGAACATCTACAGCCGGGATCGTCAAGGAAGCGGCATCCGGTGGCGTCTCCATGCTCAGCGCCGCAGACGTCAACCCAGCGGCATTGATTTGCAGCCAGCACCAACCCGAACCCAGGGACGACCGTTCGGCCTGGGCGGGGAACTCGCGTCCATCGGCGAGCAGCACCATGCAGGGTTGCTGCCGCGCGTTGTCCGGCAGCGGCGTGGACGACAGGATCAGGCCGTCGGCCGAAAGGACCACTCCGCCGAAGAACCGGCCGTCCGCCGCGCGTATGCGCACGGTGCTGCGAGAGGCAATGCCGCCGGCCGGCGCGGCCGCGGCGGCCGCGGCC
>CAXTMD010000293.1:0-2537 GCA_964245035.1 uncultured Chthoniobacterales bacterium
GCGAAGGCGTCGCCGAGCCCGCGGCACATCGACGACCTGCTCGCGCGCCAGGCCAACCGCGTGCAGCGGGAAAACGGCACGGTGACCAGCACCGCGCCGCGCTCGGTGCCCGGCTTCCAGCCGCAGACGCAGCAGAGTAAGATGAGCGGGTCCATCGGCAACCGCGGGGTGTCTTCTCCCGCCGCCAAGGGTACCCCACTGGGCCGTTACACGAAGGCGGTGTACGACGCCATCAGCGCGCGTTGGTACTTCAACGTGCAGGAAAACATGAGCAGCCTGGTCGACACGCGCGAGGTGAGGGTGCATTTCATCGTCAACCGTGCGGGCAAGATCCTCGACACCCACCTCGAAGGCCCCAACCAGAACACGACGCTCGCGGATATCTCGCTGGAGGCGGTGGTCAACGCGCAGCTTCCGCCGATGCCGCCCGACGTCGCCGCGACGCTGCCCGACGGGCAGTGGGAGGATCTTTGTACGTTCACGTTCGAAGTGCACTGAGGTTTTTGTGTCCACCGCTTTGTCTGCCCTCCCGCTTGCCAACGTTGTCTGGGACGCTTTCCTGGGGTTCTTCGAGCGCGGCGGCCCGTTCATGGTGCCGCTCGCGGTGTGCGCGCTGGCGGTGATCGTGATCTCGTTCCTGCGCGCGCGGGCGCTGCAACGCGAGCGCGTGCTGCCGCGGTTCCTGCGCGCCGCCATCGAGAAACTGAAGCCCGGCACCGACGTGGGTCACCTGTGGCGGCTGGTGGACAATAATCCCGCCGCGCTGGCGCGCATCACGCGCGCGGGCTTGCAGGGACTCGACCAGTCGCGCGCGGTCAGCACCGACGCCGTGCAGACCGCCGCGCGCCGCGAGGTCCTGCGGCTCGAAGGCGGCTTGTCCGCGCTGGAGCTGATCGTCGGCATCTCGCCGCTGCTCGGCCTGCTCGGAGCCATTTCCGGGTTGGTCGGCGTGTTTTCCGATCTTGGGGCCAACGGCGGCCTGGAAGGCGCGACGGCCGACACGGGTGGCGTGGCGCTGGGCATCGCCGAGGCGCTGAACACGACGATCTTCGGCCTGGCCGTCGCGATCCCGACGCTGGTGATTTACACGTTCTTCAACCGCCGCGTGGAACGCCTGGCCGTGGAAATGGAGGGCCTGCTGGCCGGTCTGCTCTCCAAGTGTTTCCCCGAAGGCAGCGAAGCGGAGCCGGGGACCGAACCTTGAATCACTGCACGAAGATTGCCCCCGTGTCGAAGCGGTAGAAGAACCGGTAGCCGTTCGTGTTGTAGTGGCCAGGGTTGCCCGGGTCGGGGTAGTAGTACAAGACCGTGTTCAGGCTGAAGTCGAACAGATAAGGGAACGGGAACACGGGCGACGTGTAGAAGAAGTGTTCGCTCTTGAAGTCGTAGAGATAGACGCCGTTGTTGCCGTCTCTGGCGTCAAACGCGTATTCATAACCCAGGTCGAAGTGGTACACGTAGTGCGGGTCGCTCAGGTACGAGTAGTAGCCGAAGTAGTTACCGTCGGCGAACGACAGGTAGTAGACGCCGTTGCCCAGCGCGGCTTCGCCGGTGAAAAAGGAGGATGGCAGGGCCACGTCGGCCGCCGGCACCTCGATGATCTGGATGGCCGCGCTGCCGTCGCTCCCGTCCAGCTTGGTGAAAACGATCCGGTCCACCGGCTGGTCGGGCGTCAGCACGTCGAGCGGTTCGTTGAGGAGGTGGCCCGCGCCGCCCGTGTTGGAGGTCAGGGTGCCGGTCGTGGGATCCCAAATGGGCCAGGAGGCGTTTGGCGTGGTGCCGGTCTGTCCCGAAAATGACTCGTGGACCCAGCCTGCCAGACTCACCGCCTGGTACGCGCCGTTGACGAGCCGGTAGGCCTGCACCTGATACTGTTCAGCGTTGTCCGTGTCCGCGACGAGGATGCGGTCCGCAGACGTGAGCGGCTGCGCGAAATCGTATTGCAGCGAGAGGTACGGCGCACCGTAGTTGGTCTCCAGCAGGGAGAAGCCGCCGGCCGTGCCGCTGCCCGTGCCGTTGGCCGTCGCGCCGACGAACGTGGTCAGGTAGCCGGGATTGTTCCCCGGGGTGGAGCCGCCGTAGTTGTCCGCGTAGAGAGAATTCACCGTGCCCGCCAGCTCCGTGATGACGACATCGCCGCTCCCCCGGAAATCCGTGGTGAAGGGCACGCCGCTGTTGAGCACGGTCTTGGCGTCCTGCGAGGCGTCGTTGATCAGGTGCACGGCCGGGATGTTCTGAGCGTAGGCCGGCGAGCCGAGCAGGGCGGCGGCGGCGACGCAGAGGCCGATCGAGAGTTGGGCGAGAGGTTTCATCAAAAGAAGAAGCGTGGAACGTCCCTCCGGGAGGTCACACTTCTTCTGGGTTTGTTCGGCCGCGCCGTCAGACCTTCCCCTCCGATCCCTGCGGGCGGCGGCGGGTCGGGGGGCGTGGAACCAGGCCGCAGGTCCTCTTCAAGCGCGGGTCACACTCAGGCCGGCGAGGCGGAAGGGGACCAGAAGCTCCTCGGCGACGTGGGCTTCCACGATCATGCCGCTGAC
>CAXTMD010000293.1:2547-6108 GCA_964245035.1 uncultured Chthoniobacterales bacterium
CCTCCGCCAGCGGGGCGATCACGTAAGCGGAGGCGGCGTGGAGCTTTTCGCTGGAGGCCAGCACGATTGTCTCGGCGGCCCGCCGGCTCAGCGCCCGTTTGACGTGGGCCTCCTCCAGGTCGCCGGTGGACAAGCCCGCCTCCGGGTGGATGCCCGTCACCCCCATGAAGAACGTGTCGGCGCGGACCTGGCCGGCGGCCTCGATGACGGCGGCTCCCACCGTCACGACCGAGTGTTTGAAGAGCCGGCCGCCGAGCAGCACGACCTCGACCCGGGGATGTGCCACCAACTCCACCGCGACCGTCGGGCTGTGCGTGACCACCGTGGCGGCCAGGTCGGGCGGAAGCTGCCGGGCGACCTGCACCGCCGTGGTGCCGCCGTCGAGCAGCACGACCTGGCCCGGCCGCACCATCGCCGCAGCCGCCCGGCCGATGGCTTCCTTGCCGCCCGCGCCGATCTGCTGCCGCCCGGCGAAGTCAGTCACCGCCGGCGAGGCGGGCAGCGCGCCGCCGTGCACCCGCTGCAACTTGCCCTCGGCGGCGAGTTCGCGCAGGTCCCGGCGGATCGTGTCCTCGGAAAGACCGAGTTCTTGACTGAGCGCCTTGGCGATGATCTGCCCATCCCGCTGCAACCGGGCGAGCAGGAGGTTTTTGCGTTGGCTGGCAAGCACGCAGCCACTATGGCTGCCGACGGTGGAAGCCGCAATGATGCACGAATATTCACGAATTTTCTTGTTTATGCAAGATTTTGCGGCAGGCTCCGTTGGATGAACCAACCAGCGACCTATCCCATGATCATCCTCATCGCAGGGCCGTACCGTTCCGGCACCGGAGACGATCCCACCCATCTGGCGGATAACCTCCGTGCGCTGGAGGCCTACGCGCCGCCGCTGTGGCGGGCCGGACACCTCCCCATGATCGGCGAGTGGGTGGCGCTGCCCCTGATCCACCAAGCCGGCGGCACCCACGTCGCGGACGCGGTGCACGCCGGTTACCTCTACCCGGTGGCCCGCCGCCTGATCACCCGCTGCGACGCCGTGCTGCGGGTGCCGGGCGCTTCCACGGGCGCCGACCAAGACGTGCGTCTGGCGCGCGAGCGCGGCCTGCCCGTCTACTTCCACCTGGACGAGGTGCCCATCGCTTCTCAACCCCACGCGTGACGGGCCGTCCCCTTCCATCACATGAACCACCAACCCTCCCGGACAGGCGTGCCGGCCGCGCCGCCGTCTTCCGAGCGCGTCCAGATCAGGCAGGTCGAGGTGCTTTCCGCCGACTGGTACACGCTCAAGAAAACCACCTTCGACTACCAGGCACGCGACGGACGCTGGCGCACCTTGAGCCGCGAGACCTACGACCGCGGCAACGGAGCCACGCTGCTGCTCTTCAACCGGGCGCGGTCCACCGTGCTGCTGACGCGCCAGTTCCGCCTGCCGGCGTACGTGAACGGATGCGCCGACGGCCTCTTGATCGAGACGTGCGCGGGCCTGTTGGACGGACAATCACCGGAAGCCGCCATCCGGCGCGAGGCCCAGGAGGAACTCGGCGTGGAGGTCGGCGAGGTGACCAAAATCCTGGAAGCCTACATGAGCCCGGGCTCGGTCACCGAAAAGCTCCATTTTTTCGTGGGCGGCTACGAACGGCCGCAGGCCCGTGACGCAGGCAACGTGGACGAGGGCGAGGACATCGAAGTGCTCGAACTCACCCTCGACGACGCCCTGGCAAAAATCGCCAGCGGTGAAATCCAAGACGGCAAAACGATCCTGCTGCTGTTGTGGGCGAAGGTGAAGCTCACCGCCTGCCCCAGTTTACAGGATGGTTGAGCGAGGCCGGTACGCTCATCGTCGCACCAAAATCTTCTGTCATCCTGAGGCGAGTGCAACGAGCCGAAGGATGACAGAGCAGAAAGGAGCGTACTGCCAAGGATTGGCATCTTGAAGGCGGGTTTAGCGTACAGGGCAAGATCGTTGCGGGAACACGCGGAAGACAATTTCTCTCTACCCCCTCAACTCCAACCCATACGGCAGGCTCTCTCCAAACGCCTCGTCGCGCTCCGCATCGCGCAGTTCGCCGCCCGCGCGCACGAGATCGACATAGTGCTTTGGCGTGCCGTTTTTCTCCAGCCAACCGACGACCGTCGCGCGCACGGCGTCGGAGAGGTCGCGGAACCGGTCGCCCGTGCGCCGGGCCAATTGCACGAGCGCGAACACCAGCTCCTCGTCGGCGTCGAAGCGCATCAGCCGCGCGATCCATCCCTCGGTGTCCTCGACGGGTACCAGCGTGTTGAGCGGTCCGTAGAACGGCACACGCGCCCCGAGCCGGCCGAGCGTCCACACCCATCCCAGGTGCCGCCCGCCATCCAGGCGCTTCAACAGGAACGCGCCGAGTTCGAGTTTGGTGCTCGCGTCGAGCCATTCCAGCGAACCGAGCAGCCGCCAGATCTCGGCCGACTCGTGCGAACCCCAGCCCGCCGTCGCCCCTTTGCGGACCTCGGCCAGCAACGGCGCCGCGAGCGCCCTCTGCTGTCCAGCGGTCAACCCCCCGGCAATCCGCCGCCACAGGACCCACCACTCCGCCCGGCAGAGTTCGTTCTTGGGGTGAGCGACTTTCTTCTCGAACAACCGCCACGTCTGCGCCGCGCGCCAGTCGTCCACGGCGTACCCGTAGCCGGGTCGCAGGCAGAACCCCAGGAAGTTCAGCCAGCGCGCCTCGTGGATCGGGCTGCGGGTGCGGGCGGGTTCGAGTTCCAGCGTCTCTTCCCAGAACGCCCGCAGCAGGGACGGCGGCCACTCCAAGCGCGCGAGGCCCACGGCGGATGCCAGCCGCTTGACGACGCTCTCGACGGCGGCGGTATCCTTGCCCGCAAAAGTATCGCGGAGGATGGCTCGCCCCTGCGCCGCCGTTTCCTCGTCCACGATGCCGGCGCGCTCGCCCTCGGCGGTGTGCGGGGCGAGTTCCGTGCGGGTGGCCGCGCGCACGTCGAAGGGCAGCTTCCACTGGCGGTTGCGCCCGCCGGCCTCCGCGCACCAAACCTCCAGGGTGCCGACCTCCGTCAGCCGCGCGTGCAGGCGCACGGGCACGGTGTCGCTGCCTTCCGCGCCGGGGCGTCCGCGCAAGGCGGTGCGCACCGGCGGCAGCGCGGAGAGTTCGAGCGGATCGACGGCTACCACGTCGCCGGGTCGGTCGCCCGTACGCACGCTGGAAACGTACAAGGGAAACTCCGCCGGCTGCCGGATGCGCAGGTCGAACGCCTGCGCCAGGTCGACCTCCGCACGCCGCCACGTACCGAGTCACCGCCGGGTCGGGCGCGTACGGGAGCCCGAACTCTTGGAACCCCGACCCGAACCCGCGCCGCGCCGGCCGCGCGTCCGGTCCCACGCGCGGCAGGAACCCGTCCAGCAGCAGCGCCGCGACCTCCTCGCGGGTGAGTTCCACCTGCCGCGCTCCGCCCACCAGCCGCGCACCGGCCGCGGCGGGCAGGTGGATCGTCCAGCGTGCCGGCGCGTCGGCGGCGAGGAGCGTTTCCTTCGCCTGCTGGCAGCGGCGGACAAGAGTCGCCCACTGG
>CAXTMD010000294.1:0-3155 GCA_964245035.1 uncultured Chthoniobacterales bacterium
TGTCCACCGGTTCGAGGACGCCATTGCAATGCAGGCAGCGGGAAAAAGGCGACAACTCGGTGCTGCTCCCCGTCAGTCCAAAGCGGCGCAGGGTTTCGCGCGTTTGTGCTTCCGGCTCGTCAGAGCGCGGACAGTAGCCGTGGCGCACCACGCCGTGCATGAGTAGCGGCCGGTCGCGGGTGAGCAGCACCCGATCCTCGGCCGCCATGATCTCCAGCAGCCGCGGGTCGTCCGCGTCGCGTTCATAGACGGTGTCCAATCCCAGCAGGCGCAGGTTGCGGGCAAGCTTGCCAAGGTGGCCGTCGGCGACAAAACGCGGCGGCGCGCCCCCTTGCAGACGCGGGGCTTGCGGCCACAGCTCCGCGGGAGCGGGTGCGCCGTGGATTTGCAGATGGACGGGGCCTTGTACCTGCCAGGCAAAATCCACGGTGCGGGGACTCTCGCCGTCGGGCTCGCTGCTGCTGCTGGCCACGACGATGAGATCGACTTCCGGGTGTGGCACTCCGCAGGCCTCGACGACATCTTTGACGGCCGTTTTCTCCGCCAGCGTGCGGCGGACCGTCCGGCCATGGCCGCGCCACTCGCGCCGCAAAAAGGAAGCGAGGTCGTTGGAAAAGGTGAGTTCGACCGCGAACATTCCAGGTCAATATACGCTTCCACCGAAGAGGCAAAACAGCCCCGGGAGCCTGTGCCGTCGCTCCTCGAGGTCGTACCGCCGGCCGATGTCCAACTTCCCTCCTTTTCGCAACCCGCTGCTGCCTGCGCCCTCTCAGGACCCGTGGGTGAGCGTTCACGAAGGAGTGTTCCACGCGGTGAACACCGATGGTCGCAGGATCTTCCTGCGGCGGTCGTCCGACGCGTGGAACCTTTTCGAGCAGCCTGCCATCGTGGTCTGGAAGGCACCGGTGCGCGGCCCCGATTCCAAGCACCTCTGGGCACCCGAGCTACACCGGCTTGGGCCGCGCTGGTTCATCTACTACGCCGCGGACGACGGACGCAACCGTAACCACCGCCTCTGGGCGCTCGAAGCAGCCGGCGACGATCCCGCCGGGCCGTACCGCAGCCGGGGCATGGTCCAGACCGGCGGCTGGTCCATCGATGCCACGGTGCTGCCCGGCTCGGGCGGAAAGCGCTTTTTGCTCTGGTCCGGTTGGGAAGGAGCGCTCAAAGGCGCGCAGAACCTCTACCTCGCCCCGCTGGCGGACCCGGTGACCCTGGCCGCCCCGAGGGTGCTGCTCACGCAACCCACCGAACCCTGGGAGCAGCACGTCGAGGCCATCTGCGAAGGACCGGCGGTGCTGCAACGGGGCGGGGTGACGTGCGTGGTGTATTCAGCGAGCGCCTCCTGGACGGTCCATTCCTGCCTGGGGATGCTCGTCAACGAGGACGGCGATTACCTCAATCCCGCCGCCTGGAAAAAGGTGGGACCGGTGTTCGCACGGACCCCGCAGGTGTGGGGCGTCGGCCACGCCAGCCTCGTGGCCCGGGAGGAGAGTGGCTTGATCTTCTACCATGCCAAGACGCGCCGCACCCGCGGCTGGCGTGACCGGAACATCCGCGCGCAGCCGTTCACCTGGACCGAGGAAGGTTTGCCCTGCTTTGGCGAGCCTGCCCCCTTGGTTTCGGGTTCAACGGCAAAGTAAAACGCTGGGTGCGCCAGGCACGTGCGCTCCGCTTGCGCCATCCCGGCTCGCCGCTTAAGCGTTGGCTTCTGCGCTTCACACGATGAACATCAAAATCGACGATCTCCAGGGACCCGAGATTGCCGGGTTGTTGACCGAGCATCTGGAGGACATGGCCGCGGCGTCGCCTCCCGAAAGCCGCCATGCCCTGGATCTCCACGGACTGCGCCAGCCGGACATCACGTTTTGGAGCGTGTGGGACGGACCCGAACTGGTGGGCTGCGGAGCCCTGAAGGCCCTGAGCCGCGAGCATGCCGAGGTCAAATCGATGCGGACCGCCCGGGCGCACCACCGCAAGGGCGTGGCGACGCTGCTCCTGGAGCATCTCGTCACGGAAGCCAAGGGACGGGGCTACCGCCGCTTGAGCCTGGAAACCGGCTCAATGGCGTTTTTCGAGCCCGCGCATCGGCTCTACCGCCGGTTCGGGTTCGAGGCATGCGGACCGTTTGCCAACTACGTCGACGATCCAAACAGCCTGTTCATGACCAGGGTGCTCTGACGTTCCTGGCAATTTCGTACCCGGTTGACCATGCATCTGCCCATCATCGTCCACGTGCCGCTGGACACGCCGGCGGATGCCACCGTGTTCGTGGCGGGTTCGCTGCCCGGCGTCGGGAACTGGAAGGCCGACGGGGTGCAGCTCGCGCGGGCAGCCGATGGCACCTACTCCGGCGAACTGGCGCTCGAAGCCGGGCAAACGCTCGCGTACAAGCTGACCCGGGGCACCTGGGACGCCGTGGAAAAGGCGGCCGACGGCAGCGACCGCGCAAACCGGGAGCTGAGCGTCGGTGCGGCGGCGACACCGATCACGGCAACGGTCGAGCGTTGGGCGAGCGAGCCCGTCAAAGCGAACACGGTGGTCGGTACCCTCCAAATCGTGGAGGTGCCCGCCACGGGTGCGCACGCGCCGCGCACGATCCGCGTCTGGCTGCCGCCCGGGTACGAGAACCCGGCGGCGGCAGCGCAGCGTTTTTCGGTGTTGTACCTGCAGGATGGGCAAAACTGTTTTGATCGGGCGACCAGCGCCTACGGCAGCGAATGGCAGGTGGATGAAACCCTCACCCGCCTGACCGCCGACGGAACGGTGCCGCCCGTGGTCGTCGTCGGCATCGACAACGCGGGTGCCGACCGCACGCGCGAGTACACGTTCGATGTCGACCCGCAGGACGGCGGCGGCGGTGGCTCGGCGTACGCCGACCTGGTCTTACGTGCCATCCTGCCGTTCGTGGAAAAATCGTACCGCGTCCTGACCGGCCCCGCGCACACGTTCATCGGCGGCTCGTCGCTGGGTGCATTGGTTTCGCTGGAGATCGCCCGGCGGCATCCGGGCGTTTTTGGCGGCGTGCTCGTCATGTCACCCTCGCTCTGGTGGGATAATCAGACCACCATCGAAGACGTGGCCAAGGACCCTGCCGGCCTCGTCGGCACGCGGGTGTGGATCGACATCGGCACGCGCGAGGTGGTGCCGCTGGC
>CAXTMD010000294.1:3255-6085 GCA_964245035.1 uncultured Chthoniobacterales bacterium
GGCGCTGCGTCCTTCATTGGCAACCGCCGCTTGCGCGCACGCCAGCAGCCTGGGGCCAAGGATCGGATGGGCGAGGTAGGCGCGCGCTTCCTCGGCGCTCTTGATTGCGTAACGCTGCGCCATGGAACTAAAGCCCAGCCCGTCGAATTGCGGAAAGATGTACCACATCCAATGGGAACGCTTGCGCCCGTTCTTCACCTCCGCGAGGGCGTGTTCGTAGTCGTCCTGCTGCGCCGAGACAAAGCGGTTGAGGTCGTAAGGGTCGTCCATTTTAGGCCAGGGTCGTCAGGCCGAGGGCAAAGTCGGCCTCACGCGTTTGATCACCGCTGGTACTCTACCACCGTGACATTGCAGCCGGCCAACTCTTCGTCGATGATCCGCTCGATCCGGGCCCAGTCGCCACCAGCGAGGCCTGCCCCGATCTTCGGCAGCCCGATCCTGGCGTGGGGGTAGTGCTCGGCCAGCCAACGCATGCACGAGCGGATGGCCTCGTAGTCCGCTTTGTCGCCGCGGCCGCGGTAGTGGAACTGCGTGTAGGCGTTGACGACCGTGAGCCTGCCGTGCGGTGTCTCCACGTCCGCAAAGGAACAAGTCCCAAGCTTGGCGCGCTCGCCCTTGGGCGTCTGATGGTCTGCCTCCAGCGCCTGCGGGAACCGCGCGGCCACGCCCTTGGCGATCCCCGCTCCCATCGTGCAGAAGCAATTGCAGCCGTGTGCGATGACATCGAAGGCCCCGTCGCCAGCGAGTCGCAGCAGATCGCCCTGGCACTTTTTCATGGAGGTCACTTATCCTGACGCCAGACCCCGTGGCAAACGCCATTTGGCTGCGGGTAGCGTGCTTGGGACGATCCCTCCGTGAAGGAGTTCCTTGCCATCCTGCCACAACGAAGGGTAACTCCTCTACAGCTCCCTCTGGTCGATGTCCCGGAAGCGCTCTGGCCCGGTGTCCCGCGAGCGTTGCTCCGGGAGGCGCGCAAAAAAGTCGCGCACGGCATCCGGGTCGAGTGCGAGGCCGAGCACCTCGCAGGCGGCGCGTTCCACCCGTTCCCGTACGAATGCGGGCGTCAGTTCCGCCAAAGGGATCTGCTCGGTGCCGACCAACCGGAGGTCGTCGCCCTCGTAGACCCCCATGTTCAGGCTGCCGACAAATCTCATGGAGACGAACCAGGCTACCGGCGGGAGGTGGAGGGCGACCGTGTCCAGTCCATCGCGTTTCACGACGTGAACCTTCACGTCGTACTGCTCGCCCAATTCGGTGAGCAAAGCGGTGATCTCCTCCCAGTTCATGACGACAAAAAGTTGTAGCCTCAATCAGCGTCGGTACACACGACTAAAATACGCGAGGCAACCCTCGACCGCGAAGCGGCGATTTCTTACCGCGAGGAGTCGGGATGTGGCGGCCCCTTTCGCTTGGAAGGCTCTGTCCTGGGAGCATGGCGCTCTTCGGACGACGTGGAGGCAGGTGGATGAACTGGGGCAGCCGCTGGCAGAACGGTCGTCTGGTGGGCACTGGAGGTGCCCGGTTCGGCTGGCGTTGAAAGCAGCGGAGTGAGCGGAGAAAGCAGCGTAGATTTCCAGTGGGGCGAAAGCGCCCTCCAGCCAAACCAGACGGCGATGCCAGCCATCAGAAGCGTCAGCAGCCCGAAGTGAGCACGGCGTCGCCGCGTGGGAACTGCCCGATGGTGCTCCCCCCGGTTGGACCCGAGGGATTGGTAGTAGTGCAAAGGCCCGATCCCACCGGTGATCCTGGGAGCGCGGCCACCGCCGAAGCCCAGGTGCAATCCCTTCGTTCCGATGCTCGCACCGATGCCCCGCCGGCTGAAGTTTAGCCGGATGCCAGGCAGGACTTTGATGCTTTCGCGGAATGATCAGCCCATGGTGGAAAAAACGAGGTCGAACCTCCACTTGTCGTACAGCCAAGCCTGTTAGCAGTTCGGGGCAGAGCGTCAAGGCCCGATCTAGGCAAACCGAAGCAAAACGGCGGTTCCGGCGCGGAAATGTCGCCTTGTACACAAGAGCCAAACCGATGTCCGGCGTAGGTCCGGCGGCGTGGACCGGCTGTACGTTGTGCCGCCTTGTGTACAAGCGCAACGAGCGATTGCCCGACAAGCACCATGGATTCCGGTCATGTTGGGTCGTCCTGCATTTTGTGTGCTATGGCTAGTGACGCCAGCTTGGAACCCGACCAATTCCCGGGTGGATAGACCCACTGTCCGGCTTGTGTGCAAGACTGGTTCTGTGCCGAAGACGTTGGGTGTTCTGGCCCCGTCTTTCTGAAACGGCTTGGCGATAGGTCGAGATGGTCGCTGGAGAGGGATTTGCTTTATCCATTCCTTGCTTCCGGCGAAGCCGGTACGAGCGAAAGCGAGGCTCCCTTTCGCGGGTAGCGAAAGGGCGGGGGGATAGCCGCGTCTGGTTCGGAGTGAAACGGAGAACCAGCACTATTGCTGCGGCGTTTGCGCCGCCTTGATGTGTAGGCCTTTTTTGTGGCGTTAAGACTTGGGAGTCTTCGTTGTTCTTTATGGTTCTTGTAGTTCTTAGTTCTTAGGGGCTGTTTTTGGGGCGACAATCCTGACATTTTTCCCGGTGAAATGGGGATTGCTTCGCTGACGTGTGGGATCCTGTCTTCCTAGAGGAGAAATCCTGTCTGGAGCCCGCGCGATCCTGACGTTTTTCCCGGTTCGTTCGCTGTGCAGTAGTTCTTCCGGCAATCCTGACGTTTTCCCCGGTCGATCCTGACATCTTCCCCGGTCATCGGGTGCCGAATCCTGACGTTTTTCCCGCCGCAAAACGACGTTTTCCCCGGTCTGATGCTGACTTCTGCCCACGTT
>CAXTMD010000295.1:0-3614 GCA_964245035.1 uncultured Chthoniobacterales bacterium
GTCGTGGGCAGGGCCGGCGGCGCGGCCGGCGGGGTAAACGAACCCGTGGCGGTCGTGCGCAGAAGCTGCCCGGCGATTTCTCCGGAGGGGTGCGCGGCGGTGGCGAGGTTGAAGTACACTCGGCCCGCTTTGAGGGCAGCCACGGCGTTCGGGTCGGAGATCTGCCACAAGTACGAGCCATCAGACTGCGGGGTCGCGGAGACGAACTCTGCGATCACCGGTCCTGTCTGGCCGGGGTCCGCCGGTCCGCGCAACGCGAGACTCGTCGGTGCGCCGCTCGTGCCGCCGGACGAAACCGAGAGGATACCCGCAGTGCCGTCGGCGGTGAGTCGCAGGCTCGCAAACCCCTGCGCGTTCGCCGACGCGCCCGACAGCGGCGAGAGCGCGCCGAAGTACAGGGTGGTCAGGCCGGGTGGGTTGAACGGTGCGACGTAAGCCGTCAACGCGCTGGCGGAGATGATCTGGCTCGGCCCCGTGCCGGTCTCGCCAGGCTTGAGCCAGCCGACGGCGAGGTTATCCCCTCCCCCGCCCTGGTACATCTTGCACTCGAAAGCGTACCGCTTGCCGGCGGTCAGGGCGACGGCGGCGGATTGCTGCGACGGGTACAGATTCCACTGACGCGAGTCCGTCCAACTGTCCGTGTACGCCCGCAGGACGAGGTTCGCCATCTGGTCGTCGGTCGAAAGGCGGAACTGCGCCATGTCGTCGGCCGCGACCCAGAACGTGTACGTGCCCGTGGTCGGCGGGGTGATGTAGCCGCGGACCCGCGCGCCGTAGTTGTCGTTGCCGCTGTTGACGGGCATCTCCAGCGTGTTGAGCACCGTGCGCCGGCTGGCGGCGACCGTGTCCCACGGCACGCTGTCGATGCCCCAGTTCGTGACGTTGTCCCAGCTCTCCGCGATGACCTGTCCGCTCGCGGCCGGCCCGAAAGTGAGCGTGACGGTGGCCGTCGTGGTGGTCGGATCGCTGCCGAGCACGTAGGCCGCGCCGGCCGCGAGCGTGACGACCACCGTGCGCGCGGTGGCGAACGACGCGGCAGCGTTGGGGTTGACGCCGACGTTCACCGTGTTGACCCCGACCGGGAAGGTCACCGTGCCGGCGAGCGGCGCGTAATCCGCGCCGGGCATCGCCGTGCCCGCGACGGTGTAGGCCAGCGTCACGGCGTCGAGGTTCCCGGCCCGGGTGAAGGTCAGGGTGCCGCCGTCGCCGTAGGCCGTCGTCGCCACCGCCTTGGAAGCCGCGACGGTGATCGTGTCGGTCGAGGCCAGGGCGTTGAGGATGGCCGTCCGGTCGCCGAGACCGGTGTTGAAGGTGTCGGCCCGGTAGGGATTGTAGCCGAGCTGAAGTTCTTCCCAGTCGGTCACGCCGTCGCCGTCGCTGTCGAGATCGGCGACGGTCACCCGGTAGAACTGCGTGCCAGCCGTGCCGACGCCGAAGGTGGCGGTGACGTTGCCACCCGTGCCGGCCACGGGCGAGCCGAGGTTGGTCCAGACCGCACCCGCACCGACGGCGGGGCTGCTCTGCACGCGGTACTGCTTGCCGGCGACGCTGTTCCAAGTCAGCGTCGCGCTGCCGCCGGAGACGGCGAGCGCCGGCCGCGGCGGGTGGGAGTTGGGATCGCGTGGATCAGTGCCCGCAGCGGCTTCCTGGGCGTTGGTGAAGCCGTCGCCATCGTCGTCGGCGTCCGGGTCGAGGTTCGACGCGTGGAAGACCATCTCCCAGACGTCGCTGAGGCCGTTATTATTCTGGTCGATGACTCCCGCCCAGGCGGCGCGGGAACAAAGGACGGCGGCAGCCAGCAAACACCGGGCAGCGAGGCGCATAGGGAGAGGATGGCGGGGAACCGGGCGAGGCTCCTTGATGGAGCAGATCTCGTGCTGTCCACCAAGCGCAAATAAGTGCACGCGGGGTATTTTCTACACCGACCCGGCGTCGACGGAACGTGGGGGCGTCTGCACAACGCCGCGCCGCCGGTAGAGGAGGAAAGCGGCGGCCAAGCCACAGGCGGCGGCAAACATCAGCCAAAAAGCTGGCGCGGCCGGGTTGCCCGTGCGCTTGATCAGCCACGTGCTGATTGCCGGGGTGAAGCCGCCGAAAAGCGCCGTGGCCAGGCTGTAGGCCAGCGAAAACCCGGCCGTGCGCACCTCGGCGGGCACGGCCTCGGTCAGCGCGACGACCATCGCGCCGTTGTACGAGCCGTAGAGAAACGACAGCCAGAGCAGCGCCGCCAGCATCTTGCCGAAGCTCGGCCCGGCCACCAGCCAAGCCAGGATCGGGTAAGCGGTCAGGAGGGTCAACGCCGCGAAGGCGAGCAGCAGCGGCCGCCGGCCGACGCGGTCGGAAAACGCGCCCATGACCGGCAGCCAGAGGAAATTTGACCCGCCCACGCACAACGTCGCCAGCAGGCTGTCGCCCTCCGAGAGCTTGAGCACCTTCTGGCCGAAGGTCGGCGTGTAGACAGTGATCAGGTAAAAGGACGCCGTCGTCATCGCCACCAGCAAGGCTCCCAGGACCACGACGGTCCAGTTGGCCGCCAGGGAGCGAAACACCTCCCCGGCACCCGGCCGGCGCGGCCGTGCCAGGAACTCCGGGGTTTCCTCCAGCGAGCGGCGGATCAGAAACAGGAACGGCACCAGCAGGCAGCCGATCAAAAACGGCACCCGCCAGCCCCAGGCGGAGACCTGCGCGGCCGAGAGGGTCTTGTTCAACCCGAAGCCGACGAGCGCGGCCAGGATGATGGACACCTGCTGGCTGGCCGACTGCCAGGACACGTAAAAGCCCTTGTGTTCCGGGGTCGCGATCTCGGCCAGGTAGACCGACACGCCGCCCAGTTCCACGCCCGCGGAAAAGCCTTGGGCGAGCCGGCCGAGCAGCACGAGCAGCGGGGCGAGCAGCCCGAGCCACGGGGCGATCCGCGCGAGCGTGGCGTAGCTCGGCACGCAGGCCACGAGCACCGTGCCGGCCGCCATGATCCCCAAGGTGGTGATGAGCCCTCGGCGCCGTCCGACCCGGTCCACGTAAGCGCCCAGAAAAAACGCTCCGAGCGGCCGCATCAGGAAACCCGCGCCGAAGGTGGCGAAGGTCAGCATGAGCGACGCGAACTCGCTGCCGACTGGAAAGAAGGCGCCGGCGATGTGCGTGGCGTAGAAGCCGAACAGAAAAAAGTCGTACATCTCCAGAAAATTGCCGCTGGTGACCCGGCACACGGTGGCAATCGTCGACCTTGGCGAAGGAGCGGAGGGAGAGGCGTTCACGATCAAGATTTGATTCGATGGAAAACGTCGCGCCAAAACTCCAAGCACACGACGCCGCGCAAATCGTCGACGGAGTCGGGATGATACACCAGCTTTTCTGCTGCTTGCACCTTGACGGTGTGCGTCCTCTCCTTCTGTCATCCTGAGGCGAGTGCAACGAGGCGAAGGGCCTCGCCGCGGGGTACCCGTCCGCCTTTCATTTCTTGGCCTGACCGATCAGTCCTCTGCTCCGGCTACCGACGAGTGGCACGCGAGTACCTTCCGGCGAGGTCCTTCGGCTCGCGGCACTCCCCGGACGGAGCCCAAAACACCCGGCCCCCCGTTAACCATGTAAAAACCCCGCGGTGCGCATGCGGTGGG
>CAXTMD010000295.1:3624-6058 GCA_964245035.1 uncultured Chthoniobacterales bacterium
GGCCGGGGGGGTGTTGCACGTCGCCTCAGGATGACAAAAAGAGAGGGCACCGATTAATCATTCTAAAAACCCGGCGTAGAGCATGCGGTGGGGAAGTCACGACCAGATACGCGGCCTCCGCGTGGCCAAACTCTCGCGCGCTCGGCCACGCGGCATCCGGCCAGTGGAAAAATCGACGCCCCGGTGCAATCCTGTTCGCCCCTCCGGCACGTACAAGTATTCACACTTCTTATGGCTACTTCTTCCAAACCCCTCGCGATTGTCACGGGCGCCTCGAACGGCATCGGCTTTGAACTCGCCAAGCAGTTCGCCCAAAACGGTTTCGATCTGTTCATCGTCTCCAACAGCGGGGCAATCCACACCGCCGCCAAGGACATCGAGACGCTGGGCGCGCAGGTCACCGCGGTCGAAGCCGACCTGGCATCCTTCAATGGCGTGCATGAGTTCTACAACCAAGTGAGCGAAAGCGGCCGGCCCGTGGAAGCCGCCGCGTTCAACGCAGGCGTCGGCGTGGGCGGACGCTTCGTCGGCCCGGACGATGAGACCGATCTGCGCGAGGAACTCAACATGATCGAACTGAACTGCGTCTCGACCGTGCACCTGGCCAAACACGTCCTGCGCGGCATGAAGTCGCAGGGCCGCGGCAAAGTGCTCTTCACCGCGTCGATTGCCAGCACGACGCCCACGCCCTACGAGGCGGTGTACGGGGCGACCAAAGCGTTCGTCATGTCGTTCGCCGAGTCCCTGCGCACGGAACTGAAGGACCACGGGATCACCGTCACCGCACTCCAGCCGGGGCCGACGGACACCAACTTCTTCCACCGCGCGGGCATGGACGACACCAAGACCGGCGCGGAAGCCTCCAAGCAGAACAAGCCTGAGGACGTGGCGCGCGAGGGTTTCGAAGCTCTGATGGCCGGCAAGGACAGCGTCGTCGGTTCGACCACCTTCATGACCAAGGTGCAAGGCGTGCTCAACGAACTTCTGCCCGAAACAGCCAAGGCCGACCGACACGCTCCCAAGTCTGAGCCGGGTTCGGCGAACTCCTGACTCGCCAGCCGCCGCCGGGCTCGCCCCGGTCCCCTGTTTCAACGTCACCGCCTTGATCCTACAAACCCGGAAGGAGTCCGCCACCGGAACCTTGGCGCAACGGCGCAATCTGGTCGGCGCTTGCGCGGCCCACCTCCTGCATGACGGCTACACCGACGCCCTCTACGCGCTTCTGCCTGTTTGGCAGCCGGAGTTTGGTCTGTCGTACGCTGCCCTGGCGGTGGTGCGGGCACTCTATTCCGCGACGATGGGTGTCTTGCAGGTACCCGCCGACCGGTGGGCTGCCAGGCTCAGCCCCCGGGCGGCTTTGACGCTGGCGACGGCGTTGGCGGCGGCCGGCTACCTAGTCGTCGCGCTTCCGCTCGGCTTCGCGGGACTCTGCGCCGGGCTGATCCTCGCAGGGGTCGGGTCGAGCATGCAGCACCCGCGCGCGTCGCTGCTCGTCACCCACACCTACGGGGCGAACGCCCGCGGGCCGCTCGGGGTCTACAATTTTGCCGGCGACCTGGGCAAGGCGATCTTTCCGGCGAGCGTCGCCTTGCTGCTGCCGGTCGTCGCTTGGCGGCCCGTCGTCGGCGCGATGTCGCTCGTCGGATTTGCCGTGGCTTTTGGCCTGCGGTGGATCCTGCCGCACCGGTCTGTCACCGCCGCCGTGGACAGCGGCGCAGAAAGCGGTGGGCGGGATGGTCGCGGCTTCGGCCTGCTCGTCGCCATCGGTGCGTTGGATACCGCCACCCGGATGGGTTACCTGCTGTTTTTGCCGTTTCTCCTGCGGGACAAGGGCGGCCACGCGGCGGCCGTTGGGGTTGGCTTGGCCCTGCTGTTCGCCGGTGGGGCGCTGGGCAAGGCGTGCTGCGGCTGGCTGGGCGAACGGCTGGGGGTCGTGTGGAGCGTGGCAATCACGGAAGCCGCCACCGCGGCTTTCATGGTGGCGACGCTGGAACTGCCGCTCGGGCCGACGCTCGCCTTGCTGCCGCTGCTCGGCATCGTGCTCAACGGCACCTCCTCCGTCCTCTACGGCACGGTGCCGGAACTGGCGCGTCCGAGCGGGGTCGGCCGTGCCTTCGCCATTTTCTACACGGGTACCATCGGCGCGGGCGGAGTGGCGCCGATCGTTTACGGCGCGGTGGCCGATCACTCCAACCGGGCCGTCGCGACGGTCGCGGCGGCCCTGACGGCGGCCGTGATCATCCCACTGGTTCTTGCCCTGCGCCGCTTCTTGCGCGAAGCCACCGGGCAGCGGCGGAACTCCTTGCCTTCCTTGCCGACCGGGGCATAGTACGTCCTGGCGGGTGTGTCCCTGCCGCGTTCTTCGCCGTGCAGAAAGTCCGGGGTGTAGCTTAGCTTGGTAGAGCGCCTGGTTTGGGACCAGGAGGTCGCAGGT
>CAXTMD010000296.1:0-6055 GCA_964245035.1 uncultured Chthoniobacterales bacterium
CGGCCGCGACGTGGACAAGCCGCGCAACCTCGCCAAGAGCGTGACGGTGGAGTGAGACCAGGCGCGGCGGCAAGCGTTCTTGCACGTCGCCCGGCCGGCCTCGATGGTTGCGGGATGGAAACCGCCGCGGCGTCCCCTCACCTCCTGCTTCCCAATGGGACGCGCGTGGTCACGCGAACCGAGGTCCGCTGCTTCCACGGCGCGGCCACCAAGCCGCCGGGTGCGGTGGGCGTGGTCTACCAGGTGCCCGAGGACGCGGCGCACGCCTACCTCGTGCGTTTTGCAGATGGAAAGGAGGCCGCGTTGCGCCGCCACGAGCTTTCCATCCTCAAACAGCACTACAGCGAGGAGATGGAGGCGGCGGCCGCACGCGCGGACGATCTGGAAGAACTGCGCTCGTGCATCATCTACCGCTGTGTGGTCGGTTCGCGCGCGTACGGCCTGGACGACGAGAGTTCCGACACGGACCGGCGTGGGGTTTACCTGCCACCCGCCGATTTGCACTGGAGCCTCTTCGGCGCGCCCGAGCAGTTGGAGGATCACGCCAACCAGGAATGCTACTGGGAGTTGCAGAAGTTCCTGGTCATGGCCCTCAAGGCCAACCCGAACATCCTGGAGTGTCTGCACACACCGCTCGTGGAACACGCCGAGCCGTTGGCCTTGGAACTCCTCGCCATGCGCGGTGCGTTCCTCTCCAAACTCCTCTACAAGACGTACAACGGTTACGTTTTGAGCCAGTTCAAGAAGCTGGAGCAAGACCTGCGCGCCAAGGGCGAGATCAAGCACAAACACGCCATGCACCCCATCCGCTTGTTGCACTCGGGCATCGCGGCGCTGAAAACCGGCGAACTCGTCGTGCGCGTGCCCACGGAAAGACGCGCCGAGCTGCTGGCCATCAAGCGCGGCGAACTCTCCTGGCAGGAAACCAACCGCCTGCGCCTGGACCTGCACGCGCGCTTCGACGCCGCCTTTGTCCGCACGCGCCTGCCCGAGCGGCCCGACTACGCCGCCGCCAACGACTTCCTTTTGCGCGCCCGCCGCGCCCGTTTATGAACCTGGACGATCCGCGCCTGCGCGAGGCCGTGGCCGCGCACCCGTATCCGCTGCTGTTTGCCACGGTCAGCGGCGCGCACCTCTACGGCTTTCCGTCCGCCGACAGCGACTACGACCTGCGCGGCGTCCACTTGCTGCCACCGGACAAACTGCTGGGCCTGGAAGTCACCGACGAGACGCTGACCCAAGAACGCATCATCGGCGGTCTGGAAGTGGATCTCGTCACCCACGACGCGCGCAAGTTTTTCCGGCTTGTGCTCAAGAAAAACGGCTACGTGCTCGAACAAATCTTCTCTCCCCTGGTCGTCCACGCCAGGCAGCCAGCGTTTGACGCATTGCGCGACATTGCCCGGCGGTGTGTCACCCGCCACCACGCGCACCATTACAAAGGTTTCGCGCACAACCAGTGGAAGCTTTTCGACAAGGAACACCCGCGTCGGATCAAGCCGCTGCTCTACGTGTACCGCGTGCTGCTGACCGGCATCCACCTCATGCGCACGGGCCAAGTGGAGGCCAACCTCGTGACCCTCAACGGGGCCGAATTCCACCTCCGCCACGTGGATGAACTCGTCGCCCGCAAGCTCGCCGGAGCCGAGCAGGGGACGCTGGCGGACGACGATGTCGCTTTCCACGAGAGCGAGTTTCACCGTCTGTCCACCGAACTGGCCGCTGCCGCCGAGCGCAGCCCCCTGCCCGAACTGCCCGCCGGCCGCGCAGACCTGAACGCCCTGCTGCTTTCGTTGCGCGGAGCAAATGGCGCTTGACGAGGTTTGCCGTCTGAAGGTAGTCTCCACGTTCGTTCAACCTGCGACCATGCGCGCGCTCCTCCAGACACATCAGATTGTCGCCCGGCAAATTCTTGCCAGGGCACAGGAGCATCGCGCCGCGGGCGGAACCGCCCGGTAAAACGTAGCCACCAAGTACGTCTTCCGGCACAACACACGCGGCGAAGTTTGCCACCTGTCAGCCCTGGGTCATCCACCCAGGGCTTTTTTGTTGGCCGCGCTCGCCCATCCACAACACACAAACAAACCATGAACACGAACACACCGACCCTCCATCCCACCATCCAAAACGTCAGCCCCGGCCAAGTGCAGGACTGCCGTGGTTCGCCAGTGCTTTCCAGCTTGGGGCGCACCCGCAACTTCGGCGTCGCCGCGCACATCGACGCGGGCAAGACCACGCTGACCGAACGCGTCCTCTTCCACACCGGTGTCATCCACCAGATGGGCGAGGTGCACGACGGCAACACGACCACGGACTCCCATCCGCTGGAGCGCGACAAGGGCATCACGATCAACTCCGCTGCCGTGTCCTGCTCGTGGCAGGACCATCGGCTCAACCTGATCGACACGCCCGGCCACGTGGACTTCACCGCCGAGGTGGAACGCAGCCTGTGCGTGCTCGACGGCACCGTCGCCGTGTTTTGCGCCGTCGCCGGCGTGCAGCCGCAAAGCGAAACCGTGTGGCGGCAGGCCGACAAGTACGGCGTGCCGCGGATCGCGTTCATCAACAAGATGGACCGCACGGGCGCGAACTTCGCGCGCGTGGCGGGCGAGTTGCGCCGCAAGCTGGGTGCCAACGCCTGGCCGGTTGTGCTGCCGCTCGGCGCGGAGGACGGTCTCGTCGGCCAAGTCGACGTGACCGACCCAGCCTTGTCCGTGTCTGCGGAGGCGCGCACCGCCCGGACGGAACTCGTCCAGGCCCTCGCCGAAATCGACGAGGCGGTCGGCGACCTTTTCCTGCGCGAGCAGGAGGTCACCGCACCGGAGCTGCGGGCGGCGATCCGTCGCCAGACGCTCGTGGGCCGTTTCGTGCCGGTGCTCGGTGGCTCGGCGTTCAAGAACGTGGGCGTGTCCGCGCTGTTGAATGCCATCGTCGCCTACCTGCCCGGTCCGCTGGACAAACCGGCGGCGCAAGGTCAACGGCCCGACACCGGTGAAACCGTGGCGCTACCCGCCGATCCGGCAGGACCGGCGTGCGCCCTGGCGTTCAAGCTGTGGAGCGACCGGCACAAGGGCCGTGTGGTCTTCGTGCGGGTGTACTCGGGCACCTTGCGTCCCGGTGACACGTTGCTCAACCCGCGCACGGGTAAACGCGAGCGGGTGGCGCGGTTGCTCCAGCTCCAGGCCGACAAGGAGCGCGAACTGGCAGCTTGCCCGGCCGGCGACATCGCCGCCGTCGTGGGCTGCCGGGACGTGCGCACGGGCGACACCCTCTGCGAGGAGGGGCAGCCTGTGTTGCTGGAGCCGCCGAGCTTCCCCGAGCCGGTCGTGTCGATGGCTATCGAGCCGAAGACGCGCGCCGACCAGGAGAAGTTGGGCAACGCGCTGGGCCGGTTGGCCGACGAGGACCCGACCTTCCACGTGAGCACGGACCCGGAGACGGGCCAGACGCTCGTCGCGGGCATGGGCGAGCTGCACTTGGAGATCATCCAGCAAAAGCTCGCGCTTGACCACGGCGTGGAAGCCGCCACCGGACAGCCGCGCATCGCCTACCGTGAAACGGCCACCCGCGCCGCCACCGGCGAGGGCGAACAGCGCAAGCAAAACGGCGGCGTCGGCCAGTTCGCCAAGGTGACCGTGCAGGTCGCCCCGCGCGAGCGCGGCGCGGGCAGCCTCGTCGCAGACTGGACGGTCGGCGGGGCGATTCCGCGCCAGTTCCTGGCCGCGTGCCGCAAGGGCGTGGAAGAGGCACTGGCGGACGGCGTGCTCGGCGGCCACCCGGTCGTGGACGTGGCGGTCGAGATCATCGACGGCCAAGCCCACGCGAAGGACAGCAACGAGTTGGCGTTCCGTCTGGCCGCGATCTTCGCGGTCAAGGACGCCTTGCGCCAGGCGGGAGCGATCCTGCTGGAGCCGATCATGGCCGTGGAGTGCGTCGCGCCGGACGAGTGCCGGGGCGACCTGCTCGGCGACCTGCACCGGCGGCGCGGACGGGTCGTGGGCGTCGAGGAGCAGAGCCGTGGAGCCGGGCACCTGGATGTCACCATCCAGGCCGAGGCCCCGCTGGCCGAGCTTTTTGGCTACGCCAACGCCATCCGCTCGCTGAGCCGGGGCCGCGCGTCGTACTCGATGCGCCCGGCACGCTTCGCGCCGGCACCCGCTTCCGCGGGTTGACCGCAGGTTCGTAAAGCAAGCCGGGGGAACGATCCGGTTCCCCCCGGCTTGTGATCCTCCCAGACATTTTCCGTTAGCTTTCACTCTCCCCAAATCAACTGATGAACACACAAGATTTGCTGCACCTCGGAGTGCCTGCGGGCGAACCGATCCAGTGCGCCCACCAATTTATCCGCAGCTTCGTCGCGCAAGGTGGCGACGGGGCGCAACTGCCCGCAGAGATCGGCCGCATCGTGGCCGATCCGACGACGTTTTTCTCCGATTCGTTGCGTGCGCCTCTGGCCCGGGCACTCTACCGGCCAGCGTTCACGCCGCGCGCGGAACTCGCCCCCTGGCACCAATGGGGCGAGGGCCTCGACGCCGCCGCCGTCCAGCAGATGGCCAACGCCTGCGCCTTACCCGTGGCCGTGGCAGGCGCGCTCATGCCTGACGCGCACGTCGGCTACGGCCTGCCCATCGGCGGGGTGCTCGCGACCGAAAACGCCGTGGTCCCCTACGCCGTGGGCGTGGACATCGCCTGCCGCATGAAGCTCACCGTCTACGAACGCGCCGCCAGCACGGTGGCCGGTCAGCGCGACCGCCTGGCCAACCTGCTGGAGAGCGAGACGCGCTTCGGCGTGGGGGCCGGCTTCAAGCAGCGCAGGGATCACGCCGTGATGGACGAGGACTGGAGCGTGTCGCCCATCACGCAGCAGCTGCGCGACAAGGCGTGGACGCAGCTCGGCACCAGCGGCAGCGGCAACCATTTTGTGGAGTTCGGCACGTTCACGGTCCAAGACGATGCGCTGGGCATCCCGCCGGGCGAGTACGTGGCGCTGCTCAGCCACAGCGGCTCGCGCGGCACGGGAGCCAAGGTGTGCGAGCACTACAGCAAGCGCGCGGTGGCGCGGCACGAGGAACTGCCCACCCAACTCAAGCGCCTTTCCTGGCTCTCGCTCGACGACGAGGATGGCCAGCAGTACTGGGCGGCGATGAACCTGATGGGCCACTACGCCGCCGCCAACCACGCACTGATCCACCGCGCCATTGGCCGCAAGCTGGGAGCCGAGTGCATCCTCGACGTGGAGAACCACCACAACTTCGCCTGGAAGGAAACCCACGGCGGGCGCGAGGTCATCGTCCACCGCAAGGGCGCGACGCCTGCCGGGCCGGGCGTGCTCGGGATCATCCCGGGTTCCATGGCGTCGCCGGGCTACGTGGTGCGCGGCAAGGGGCAGGCGCTCTCGCTCGACAGCGCCTCGCACGGCGCGGGCCGGGTGATGAGCCGCACGCAGGCGTTGCAGTCGTTTACCTGGAGCGCGACGAAGAAGCTGCTGGCCGAGCGCGGTGTGGACCTGCTCTCGGCCGGGTTGGACGAGGTGCCCGGCGTGTACAAGGACATCGACACGGTCATGGCCGCGCAGACCGACTTGGTGGACGTGCTCGGCCGCTTTGATCCGCGCATCGTCAAGATGTGCCCGTCGGGCGAGCGGCCGGAGGATTGAGGCCAGTTCCTCGTAATGTGTGAAGGACCGCTTACACCAGTTTGCAAGATGATCAGGCTGCCGCAGGACATGCCCTCGGCGCTCTCTTTTCTTCCTCTGTCATCCTGAGGGGCGTGCAACGAGGCGAAGAACCTCGCCGCAGGGTACACGCGTCGCTTCCCGATTTTGACCCGATCTGGCACCACTCCTCTGCTCTGGTCTCCGTTGATTGGCACGCTGGTACCTCCCGGCGAGGTCCTTCGCCTCGTTGCACGCCCCTCAGGATGACAGAGGAAGAAAACCAGCCGCTGAATTTAACTGACTCGGAGTTGGCTTCAACGTTCCTCGCCGCCACGAGCCGCGGCGAGCGGCAGCGTGCCCTGCTCGGCCTGCCACAGGCGCTCGAACTGGGCTTTGACC
>CAXTMD010000297.1:0-5627 GCA_964245035.1 uncultured Chthoniobacterales bacterium
GTTAGGTGGCGTTGGCGTACGCGGCGGCGTCGGCGTGTTGGGCGGGGTTGGCGTGACCGGCGGCGGGGTTGGTGTGACCGGCGGCGGAGTGACGGGCGGCGGCGTGGGGAGCGGCAGCACGACCACCCCGGCCGGACGCACGAACTTGATCGGCCGTTCCGCTCCCTGCTGCGCGGTGATGCGCTCGTTCGTCTGCGCAGCGTAGGCCACGTTGCCCACCTGCACCTCCGTGCCCCGGCCGACGATGAACAGTTCCGTGCTCTGCAACTCCCCGCCGTCGAGTTTGCGCTTCTGCCGGCCGATCTCCCGGTCGATCAGTCCGTTGGAAGCCAGGGGCGTAAAATCCTTGATCAGCCCGCTCGTCGCGAAGAGCACCTTCAGGTCCACCGTCACCGCCTCGGGCAGCCGCGCGGCGTTCGGCGGCACGATGATCATCTCGCCCGCGTGCACGAGCAGGCTCTCGCCCAGGTGACCCGTCAGCGAGACGCGCACGGTGCCTTCGAGCACGATGATCTTGGAATAGTTCTTCGGGTTGTACTCGACCATCAGCGTGGTGCCCGTGATCGCCGCCGTCACCGCCGCGGTGTGGATCGTCGCGCCCCCCGCGTCCTTGGGCACCTGGAGCAGCATCGTGCCGCTTTGCAGGTTCATGTCGCGCGTGCCGTTGACGAACGAGAAGTACGAGTTGGCTCCGAGCCGGGTCAGGGTCAGGTCGGAAAACGTCAACTCCGCGCGCGAGGCGTTGCCGGTCTGCACGGCGGCCTTGCCGCTGACGGAGTCCGACACCACGGCGGGTCGGGGCTGCCCGCTCTCGGGCAGGAGGCGCACGTCGTTGAAAATGCGCGAGACCTGCGCGGACTTCAGGCCGTCGGCCCGGACGCGGGTCACGCCGACACTCAGGACCGCGAGCGCCACGACCAGCCAGCGGCGGCGAAACGGCAGGAAAGCAGGATTCATCACGGGAGGAGGGAGGTCAGAAGCGCAGCCGGAAAAACACGCTGGCCCCGCTGTTGAGCACGTTGTAGTCGAACACGGTGCGGTTGGAGCGGTCCACCGTGCCGGAAACCGTCGCGCCCGCGCTGCACCAGGGGGTGAACGTGTACGTCAGCCCCGTGCTGCCCGAGGCGTTGAAATCCTGCCGGCTCGTCGCCGCGTACAGGAAATAGGCCGCGCGTCCGCCGGTCTGCACGGAGAGGTGCCGCGTGATCTGGACGATGTAACCCGTCGACAGCCCGAACTCCTCGCGCTCGGCCGCGTGCGGCAGGGAAAGCCCCAGGTCGATGTCGCCGCCGAGGCTGACCAACTGCGCGCGGCCGAAGGAAAACACCTTCTGCGCGCCGAGCGCCAGACTGCCGTTGCGGTAGAACTCGCGATCGAACACCCCGCCGTGCGTCAGCCGCGTGAAGCCGAGCTGTGCGCTCAGGACCACGTCGTCCAACCGGTGCGCCGTGTAGGCCGCGGCGAGCGCGGCGTTGAACGCGCCGAAGTCGAGTTGGTCGTAGCGGTTGTAGGCGAAATATTGTTCGCGGACGGCGGCGGAAAGGCTCAGGTCGCGCGTGGGCGTCCACTCGTAGCTGGCCCCACCCTCGCCGACGAAAAAGAAGTCGTCGCGGGCGTTGTGGTCCGTCAGCGCGACGTTGGTCGTGTAGATGAACCCGCCGTCGGCAAAGAGCGACCACGGGTGCGGTGTCTCCTTCGCGCGCAGGAGCGACTGCACGCCCAGGTCGCTGTCGCCCTCCGCGGCCGGCGCGCGGGGTTCCTCCGTGCTGCCGCTGGCCTCGGGCGGCTCGCCGAGCGACAACGCGCCGGGCGAGAGCGGCAGGGCCGGATTGGGCAGGCGGGAACGCTCGATCTGGCCCTCGGCGGTCTGCGGCGAAAAGCTCTGGGCGCGCAGCGGCCGGCCTGGCAGGGCTAACCACAGCGGCAACAACGTCAGGCAGAGAAGAATACGGGGACGCAAGGCTGCCTGTTTTGGCATGGCCGCCGCCGGAGTGTCAAGCGTCCGGCGAGACTAAAGTTTTCGTTTTGTGCTTGGCGGAGAGTGGGTTTCGCGGGAGAGTCGGCCGGATCATGATTGCCTCGCTGCTCCGCTGGCTGGCCGCGCGGATCCGCCGGCAGGTCGGTCTCGCGCTGGTCGCCGCCGTGCCGACGCTCGGGTTCGGCTGGCTGTTCTGGCACGAGATCGCCGCGCCCCACCCGGGCGAATACCTCCTGCGCCGCGGCGAGATGACGGCCGGCAACTTCCTGCGCCGGCACGGCCGCCCCGCCGCGCCGCGGCCCGACCTCGTGTTTCTCGGCGTCGACGATGCCACCATGAAGCTCGACGGCCTGTGGCCCGACGAGATCGAAGGCTCCCCCGCCCTGCGGCTCATCAGCGCCAGCAAGGGTTTTGCGGACTGGTCGCGCGAGATCCACGCGCTGGTCCTCGACCGGCTCGCGTCCGCCGGGGCGCGGCTGGTGGTGTTCGACATGGCCTTTCCCAACCCGTTCACGGGGGACGCCGCCTTCCGCACCGCGCTGGATCGGCACCGGGACCGCGTCGTCGTCGGGGCCAGCTTCGTGCCCCGGCAGATCGTGATCGACAACCGCACCATCAACGCCGGCAACGACGACGCCTGGCAGGGACCGGCCCCCACGCTCTTCGACGACCCGGCGCACGACCCCCGCGTGGGCTACGTCAACTACAAGCACGACGTGGACGGGGCGATCCGCACCCTGCTCTTCCGCACGACGCCAAGCGGCTACAACGACCGCCGGCCGCTGCCCGGCGAGCCGACGTACGAGTCCGAGACCGCGCGGGCGCTGCGCCAACTCGGCCGCGGCGACCTCGTGCCCGCCGACCCGGAGCCGCAGATGTTTCGCTACACGGACCTGGCCCACGGCGTCGACTACCCTCCGCACGCGCTGTGGGAGATTTTCTCGGACGCCCTGTGGAAAAGCAACTACGGCGACGGCGCGTTCTTCCAGGACAAGATCGTCATCGTCGGCGCGTCGGCCCCGATCCTCCACGACATGCAGCCCACGCCCTTTGGCGACTTCCCGGGGCCGGATTTGCAACTCCAGGCGCTCGGCGCGGCGCTAAACCGAGACTACCTGACCCTCACGAGTATCTGGACCGACTTCGCGCTGATCCTCGGCGCGGGCGTGCTGGCGTGGGCGGTGGGCGTCGTCATGCGCCCGCCGCTGGCGCGGCTGGGGACGCTGGCGGCCGTGAGCGTGGGGGGCGTCGGCGTCCTGCAATGGCTCTACAACCACGGTGGGCTGATGCCGCTCGCGTTCGCACCGCTGCTGATCTTCAACGTCGGCGGGCTGGCCGGACTCGTCGGCGAGTACGCCGTCGAACGCGCCGAGAAAGCCCGCGTGCGCGGCGTGCTCGACCGGCTCGTGTCAAAGGACATCGTGCGCGAACTGTTGCGCGACCGCGACCGCTACGACCAGCTCGTGCGCGGCCAGCGGCGGTGCGTGACGGTGTTGTTCTCCGACGTGCGCGGCTTCACCACGCTCTCCGAAAAAGCGGACGACCCCGCCGCGTTCGTCGCGCAGCTCAACGAATACCTGGGCGAGATGGTGGAAGTCGTCTTCCGGCACCGCGGCACGTTGGACAAATTCATCGGCGACGCCGTCATGGCCGTGTGGGGGTCCATGCACACCGACGGCGCGGAGGCCGACGCCCGCCAGGCCGTCGCCGCGGCGCTGGAAATGCGCGCGCGCCTCCTCGCGCTCAACACACGCTGGTCGGCCGAGGGCCGGATGAACCTGTCGATCGGCATCGGCGTCAACGGCGGCGAGGCCATCGTCGGCGGTCTGGGCAGCGAAAAGAGCAAGATGGAAATCACCGTCATGGGCGACGCCGTCAACACCGCCTCACGCCTGGAGGGCCTGACCAAGGACTACGGCTTGGACCTGCTCGTCGGCGAGAGCGTGGCGGTGATGGTCAGCGAGACGTTCCGGCTGCGCACCGTGGACCGCGTGCAGGTCAAGGGCAAGACGCGGCCGACCGAGGTGATGGCCGTGCTCGGGCCGCTGACGGAAACCCTCCCGATGGAACGGGAGGAAATCCTGGCGGATTACGAGGACGCGATCCTGCGCTACCGCCGACGCGACTTCGCCGGGGCCGCGCGTACGCTGGAAGGCTGCCTGCGCGTCGATCCCGCGGACCGACTGGCAGCGTTGTACCTGACCCGCTGCCGAGAATGTCTCGAACAAAACCCGGCAGAGGGTTGGGAAGCGATCCGGCTGATGGCAACGAAATAGGGGCTGGCGCCGCCCTTGGCCGTCGGCTGCCGGTGGCTGGATGAGGCCCACATCCCGCCACCTTTTCGATCACGCGCCTTGCAGCATTCCCTTGGCTAGCTTCGTGTAGCCTTCGTCGCCCTGCTTGGCCTCGTCCGCGCACTGCTTGAGCAGGCTGGCCGCTTCTTTCTCGCCCATGGCGTCCACGTAGGAGGCCAGGGTGCCGAAGGCACCGACGTAGTAATGCAGCGCCAACTGGCCGCTGGCGATCAGACCCAGGTCGCGCTCCTGCGGGTCCTTGGCGTGCTCGGCGATGCGGTCGGCCACCTCCTGGTGGGCGCGGATGATCGGGTTGTCGCCCTCTTCGTTCGTGCCGTGGGTGGTTTGCTGGACTTTGGAAAGGCGCTCGGTCCATTGGCGGGTGCGCTCGTTGCCGCGTTGGAGGTATTCTTTGAGTTCGGGAGACGTGACCATCCCTTCGACTTTCTTGGTGGCTTCCTGGCCCATCTTGCAGGCGGCTTGCACGGCCTGGATACCTTGATGGGTGAGATGACGGAGAAGTTCTGCTTGCATGTTTTCGGGTGTTTTTCGGGGTTTGGTGAACCTCTCCGCCCCCTGCCGCAAACAAAAGCAAATGAAGGCGTTTTCGAGGTTCGGCTCCTATTCGCCCGCTCCGGAGCCGGCGGACGGTCAAACCTTGCCTGACCCGCAGATAACCAGTGCGACGGAGGCCACAGCGTGTCAGCACGACAACCGCGGCTGGTGGTCCTACTGACCGGTCAGGCCGACGGTGCGCAACGCTTCGGCCAGGGACGCCTTGTCTGTCACGGGCACGTCGCCGTGGCCGGCGATGACACGCTCGAAGTCCTAGGTCATCATCTGTTCGAGCGAGCGTTCAAACGCTTCTTTGTCGCGCGCTGCCCATTTTTGCGGGGCCGGCATCGCCGTGTCGTGACTGCCGCCGTCCTTCAGCACCACCGAGGCGTAAAGCCGCAGTCCCGCGCTGGCGTCCTCCGTCACGTGGAAGGCCAAGTCCGCCACGATCACCGTGCGGCTGGGCCGGTGGAACGTCACGTACTCGCGCGTCATCTCCGTTTTGCCTGCCAGTTCGAGCACCTGCACCTCGTCGCCCCACTCGGCGGGCGGCGCGCCCAGCGGCTGCGTGGGCACCTTGGCCGGCTCGGAGGACCCCAGCACGCCGCCGGCCGCCGCCCGGATCATCGGTGAGCAGATCCTCGGCGCGCGGGTGGAGATCATCGCGGGCGCTTCGCACCCGGTGACGCTGGAGGCACCCGAGGTCGTCAACGACCCGCTCCCGCGTTTTCTCTCAGCACTCTGAAGCCAGGAACAAACGTCCCGGTCGTACCGAGTGAAGTCGGCCCCTTTAGGAAGCC
>CAXTMD010000297.1:5637-6051 GCA_964245035.1 uncultured Chthoniobacterales bacterium
CTCCTATACCTGACTGGTCGATCGCGCTAATTGGGTGGTCTATCGCGATGTGAACTCAATTGTGGGAAGGTCTGAGTACATCGTCTAAGAACGCTCGGATCGCCTTAGCGGATTTGAGGGGCTGATCAACCGGGATCAGGTGCCCGCAGTCCGGGATGATCTGCATCCTTGCGCCGGGAATGCGCGGGAGCACCTCCCGCCGGTGTTGCTCCACCGGGTCCTGCCGGTCTTGGTCCCCGGCGACGAGCAAGGTCGGCACCGCGATTTTACCCATCTCCGCCGAGACGTCTTCGTAGGCCGCCAGGGTGGGCCAGCCTAGTCGGGCGGGCAGGCTGCCCGCCAAGTTGTCCGCGATGATTCGTTCGCGCAGCGCGTCCTCCGGCGGATGTGCCGTGAGGTATTCCATCGCCGCCA
>CAXTMD010000298.1:0-6029 GCA_964245035.1 uncultured Chthoniobacterales bacterium
GTGGGGAGGCGGCGCAGGAGGGGTAAGGAAGAAAAGGTCTCGCCGCTGTCACCCTTTTGCGCCGCGCCAAGGGCATCGTTGCTCCTCCCAGTATCCCGGCATGTCGTTCACCGGATTACTTTGTATCATACGTTTACAGCGAACAACTTAGACAGAGGTTACCCGCCGAGGCGAAGGGGGGTACGACATTCCTACCGGTGCCGTGCTTTGTAGGACGGGCGGCGGCTGGGGAAGCGTCCTTTCACGGCAGAAGCCGTGCTCACTCCTACCAACCGGCACGCAAGTAGGGCGGTTTTGGCGGGTTTTCGCGCGCGGGTTCCGTAACGTCCGCTAATACTTTCGGGACAAAATGGTCTCGGAGGAATAACTCCCGCGGCAAGTGGGCACGGGCTGGATAAGCCAAGGGAGGCAGGGGAGGCGCAGAGCAGCCCTGTGTTGACCAATGTTTCTTGGGGCCGCGAGTCAGAAGGCCAGCACCTGCACGCGGCCCGCTTTTACCGCCGCCCACGCCAAAATATTGGTGTCCACTATCACCAAAACGGCAGCAGCGTGCTGGGCCGTGGCAACGATGAGGCAGTCGGCCGGGTCGCCATGGAAGCCTTCCAGCCGGGCGCTGGCGATGGCGATCACCGAGCAGGCTGGCAGGCGTTCTCCAGGCAGGTGCAGGGCCTGTGCAGGACGCCCTACATCCTGCCGCTGGCGATGGTCGCGGTGGCTAGTCCCAAGCACCATTCGTCGCCACGGTAGGCGATCCCCTTGCCCATCAAAGATGGCAAAGAAGCGACCGGTTTGGCGGAACTTCGCCGCCATGCTGCGGCTTGCAGGTTCGCACTTTGTTCCAGAACATTGGCCGGGTACGGCCGGGTACGGCCGGGTTGGCCGGAACGGCGGCGGGGCGCGACGGTGAAGTGGTTCACCCGTCTGATCCGAACTCAACCTTTTGCAAGTTTATCTCTTGCAGATATTTATCAACTAAAAAATCCGAATCTAACCGGACGAGTGAACCACTTCACCGTCGCGCCCCGCCGCCGTCCCATCATGGCCGGGTATGGCCGGGCACTCTCTCTGCCTTGTCCAAGCGGACGAAAATCGTCCTTGCTCCCTCGCCCTCGCGGGCCAAGAACCCTCCTTCTACCAACCCAGTCAGATCCCGCCTGCCCTGCCGCTCGCTTACCAGGTACTCACGGCAATATTCCGGCTGGCGGATGCGGTCACCTGGCTGCAGGTCCGCCAACAGTTTCTTTTGCCGAGCGTTGAACCGTAAATTGATCCCCTTCGTCGGAAACCGGAAGGTCAAAGTCACTCCCGCACCGGTTTGCCAAGCTGGGTCTGGGAGACCCGCCTCCCGACACCATTCCAGAATGCTCTGGGTGCCACGTCCCACGCGCTCCATGTATCCACGCAGCCAAAGCACCTGCGAGATGTCTGGGTTCTGCGGCATCGACGGATGCTCACGCTTCAGATCCACGATGCGGATGCCCGGCGGCAGTTGGCCGGCATTCCAGATGACGAGGCGCTCAGGGTACAGGTGAACGCTGATTCCGCCGCGGAAGTCTGCGTAGTCACGGTGTGCGAAGGCGTTCACCAAACCCTCGCGCACCGCTTCCTCCGGATAGGCGGGTTGATCGGTGCGGCGTAACCCTCCGCGGAACAGACTGGACACCGGTGTGTGCTTCCTGATCATGCGCAGCATCTCTTCGAGCATGCGGGTGACGGGTCCCTCAAATGTCTGGCTGTCCACCAAGTCGCTGGCCTTGCGCAAGGCGTACACGCTGATCTGCGCACGCACCTGTGGGAACTGGATCGCGGGACGAATTCCAAAGAGCACTTCCGCCGCGTTGGTGATCACTCCGCGCCGATAAAGTGCCAGGGAAGTCAGGACCGCCTCGGGATGCTCGGCGTCCTCAAGGGGGAAGTGCCTCTTCTGGATGCCGGTCTTGGCTGTGTCTTTGATGAGGGATAGATCCAGTCGCTCCAAGCCGGCACCGGGCAGCGGGCGGCGTTCCCACCGTTCGGTTTCCTGGAAGGTACGCTCGACAAGGCCCTGGATGTCCGCCGGTGGCGCCAACACGTCAGCGGTCCCCACACGCAGGTAAATCTTGCCGTCGGCCGCATAGGGACGGTCGCGCCCGACGGGCACGTGCAGGATGCAAAAGTGCGCCCCTCGAAACTCCGCCGTGCCCGTCGTCCAAAACGCGGCGGGCTTCACGGTCATCCGCAGTTGCTGCTCAACTTCCATCGCTTTGGCCCTGGCCTCCTGCGAGGAACCAGCCGCCACGAGGATTTGTCCGCCCCCGGAGTTGAGGAAAGCGCAGACCGTCCGGCCGATGGCAGCCAACGAAGTGCCCGCAGCTTTTTGCTCCAGATGCGCAGACTCACTCTGGTCCAAAAGCCCACCGATGGATGGATCGTTCTCGCTCATTCCCGGCGCTGGGTTGTCTCCGCCATCTGTTCGAGGGCAGAGAGGGGTCCCGCGTTGATTTCCTCGACGGCTTGGGAGTAGCGAAGGAATTGCGCCACCACGAAGACCCGGGCGTCCGCCGCCGTGGCGAAGGGCTGCGCCCAGTTCCCCCGTGGCTTGCCCTGTTCGTCCTTCGACCCAATGACCTCCGAGTATATTTGCAGCACTCGGTAGTCGTCAATGACCGGATGCCGCCCTCGCTCGCTCAGCGCCTTCATCTTCGCGTTCAGCTCAGAAATGCTCTCCGGGATCGTGTACCCGAGGTTACGGACGAGGTCGTAGGCAAACTCCAAGTCCCGGTGCGCCAGGAACCACCTAGGGATGTCGCGCTTCAACGCGGCTCGCATCTCCTGGTGAGTGATGGACAGCTCATTCCGGTAGCGCCCGCTGCCGTAGCTGGTGGTTAGAATACCAAGGAACAAGTCGCACCGCTCCACCGCTTGCAGGCAATTGTCGAAGTTGGACTTCTGTGAATCCACCGGGACGGTCCCCTTGTACGACATCCACACGGTGAACCGGGCGTTGAGGATGGCAAAAATTTGTTCAAGCAAGTCTTCAATGCCATCCACCGTGGAGGATACCATGATGATCGGTCGGCGCGGTTCGCCGACTAAGCCACCCGTGTTGGACTGGGCTGTGGTGGGAGTTTCCACGGGCGAAGACGAAGGCTCCTTGGCAGGGGCTGCACCCAGCGGCCTCTTGCGTGGTTTGTTCCTCGACGGTGGCTCATCCATCTTTTTGCCAACTTTGCCCCGGAATCACAATGATGCCATCGGGACCCAGGTATGGATCTCGTTCCAACCCGCTTTGACGCTCTGCCACGCTCTTCAAGATGAGCGTCGTGCGTTCAAGGGACCGTGCCTCCAGGGCAAGTGCCAGTTCGGGCAAGATGCCAAACGCCACATCCAACGCTGGCGAACGCCGCAGACGCACCCCTGGTACAAGCGCCGCGTCAGCCCCCGAGGGCGATTCAGAAGCCGCCTCGAAGCGGGTCACCTGCCCATAGTATCTCTCCAGAGCATCCATCGGGTCGATGTGCAGAGCGTAGGACTTACCCGGAGGCCGCCGCGGTGGGTCGGCGAAGTGCGCGTGCATCTGGCCGCCGCGGAAACTCGTCACACAGACAATCCCTGCCAACACCGGCTGGTTGTTAATAATGCCAAGCGCCTCGGCTTGTTGTTTGCCGGCATCCAAGGTGGCGTTTCGGTAACTCGACCGGCCCTTGGCTTCAACCGAGAACCAGCCTTGCCCGGGTGTCATGGCAGCGAAGTCGGGGCAGATTCTGTCGACACCGTCCGGGTACTCAAGCGTAAAATAAACGTCGAGGAACAAAAACGTGGGCGCTTGGAGAAGTCTCTCCACAAGTAGCTTTGTCACGATTATCCCGAGCAAGGAACTCACCGCCGCCTTCTCAGAGGGATCGAGGCGACTAAACTCAGGTGGCTGCACGAGATTGCCATCGACATGCCGTAGAGCGAGACGAAGCCCGGCGGTGCGCCAAGCGGCGAACTGTGAGGATGGGATCTCTGTCAGATCGGGGTATCCTGAATGGTTCTACCAGGTCGAACGTTGTCTTTGTGGCAAAGGTTTTGTGCGCCTGGATGGTTGCTAGATCCATCAAAATGCTCTCTACCTGAGGATACTCGGCTCGCAGACGCGCCAAGATCACGTAGCCACGCGGGTCCATGTCGCCCCAGTACACGATGCGCGCAGACCCCAGCCAAGATGCACCGTGGAGCAAAGTCGCCGCATCGCCGCTGCCAAACACCGCCACCACGTTGGGCAGAGGCGGCAAAGCGAGGAAATTACGCAGGTTCTCAGTCACAATGACCACCGCTCCCCCAAGTGAGAGTACGCGGAACATCGGTGCTGGCACGGCCACATCGGGCACGGGAAACCCTCGCTCGACTTGGAGCACGGGATCAAGGAAGCGCAGCCGCACCAGCGACTCTTCCCAGCGCAGCCCATGCCGGGCTTCGAACCGTGTGGCCGCCACATCCACAGCCTCGGGCTGCACGTGGCAGAGCAGCGCGTCCAAAATCGCGCGGTACTGCTCGAAGAATTTGGTGTGCACCCCTTCGACTGGCAGTTGCCGCAGGTACAATCCTGGCCGGGGATGAGCATGGAACCACCGCACGACGCGCAGCAGCTCGGGCCAGACGCCATGGTGCCGGATGACCGCCGACACGTTGGTCGGCAGCCAGGGCCCGAGCGCGGGGCACTCGGCGCGGATCAAAGCGATGTCTTCCCGGAATCCGCGTACCTCCCTTCCCTTTGCCATGGCCTCCAGGTAAGCGCCCTCGTCGGCGAAGCAGGCTCGCTCGGGGCGTTGGTGCGGCCCAAAACGTGGGTCGCTGACCTCGCGCCATTCCACGGTGAGGCCCAAGGCTTCCGCCGCCGCGCGAAATCCCGCCAGTTCGGCCGCCCGCTCACCGTAGGCGAGCGCCCGGCGGGTCTTGCCGATGCGCAACTCCAGCGGGAAAAACCCGGTGCCTTCGACCACCGCGCGCAAAAACTCCGGGTAGCGCCGCTGCGCTTGGGCGAGCAACTCCTCACGGTCAACCATGGATTACCGGAATCTTCGGCCGCAATGCCTCGTACTGTGCCCGCGTGGCGCGGCGCACGCGCGACGCGTTGCCGTCGGCGTTGTTGACCGTCAGATGGAAGTTGTCCACGTAGCGCTCGGCGATGCGCGCCTCGGCTTTCCAGGGGGCGGCGAGCAAGAGCTGGAAGCCCAGACGCTGGAAGAGCTCCAGCGCGCGGTGGGAGTTCGGCGCGTCGGTGCGCGCGAACACCTCGTCCACCACCACGAGCCGCAGGCTGTCCGTGCGGGCCGGGTCATCGGCCAGCCCGTACTGCGCGAGCAGCGACGCGGCGAGGATCGTGAAAGCCATCTTGGCTTTCTGGCCCCCGGACTTCCCGACCGAGGAGCCGAGGCTGTTGACCACCACGCCGTCTGCGCGGCGGTGTTCGTCCGCGCTAAACTCCAGCCAGAGCCGGCTGTCGGCCACGCGTGCCAGCCAGTCCGGTTCGGCCACGAAGCGCGTCACGACTTCCCGGATTTTTTTGTACAACTCCAGCCGCTGCGTCTCGTCCGGATTGAGGCCCGCGCCCAGGCAGTCGCGCAGCCGTGCGCGGAAGTCGCGGATGCCGGCGTCGCGCGTGTCGCGGCGCACGATCTCCACGAAAGTGCCGTCTCCATAATCCAGCTCGCGCAACGCGCCGTTGACCTGGGCGATCCGCGCGCGGTGGGCCTTGACCTCCGCGTCGAGGGTGGCTTCCAACCCGCCGATGCTCTCGGTCAGATTGGTGTTCAGAAAGTCGCGGAAACGTTCCTTGTGGCGGGGGAGGTCTTCGCGCACCAACTGGTCGTGAAACGCGACGAACTCTGGGGCGTACTCGCTCTGGGCGCGCAGCGTCTTGCCCTCGTTGGGGTACTGGCTCAGGAACTTTTCCATTGGGCTGATCATGCGCTTTTCGGCGTCGTTGATCTTGGCGGTGAGGTTGCTCGCCCGTCCACGCAAGGACCCATTCACCCGCTCGCTGACCTCACCCACGTTCAGGTGGG
>CAXTMD010000299.1:0-352 GCA_964245035.1 uncultured Chthoniobacterales bacterium
ACGCTCGACGAGGCGCTGGGCATCCTCGTCAAGCGGCTCAAGCAGCCGTCGCTGCGGCAGCTGACCGCCGGGCTGCACCAGTCCTTGATCGACGGGCGCAGCTTCTCGCAGGCGCTGCGGGAATACCCGCGCATCTTCTCGTCGCTCTACGTCAACCTCGTGATGGCCGGCGAGGCCAGCGGCGCGCTCGCGGACATCCTCGCCCGCCTCGTCAAGCACCTGGGCACGATGAAGCAGCTGCGCGACCGCGTGCAGCAGGCGTTGATCTACCCGGCGTTCCTGGCGCTGGTCGGCGTGGCGCTGGTCATCATCTTTGTCACCGTGATGGTGCCGCAGCTCAACAACTTCTTTC
>CAXTMD010000299.1:362-5968 GCA_964245035.1 uncultured Chthoniobacterales bacterium
CCCGTATCCTGATCGCCGCCAACCAGGCCGTCGTCGGCTACTGGTGGCTGGCCGCGCTCGTGGGCTTCGCGGGGTTCGCGCTGTTCAGGGCGCTCACGCGTCCCGCGTCGGGACGGCTTGCCTGGGACCGCATGCGTCTGGGCTTCCCGGCCCTCGGCTCGGTGATGCGCTACAGCTTCTACGCGCAGTTCGCCCGCACGATGGGCACGCTGCTGCAAAACGGCGTCACGCTGCTGCGGACGATGGAACTGCTCGAAGACATGTCGGGCAACACGTACCTGCGCGGCTGCATGAGCCGTTCGCGCGCGGCGCTGGTCGATGGCTCCAGCCTCTCGGGGGCGCTTGGCCGCGAGCAAATCTTTCCGGAACTGTATCTGGACATGATGGCCGTGGGCGAGCAGTCGGGCCGCTTCGCCGAGACGATGCAGATGGTCGCCGACGTGTACGAGCGCGAGCTGGACGGCCGTATCAAGGTTGCCACGGCCATCATCCCGCCCATCATCGTCGTGATGATCGCCATCGTCGTCGGCGCGGTCGTCTTCAGCATCATCAGCGCGGTCTTCAGCGTGACCAATAGTCTGCACGTCGATCCCAACATGTGACCGGGCTTGTCGACGCGGCCGGGCTCGGGTATCATCCGCCCCTTTCCGTGCGCACACCCCGCTTCTATGCCCCCCTGCTCGCCGTTTGCGGCCTGCTGCTGGTGCTCCATCGTTTGGCCGCGCAGGCGGTGCCAACGCACCCCGCGCCGCTGACGGCCTGGATCGACCTGCGCCCCGCCGCGCCGGGCACCGCGCCGCAGTCCGCGCCAACGTGGGTCGAGGCCTTCGAGTACGTGCCGGTCAAGGCGAGCGTGGCCGCGGCCGAGACGGTGTCGGTGCAGATCGGCGGCACGACCTCCGTGGACCAGACGATCACGCCGGGCAACGAATCGGTCTACCGCGTGCGCTTGCACCGGCCGGTGGCCGGCGTGGGCGACTTGCAGGTGCGGCTGTTCTACCAGGACCAGCCCGGAGCCGGACGGCCGCGCGTGTCGGTGTGGAACGAACTCGGCGACGAGCTGATGCGCTCCGCGCCGCTGGGCCAGGGGCTCGGCCTGCCGACCTCCGACACGCTCACGGTGCCGATGGACGGCGCAGACTACCTGGAGTTTGCCGCCCCAGGTGATGGGTCGCAGTTGCGCGCCGTGTTCCTGACGTGGCTGGAGAAGACCGAGGTGCGCCAGCCGGCGGATTTCCCCGCCAGGGAGACCGTGCGCGAGCCGTTCGGGATCGTGTCGGCCACGCGTACCCGCCAGGAGGATAGTTACCTGTACGGCGTCGTCACTGCGCTCTTGCAGGGGGCAGACCCCGTCGTGCTCAACGCGGTGGACTCGCCGGCGGTCAAATTCGAGTTCCAGCTCGAACGCCAGCCGCTGGTGGCCGTCGTCAGCTACGAGGTGCTCGGCGCGACGCTGGCCGCCGCCCCGACCGTCGCCGCCAACCAGACCGCGGCGCTCGCGTCCGAGTTGCACCTGCCAGACCTCGCGGACCCCGGCTACCGCGGGGAGATGCGCGAGGGCGACGCGCACATGGGCTTTCGCTACACGGGCTGGGTGCACGCGCAGAAGGTGATCGCGGGCGAGGACCTGGCGGCGGGATTGAACAACCTGACCGTCGCGCTGTCCAAGGGTTCAGACACCGTGGCGATTCGCTCGGTGCAAATTCAGCTCAAGTACAACTGGGAAAAGCTCGACTACATCCTTTCGCCGGCCGTTCCCTCCGCCCCCGACTCCCATGATCCACCCTAATCATCTGCGCGCGCGCGCGTTTACCCTGCTGGAAATCATGCTGGTGGTGTCGATCATCGCGCTGCTGCTCAGCACCGGCTTCTACGTTCTGGGCGACCGTTTCCGCATCGGCCAGGACGCCAAGGTCAAAGCCGATCTCACGGCGTACATGCAGGCGCTGCAAACCTACCGGATGACCTCCGACGACCAGTTTCCGACCACCGAGCAGGGTTTGCAGGCGCTGGTGAACATGCCCGCCACCGATCCGAAGCCGAGCAATTGGTATCAACTGATGGACCATCTTCCGAAGGACCCCTGGAACCACGACTACGTCTACGTCTGCCCGGGCAAACACAACCCGAACGGGTATGATCTTTACTCCAAAGGCAAGGATGGCATTGACGGCACCGCCGATGACCAAGGCAACTGGAAGAACCCGCAGCCCTGATCAAGGTTTGCCTTCCTTGAACCGGCCGTACGCCCGGAATTTTTGGTAACGCGCCGGCAGCAACTCGTCTGCGGGCAGGTCGGATAGCTCCCGCAATTTTGCGGCCACCGCCTTCCGCAGGCTGCTGGCCACGGCCTGGTGGTCGTGCTGCGCGCCGCCGGCGGGCTCAGGGATTACCTCGTCCACCAAGCCGAAGCCCTGCAGTTCGATCGCACCGAGCTTGAGCGCATCGGCGGCGGCGGCGCGGTGTGCGCCATTTTTCCAGAGGATCGCGGCGGCACCCTCCGGGCTGATGACGGAGTAATAAGAGTTCTCCAGCATCAGCACGCGGTCCGCCACCCCGATACCAAGCGCCCCGCCGGAACCGCCCTCACCGATGACGGCGGCGACGATGGGGGTACGCAGCAGCATCATTTCGCGCAGGTTCACCGCGATGGCTTCGGCGATGTGCCGCTCCTCCGCGCCCACGCCGGGGTAAGCACCGGGCGTGTCGATGAGCGCCACCACGGGCAGGCCAAACTTCTCCGCGAGGCGCATGATCCGCAGCGATTTCCGGTAACCCTCGGGGTGCGCGCTGCCGAAGTTGCGCTCGATGTTCTCCTTCACGTCGCGACCCTTCTGGTGCGCGACGACGACGCAGCGGATGCCGTCGAGCGTGGCCAGTCCGGCCGGCATGGCGCGGTCGTCGCCGAAGAACCGGTCGCCGTGCAACTCGACAAAATCCGTGAAGCACAGCCGCAGATAATCCAGCGCGTAAGGTCTTTGTGGATGGCGCGCGATCTTGACACGGTCCCACGCGCTCAGGTTGGCGTAAACCTGTTGTTTGGTCTTGGCGAGGTGCGCGGCGATCCGGCGCACCTCCGGGTCGAGGTCGATCTCCTGCCCATGCAGGTGGCGCTTGAAGTCGTCCAGCTTCTTTTCGAGTTCGAGGATCGGTTTTTCGAAGTCCAGGGGAGTGACGTTCATGGTCGGGAGCGGAGACCAACAGAAAGCCGGGATGGCGAAAATGCAACCTGCGTTGCGAGCGGTGAATCACAGAGAAGCGCGCTGCTCAAAACTTGTCTGTCATCCTTCACCTCGTTGCACTCGCCTCAGGATGACAGACAAGTTTGGGGTCAAGCGTCCGCACCCCGCACTCCGCGCACACCACGTCACTCGAAGCTCACCGTCACCGGCGTGCCGACGCTGACCAGGGTGTGCAACTCCTCCGCGTCCGATGAATTCAGCGCGACGCCGTTGGCCGGTTTGTCGGACACTTCTTCCTCGCCGTAGATCGTGTACCCAGGCTGACCCGCGAGCGTGAGCGAACGCAGGCTGCCGGGGTAATCCTTTGCGCCGAACGCCACCCGGCGGCCATCCTTCGTGGCCACTTTTTCCTGCACTTTCGTGTGGATGTCCGGGAACTTCTTGGCGGCCGCCCGGCTGTTCTCGATGGGATACGAGCGGAAGAACCGTCCATGGTTGAGCAGCACGATCTTGCGCGCCTTGAGGTGCACTTCCACCGCAAAGTCGACCTGCGGCACGCGCAGCTTCTGGCCGATGCGCAGCATGGTGCGATCCAGTCCGTTGGCCTGGAAAAGCAGTTCCTCGTTGCACTTGGTCTTGTGCGCCACGCGGTCGATCACGTCGCCGCGCTGGACGATGTAATCGATCTTGTTCGGGCCTGGCGCGTTGGACATCAGGTCGATGACGTTCAACTCGCCGAGCATCGTCTCCACCTCGCCGTGGTGCGTGCTGTCTGGGTAGCGCGTCAGGAACGCCTCGGCGGCGTTGTGCGCGTCGGCGTACTGCTGGTTGCGGCGCAGGTCGCGGATCTTCTCGAAATCCGGCGTGGACGGGTCCGGCGTGGGCTGCCCCTCGGGCCCGGCGGCGTGCGCCTCCTGTTCGTCCTGTTCCTTGGGCTGCTGGACCAGGAAATAGTAGGCCCCTGCCCCGCCGCCGACGAGCAGGCTCAACAAGGCCAGGATGACGAGCGCCTTGAGCAGCTTGATCATGACACCGCCCGTCTCACAGCAGCCCGCGGCGGCGGAAATCCTGGACGTTCGAGGCCGCCGATCCCTGCACCAGGTCCATGGTAAACTTCAACAGGCACACCTCCCACGCGTCGTCGACGCCGCGCAAGACCGCGCTCAGCGGTTCGTCGTCGTGCGCGGCAGCCACCTCGGCGCAGAGACGTTCGCCGACCGTCTCGATGGACGCGTGGACCACATGCTGGCTGATCTCGGAGCGGCGAAAGCGGAACCCGTACTTGAGCACCGCGGCGGTTTGTCCGCCGGCCTGTTGCAGCCATTCGGCGAACTCGCGTGCCTTCTCGCCAAAATTGTCGAGCAGCAGCTGCGCGTGGTGCGCAGGCGTGAGGATCTGCGGACGCTCCGCGTCGACCGTGCCGTCGCGGACGCGGACCTCGTTGACACGGTCCATGGACTCGGTCAGGAGCCGGAACCGAAAACGGGTGCTGCCGTCGGTGGCGATGTGCCGCTGCGGCGCGAGCAGCACGCGGGTGTTTTCCAGAGCGTACTGGAAATCGTCGGCGGTGAACATGGACGCCGAACCTACCGGAGAACGTCGGCGGACGCCAACGAAAGTTCGCGCGCGGCAAGGGCCGCGCGCATCATCCAACCAACCACGAGCGAAGCCGGCGGCTCCTTTACTTCCCGGGAGCCTTGTTCTCGATGTACTTCGTCACGTCGCCGACGGTCAGCAGCTTCTCGGCGTCCTCGTCAGGCACTTCCACCCCGAACGCTTCCTCAAACGCCATGACGAGTTCGACGGTGTCCAGCGAGTCCGCGCCGAGGTCTTCGATGAACGACGCTTGCGGGGTGACCTGCTCGGGGGTGACGCCGAGTTGCTCGACGATGATTTCCTTCACTTTTTCCTCGACGGATTTGTCTGACATAAAACGGATGGTGGCTAGAGGTGACGATAAAGACGGGGGCACAGCGAGGCCGCCGATGCTGCTTCTGTAATGACGAGCCTTTCGTTTCGCAACTAAAATCAATCGGCCGGGTTGTGTTTCGTCACACCCACGTGGCCGCCGCTTGCGGACACCCTGCGCCCGTGGAATGTTGGCCGCGCCCGCACCTTTCCATCCTTCTCCGGCGTCCACGGCGTGGCGACGACCTCCCGTCCTGCGTGCCCTCCTTTGTCGCCGCCCCGCTATGAACGAAGCCGATCTCCCGTCTATCAACCTCGATGAACTGCGTCTGGTCCCCGACTGGATGCGCGAGGGCGCGCCGAGCCCCTCCAAGCAGTACGCCGGCCACCAGGGACCGTCCGAGCGGGAGACGCGGCCGTTTTCTCGTGGTCCGCGGCCGGGTCAGGGCGGCGGGGGCGGACGGGACCGGCGCGACGCCCGCGGTCCCGGCGGTGATGGCGGCAACCGTCCCCGCG
>CAXTMD010000300.1:0-5962 GCA_964245035.1 uncultured Chthoniobacterales bacterium
GGCACGGCCCGCGCCCCGCGCCGGCCGTGCCTTGGGCAAAGGCGGCGTGGCCGTAGCGGTCGTAGGCGGCGCGCTTGTCGGGGTCGTTGAGGATGTCGTACGCCTCGCCGAGTTCCTTGAACTTCTCCTCGGCCTTGGGGTCCCCGGGGTTCTTGTCCGGGTGGTACTGCACGGCCAGCCGGCGGTAGGACTTTTTCAACTCGTCGCCGTTCGCGTTGCGCTGGACGCTGAGGACTTCGTAATAATCACGTTTGACGGTAGCCATTGAAACAGGAAAAGGGTCGACCCGGCCAGCGGGAACGGGGACCATCGGCGCGTCTTTACCCGCGGCAAAGCGACGCAAGCCTGATAACGGCCCTGTTCCCCCAAGCCGGGAATGTCGGGTGCCAAGTTACAGGAACGCCTTACCCTACGCAACCGCCACCTGCCGCGCCCGCATCCAGCCGCCGGCTGCCGTGGCGGGTAGGACCAGCAGCAAGTTGCAAACGTGGTACCACGCGGGCTCGTTGCCCCAGTGGGTGACCACCAGCGGGATGCTGCTGAGCAAGCCAACCACACCGAGGGCCATCGCGTGGACCAAAGGCCGGCGGACGGCAATCCAACCGGCCAGATAGCCGCCTACGGCCGCCGCGGCGTTTGTGGTGACCAGCAGGATGACCAGCATCGTTGGCTCCCGGTCCGAGTCGTTGACCGGCTCGCGGTGAAAAAGCGTGATCAGCGCAAACTCCGTCCCGAACGCCAGCACGACAGCCAGCAGAAAGCCGGCGACCACCGCAAAGATGCTCCTGCCCATGCGCCGGGCTTACTTCCCGAACAGCTTGAGCACGATGAACACCAGGATGGCCAGCCCAAAGCTGCCCGTACCCAGGTAGGTCAGAGCCGCCCAGCCCGCCGCCGCGACCATCACCGGAACCAACGCAAGGAGTGTAATCATGGCGGAAAGTAGCTCCGCCCGCGGGCTTTTCCAGCGGTTTTCTGCGCCGGGCGGACGCGAAAGCTTGCGCGCGGGCTTCCCCGACCCGACGATGTCCCGCCATGAAACGCCTTCCTTTCGCGCGGCTGGCTCTGGCCGCCGCGCTGCTGCTGCTGTTGCCCGCCGCCGCGTTCGCCGACGACCCGTCCGACGACGCCACCCCGCCGCCCCGCCAGCACAAGACCGACCAGGAACTCACGGCCATCGCCGACGGACTCCAGGCCAAGCACGGCAAGATCACGCTCCAGAACGGCCTCGTGACCCTCGACGTGCCCGAGGACTTCGACTTCCTCGACGCCGGCGACGCGCGCAAGGTGATCGTCGATTTGTTCGGCAACCCTCCCAACGTGGCCGACGGCATCCTGGGCATGATCAAGCCCGCCGGCCAGCGCATGGACCAGGCCGACTCCTGGGGCGCGACGGTCGCGTACCTCGACGAGGGCTACGTGAAGGACGACGACGCGGAAAAGATCAAGTATGACGACCTGCTCAAGCAGATGCAGCAGGGCATGGAAAGCCACAACCCCGCGCGCGTGCAGGCCGGCTACGCGCCCCTGCACCTGGTCGGCTGGGCGCAGCCGCCGCACTACGACAAGGCCGCCAAAAAACTCTACTGGGCCAAGGAACTCTCCAGCGACGGCAACCCGAACCACTCGCTCAACTACGAGATCCGCATCCTCGGCCGTCGGGGTATCCTGGTCGTCGAACCCATCGCGCGCATGCAGGAACTCGACGCCGTCACCGCCGCCGCGCCGCGCCTCTTGCAGATGATCGAGTTCAACCAGGGCAACCGGTACGCCGACTTCAACCCCAAGACCGACAAGGTGGCCCCCTACGCGTTGGCCGGGCTGATCGGCGGCGGGCTGCTGCTGGCGAAGGTCGGCGGCCTCAAGTGGCTGATCGCCGGGCTGATCGCGGCGAAGAAGTTTGTCGTGGTCGGCGTCGTGGCCGTGGTGGGCTTCTTCAAGCGGGTGTTCGGCGGCGGCACAAAGGTTGCCACGGACCGGCCGACCCAGCCGACGAACCAAATCTGACCGGTGGATGGCGCTCTCCGAGCGGCATCCGCCTTCGATTTTTCCACTGGACACGCCTGCGCCCCGGCGGGATGCTTGGCCGGTCCCGGGCTGCTCCGAGACGCGCTTTGTCCCGACTCCGGGCCACGGCGAGCCCAGTGCCTTGATGAAAGATTTTGTCGACAAAGGCGGTCCGCTCATGTGGATCATCCTTGCCGCCAGTGTGATCGCGGTTGGGGTGTTCGCCGAGCGGTTGACCTACCTGCGCCGCGTTTCGGTGTCGGTCGAGGACCTCCTGCGCGGCATCGCCAACCTCGTGCGGCGCGGAAGCTACGCCGAGGCGCAAGTCATCGGCCGCTCCACGCCCGGACCGGTGGCGCGCGTGGTCGTCGCGGCTCTCATGCGCCACGATCTGCCGCGCACAGACCTCAAGCAGATCGTCCAGGAAGCCGGCCAGCTGGAGGTGCCCGGCCTCGAAAAAAACATGCGCCTGCTCGCCACCGTCGCACAAATCACCCCGCTCATCGGGCTGCTCGGGACGGTCTCGGGCATGATCTCGGCGTTTGTGACCGTGTCCTCGCAGGGCGGCTACGTGACGGCCAGCACCCTTTCCAACGGCGTCTACCAGAGTCTGCTGACCACGGCGGGCGGGCTGGTCGTGGCGATCCCGGCCTTCGCGGCGTACAGCTACCTGTCCTCGCGCGTCAACGCGCTGCTGCACGACATGGAGCGCGCCGGCATCGAGATCGTCAACCTGCTCATCGACCACCGCGGCGGCACAGGCGGCATCATCCCCTTCGGCGCGCCGAAGGCGGAGCCCGTGGCCGAGTTTCGTCAGAAGAAGCCGGGGCGCGAGTAAAAGGCGGCCGTGAAACTCACCCGCACCGCTGCCTCCGTCTCCGCCCTGCCGCTGGGACTGGTGGCAGTGGTCAACGTCGTGCTGCTGCTCCTGTTTTTCTTTTTGCTCGGCTCGTCGTTCGTGCTCCAGCCGGGCATCGCGGTCACGCTGCCCTTTTCGTCGTTCAACCTGCCGCCGCAGGTGGACGCCCGCTTGGTGACGCTCCAGCCGGGGCCGCCACTGCGCATCTTCTACCAGGACGAACCGGTGACGCTCGACGGGCTGCGCCAGCGCCTGACTGAGTACCGGGGCTCGCCGCGTTCGATCATCCTGCGCGCGGACCGCGGCACTCCGTACGAGGCGGTCGTGGCGGTGATGAACCAGGCGCTGCGGCAGGATTACACCGTGGCGCTGGCGACCGTGCCGCCGCAAAGTCCGTAGCCCCGCGCGCAGCCATGGCGAACGAACCGGCGGTCGACGACGGCGGGCTGATCTTCCAATGGGAGCGGCGCGCGCGCTCGCGCTGGTGGCTGGTGCTGATGCTGGCGGGGTCGCTGGGAGTGCACGCGGCGAGCTTCTACGCGTTGCAGGTCGCCTACACGCCCACCGGCACGCAGGGGCCGCCGCCCACGCCCGTCGTGCTCGTGCCGCTCGACCAACCGGAGAACGCCCCGTTTGCCCACTGGCTGGCGATGAACGACCCCGCGCTGACCACGCGGCTGGCCGCGCCCACCGCCGCGCAGACCCTCGCCGCGCTGCCGTTCCACTACGTTCCGTCGTACAACGCCGCCCTGCCGCCCTTCAAGCCGCTCGACCTGACCGACCACTCCCTCAACATCGCCCCGCCTCGGGTCCACTCGCCCGGACCCGCGCCGCTGCCACCGCCGGTCGTGCCGGGAGCCCCACGCGCCAGCGAAGACCTCGGTCGGACGACCCGCGTGGTGCTGAGCGGACCGGTTGGTTTACCGGCGGAGACGACACTGCCGCCGGTGCGGTTCACCGTGGCGGGCGGGACGAACGTGCTTGATCCGACGGTGTTTTTGGTCGGCGCACGTCCGGAGAGCGGCGAGCCGTTTTTGTTCCGGCAGGCGACCTCCGGCAACCCGCTGGCGGACGAGTACGCGCGCGGCTACTTGGCCGCGCTCGGCTTGCAACCGGTGGCCGGTGCGGCTGGCGGCTCGGACGAGGCGGCCTGGGGCGTGGCCACGTTTTACTGGGGAAGCGATGTGTACCGGTAGCCGGGCCGCTCGACACCGCACTTCTCAAGCGTTACTCTGCCCAAGTGGCCATCACCTTCGACACTCTCGCGCAAGACGCTCTCGTTTTGCCCCCTGACCAGCGTGTCGCCCTCGCCCATCATCTGCTCCGCAGCGTCGAACCAGAGCCAGACCCCGGCGCGGAGGCTGCCTGGGAGCAAGAAATCACCCGCCGCATCACGCGGGCCGACGCGGGCGAGACGACGCCCGTCCCTGCCAGCGAGGTTTTCGCCCGCCTGCGCCGGATTGCTCCAGGCCGTCCATGACGCTGGAGTTTCTACCTGAAGCCGCACAAGAGGCCGCTGAGGCGACCGCCTATTACGAGGAAGCCGAGGCTGGCCTGGGTGTACGCTTCCGGGAGGAAGTTGAAAGTGTGGCGGCGGCGATCCTCTCCCACCCGTTGCTCTGGCGGCAGCGACCGGGTGGTTATCGGCGCGTGAACCTAGCGGGCTTCCCCTTCTACGTGGCCTACGACTTGCGCGGCGAGCGGGTGCGGATCATCGCCGTTGGCCACGCGGCACGCCGACCGGATTACTTTCGTCGGCGCCTGCGCCGACCACTTGTCGATTGACCATGATCCGCGTCCACCTGACGGTCATCATCTCGCTCTACCTGTCGGCCTTCCTGCTAGCCGTCGCCGCCGCGTGGCTGTTCGACGAGCGCCGCCGCGCCCGGCGGGCCCGCCGGGCTTTGCATTTCCGGTTGCGTTGCGCGATATGTGGGTTTGAATTCGAGGACCATAGCCCGGCCTCGTTGCCGGTCTGCCCGCGTTGCGGGCGGCCCAACGAACGTGTCGCCGTGGACCCTCTCTAACGTTCTCTAGCCGCTCTCCTTTTTTCTTCTTTTTTCCTTATGGGCATGTGGATTGGCCGCAACCGCAAAGCGCGGGTGACTTACGGGTTTGACGAAATTGCGCTGGTCCCGGGTTCGGTGACCATCAACCCCAACGAGGTGGACACCTCCTTCCTGATTCCCCGGCGCGACCAGGAACCCATCAAGCTGCGCATCCCCATCCTCGCCAGCGCGATGGACGGCGTCGTGGACGTGCCCTTCGCCATCGAGATGGGCAAGCTCGGCGGCCTCGCCGTTCTCAACCTCGAAGGGGTCCAGACCCGCTACAAGCACCCGCAGGAAGTCCTCCAAAAGGTGCTCGAAGCCGACAAGAACGAGGTCACGGGCCTCCTCCAGCGCATCTACCAGGAACCCGTGCAGGAAAACCTCATCGCCGCGCGCGTGCGCCAGATGAAGGACGCGGGGGTGATCGCCGCCGTGTCGTCGATCCCGCAGAAAGCCGCGCAGTACGGCAAGATCGCCGAGGAGGCGGGCGCGGACGTGTTCGTCGTGCAGAGCACGGTCTCGACGGTGCGCCACCTCTCGACCGAGTACGAGTCGCTGGACCTCGCAAAATTCTGCCAGGACCTGACGATCCCGGTCATCGTCGGCAACGCCGTCGGCTACGACGTGACGCTCGAACTGATGGAATGCGGAGTGTCCGGTGTGCTGATCGGCGTCGGCCCCGGCGCGGCATGCACCTCGCGCGGCGTGCTCGGCCTGGGCGTGCCGCAGGTGACGGCCACCGTCGACTGCGCCGCCGCGCGCGACGCCTACCACAAAAAGAGCGGTCGCTACGTGCCGATCATCACCGACGGCGGCATGCGCACCGGCGGCGACGTGTGCAAGGCCCTCGCCTGCGGCTCGGACGCCGTCATGATCGGCAGCCCCTTCGCCAAGGCGCAGGAAGCCCCCGGCCAGGGCCACCACTGGGGCATGGCCACCCCGCACGCCAACCTGCCGCGTGGCACCCGTATCAAGATGGGCACCACCGGCCCGCTCAAGCAGATCCTCTTCGGCCCGGCCAGCGTGGACGACGGCAGCGAAAACC
>CAXTMD010000301.1:0-269 GCA_964245035.1 uncultured Chthoniobacterales bacterium
GGCCGCCGCGCACGGAGAGCTTGTTGGGCTCGCCCTCGGCCCCGTGCACGTCCACCAGGAAGTACCGCAGCAGCCGCTCGGTGTGGTCGCGGCTCTCGCCGGGTTCGGTCACGCTGGTTTCTCCGCTTGCGTAGAGGCCGGCCAGGAGCACCGCGCCCTTCACCTGCGCGCTGGCCATCGGCAGGTGGTAGTCGATCCCGTGCAGCGGGCCGCCCTCGATGACGAGCGGCGCGCAGTTCTCCGCCGCCCCCACGGAGATGGGCGCACGC
>CAXTMD010000301.1:279-3710 GCA_964245035.1 uncultured Chthoniobacterales bacterium
CCTCGGAGGTGATGCGCGCGCCCATCTCCGTCAGCGGGCGGATGACGCGGCCCATCGGCCGGCCAGAGAGCGAGGCGTCGCCCGTCAGCCGGGAGCGGAACGGCTGCCCGGCCAGCAGCCCGGCCAGCAGCCGCATCGTCGTGCCGGAGTTGCCGCAGTCGATGTCGCCGGCCGGCGCGCTGAGTTGCCGGTAACGTCCGTGGACGATGAGCGTCGTCGGCTCGGCCTCGGGTTGGTCGATCTGCACGCCCAGGGCCCGCATCGCTGCCACCGTGCGATGGCAGTCCTCCCCGGGGCCGAACTGGTGGAGCACGCACACGCCGTTGCTCAGACTCGCGAACATCGCCGCCCGGTGGGAGATGCTCTTGTCGCCCGGCACCTTGATCTCGGCCCGGATGAGCGGTGCACGGCGGACCCGCAGTTCTGGGGATTTCTCTTTTCTCACGCTCGGTCCTGTTGGAAAGGGGGGCTGGGCACCGGGCGAACCGTCGCCACGTCCACGCCGGGCCGGAGAGGTTGAACAAAGCCACCCCGACGCGCCACGCTGCCGCTGCCCCTCGGAAGACGGAGGGGGTTCAGGGCACGAGGAAAATCTTCTGCGTGTACGGGCAGCGCACTTCTTGGCCGGGCGCAAACCCGTGCACGTCCACGTACCCGGCATCGGGTGCGTAAGGGCTCGTCACGTAGCCCGGCTTGCCCTGCACCGGCGAGCCGTAGGGATAGTCGCCGTGCTGGATCGGCGCGCCGTTGCTGCTGGGGGGAGCCTCGACCTTCTGCGGCTTGGGGGTGGGCGGCGGCGTGGACTCGGCGGCGACCTCGTCCTCGTCCTCCGGCGTCGGCGAGGGCCGCGGCTTCGGCGTCGGCCCACGGACGACGGCGGGTGCCGTGGATTCGTTGTCGTTGTGGGGACAGGCGGTCAGGGCGAACAAGCTCAGGCAGGCGAGCGCGACCGACAAGGGACGGGGCAGGGTCATGGCAATTGGCAAGGTGGTTAGGAAATCGAACGCTCCCGACGGGTTCGGGTTGCGTTGACGGGCGACGGCTTTATTATCGCATCGCCCTGTCGCTGGCAATCCTTTATCGCCTGCGCCGAAGCGGGCAAGCGAAAACCGCCCGCGTCCGCCGATCGGCCCTCTTTTCACCACCCCCATGAACGCCGCCGAGCCGTCCGCCGACCTCCTCGTCGTCGACGACGAGCGCATCAGCCGCGCGGTCCTGGCCCGCACCATCGAAAGCGCCGGCCACGCCTGCCGCCAGGCCAGCGGCGGCGCCGAGGCGCTGGCTCTCATCGACGAGCGGTTGCCCGCGCTGGTGTTGCTCGACTACGCGATGCCCGGCGGCCTCAACGGCGCGGAGGTCTGCGAGCGCCTGCGCGCCCACGCCGACCCGGCCGTGGCGCAGTTACCCGTCATCATGCTCACGGGCATGGTCGGCGACGAGCAGGAGGTGCGCTGCCTGGAAGCGGGCGCCAACGACTTCGTGACCAAACCGGTCAACGCCGCCGTCCTGCAGGCCCGCATCAACACGCAACTGCGCCTCCACGCGCTGCGCCGCCAGCTCGAACAGCAAAACCACGAACTCGCCGACTGGCGCGCCGAACTCGAGCGCGACCTGGAGGCCGCCCGCGCCACCCAGCAGACCATCATCCCACAGTCGCTGCCTCCCCTGCCCGGCTGGGACTTGGCCGCGCACTACCAACCGGTGATCCAGGTCGGCGGCGACATCTACGATTGGCTGCGGCTGCCCGACGGGCGGCTGTTCTTCTGGATCGCCGACGCCACCGGCCACGGCGCGTCCGCCGCGCTGCTGACCGCGCTGGCCAAGCTGCTGTTTCGCCACGCGGCGGCGCTGAGCGCTTCGCCGGCCGAAATTCTGCGGGCGGTGAACACGGATTTCCGCGCCAGCTTCAAGGGCCGCTCGATGCTGACTGCCATGGGCGTCGCCCTCGATCCCGGCACGGGGGCGCTGACGATGGCCGGCGCGGGTCACCCTCCCCTGCTCGTGGCGCGCAACGGCCGCGGCAACCTCGACGCGGTCCGCTCTCAGTGCCCCCCTTTGGGCTTGCAGGAAAATCTGGCTGCCTCGGAGAGCGACGTGCAGCTCGCGCCCGGAGAAGGGTTTTTCCTGTTCACCGACGGTTTTTACGACGTGGTGGCGGCCGGTGGATCGCGGATGGAGTTCGGCGCGTTCGAGCAGTGCGTGCGCGGCGTTCCCGTGATCGCGGACGGCGCCGCGCGTTGCGCCGGGGCGGCTGGGGGCTTGTTAACCCAGGTGCTCGGCTGCCTGCACAAGTATTCGGGGGGCGAACCGTTCGCCGACGACCTGGCGGCCGTGGCGGCTTTTCGGCAGGCGAAGTAGAATGTCGCTTGCCATGGCGGCGATCCGCGCCATAGTGTCGGCCTGCAAGGATTTTCGGGCTGTGGCTCAGCTTGGTAGAGCGCTGCGTTCGGGTCGCAGAGGCCGTGGGTTCGAATCCCACCAGCCCGACCACCTTGCACGTTGACGGAAGACCGTCCGTGCTGGTGTGATCGGCCGCAGGGTTTGCGCATGGGTTTCTTCGCCGCGTCGATCATCATCTGCACGCACAACCGCGCGGACAGCCTGCGCGAGACGTTGCGCGCCCTCGCGCGTTGCGTGATCCCGACCGATCTTCCGACCGAACTGCTCGTCGTGGACAACGCCTCGACGGATGGCACGCGTCAGGTCGTCGAAGAAGCCGTCGTGCCGGCGATGGCCGTGCGCTACCTGCACGAACCCGCCGTGGGACAATGCCGGGCGCGCAACCTGGGCCTGCGCGAAGCGCGGGGGGAGGTCATCCTTTTCACGGACGACGACGTGCGGCCGCCGGCCGACTGGGTCGCCGAGATGTGCGCCCCGATCCGGCGCGGCGAAGCCGACGCGGTGGCCGGCGGGGTGCGCATCGCGCCGGAACTGGAGCGGCCCTGGTTCAACGAGGGACTGTTTCGCACCCGGCTCGCCAGCACGGATCAGCTCGACCCGCGCGACCCGGGCACGATGGTCGGCGCAAACATGGCGTTTTCCCGGCGCGTGCTCGCGAAGGTGGAGCGGTTCGACGTGGCGCTCGGCCCGGGAGCGCTGGGGTTCGAGGACGACGCCTTGTTTGCGCACCAGCTCTTGCGGGCGGGCTACCGTTTGCAGCCCCGATTCGACGTGGAGGTCGAACACCATTTCGACGGGTCGCGGCTGGACCGCCGCAGCATGCTGCTCATCGCGCGGCGCGCCGGCCGGTCGCTGGCCTACGTGTGGCACCACTGGGAACACCGGCGCCTGCGTTGGCCGCTTCTGCGCTGGGTCAGAGCGCTGCTGCGGCTCGGCTGGTGGCGGCTGACACACCCGCGGGTCTGGTGGCTACGGCGGGAGATCGCCTGGGGCGAGTGGGACCACACGCGCTGGGTGGCGTTCTACCCGGA
>CAXTMD010000301.1:3810-5951 GCA_964245035.1 uncultured Chthoniobacterales bacterium
GAGCGGGTGAAGGGAATCGAACCCTCGTATGCAGCTTGGGAAGCTGCCGTTCTACCATTGAACTACACCCGCGTTGTGACCGGTCACTATAGGCCAGCCTGCGCCAAGTCAAGCCAACAGTTTACTGCCAGGAGACCACGTCGTCGATGGGCGGAGCGGCATTGAGCGTGCCGTCTTTGCCGGGAGACCACGCGATGACGCCGAAGCGCAGGGTATTGGCCGGCGTGTTCGCGGGATCATCTGCCCCGTCGGCGGCGTTGGAGTAGGGCGTGATGACCGCGTCGGTGTATCCAGTATCGTAGCGGATGTAGTACCCGTTCCCCCAAGGGTCGGTCAGTCCATCCTTGTTCACTGAGTAGGTCACCCCTTTGACCGTCTTGGAAACCGTTTGCGTGGCGAAGCCGCTCTTTGGCGTGGCGGGCGTCTTCACGTCTTTGCCTTCAAAATACACGACGCTGCGCGTGTTGATGACCGGGGCGATGGCATTGGCGGCCTCCGTCGCGCGCAGGATGTAAAACAGATTTTGGTTGGTCGTGTTGACCCACGTTTTGTCCGTCGCCGCGCCGCCCGGATTTGGATAAACTCCGTAGTCCGTCTGGAAGCTCTTGACCGCCGCGACGATCTGCATCTCGGTGGACTTCGCTTCGGTCTTGCGCGCGCTCTCCATCACCGAACCCGTCACCGGCAGCAGCAGGCCGGCAAGAACCGCGATGATGGTGATGACCACCAGCAACTCGATGAGCGTAAAAGCCGCCGGTCGGTCGAACGAGGGTTTGTTCATGGGAAAACGGGGATGGCTGCCAGTGTGTCTATCCCACCCGTCCCGCGAAGACAACGCATTTCTCCGCGGCGGACACCGGGACGCGCTTCAGGGTTGGGCGTCGTGGGCCGGAGGCCGCTGGGTGACCGGGACGACCGCCTTGCCGCCGTGGTAGATCGCGGCGATGCCGACCGTGTTTTCGATGTGTTCCGACGGGTCGGCCTCCAAGATGAGGAAGTCCGCCCGCTTGCCCGGTTCCAGGGTGCCGCGGTCCGCTTCCTGACCGAGCACCCGCGCGCTGCCCGCCGTCGCGCAGACGATGGCTTGCATCGGCGTCAGGCCGGCGGCCACCAGCAGTTGCAACTCGCGGTGTTCCCCCCAGCCGGCCAGGCGCGTCGGCATCGCCCCGGAGTCGGTGCCCATCGCGACCGGCACCCCAGCGTCCGCCAAGGTTTTCACGTTGCGCAGCGCCATCGCAAACGCCGCGCGGTTCTTGGCCGTCATCGGACTGGACAGCGTCTTGGCGGTGTACTCCGGGCTGGACCAGGTTTCCAGGAGCTTCGGGTCGGCAGCCCGCTGAAAGGCCGGTTCGTTCATCCAGCGGGGGTGCTCGGCGTAGACGAACTGCGACTCGTCGAGCGCCAGCGTCGGGATGTAGGCGACCTTGTGGGCCTTCATCGTGTCGATCAGTTCGGCGTCCACGGGCTTGTCGCGGATGCTGTGGGCGAGGATGTCCACGCCCGCGCCGACGAGCGCCCTGGCGTCTTCGAGGTAAAACTCGTGCGCGGCCACCCGCAGGCCGTGGCGGTGCGCCTCGTCGGCGGCGGCGTGCGCCTCGTCGATGGCGGCGCGGAACACCGCCGGATCCATCTTGGGCAGCGTGCCGAACATGTCGTCGAGCCAGAGTTTGACCAGATCGGGATGACGCGCGGCGGTGTCGCGGACGGCGGCGCGGGCCTCCTCGGCATCCTTGGGGCGATAGATCTGCTCGGCGGGCAGCGGAAAAGGCGGCACGCCGCCGGGCACCCCGATGCCGCGGTCCGCCGTGAAGATGTCCGCGCCGCCGAGCTTGCCCTGCCGCTGCTCGTCGCGCCAGGTGTAAAGGTCATCGCGGTTGACCCCGAGCGACATCACGGCCGTCACCCCATAACTCTCGTATTGGTCCAGTTGGCGGGCGACGTTTTCGCGGGTGTAGTTCTCGGGAGCGGCGGTCGAAGCGCCTTTGACGAGGCCAAGATGGCTGTGCGCGCTGATGAGCCCAGGGATGATCGTGCGTCCGCGGGCTTCGATCACCTTTGCGCCGGTGGGTGGCTGGTAGTCCGCGCCCATCGCGCCGACGGCAGCGATCCGGCCATCGGTGACGACGAGGAAGCTACTTTCA
>CAXTMD010000302.1:0-5938 GCA_964245035.1 uncultured Chthoniobacterales bacterium
CCGCCGTAACCGCCGCCACGGCTGCCGCCGCCGCCGCCGTAACCGCCGCCCCCGCCGCCACCGCCGCGTTCCTCACGGGGCCGGGCTTCGTTGACGGTCACCGGACGACCGTCAATGTTCTTGCCGTGGATTTGACCGATGGCGTTGTTGGCATCCTGCTCGGTTGCCATCGTGACGAAGGCGAAGCCGCGGGATTTGCCCGTGACGCGGTCCTGCATGAGGAGCACTTCCGTCACCGGACCAACCGCGCCAAAGAGGTCCTGAAGGTCGGTCTCGGTCGTGTTGAACGACAGGTTGCCGACGTAGAGTCTGGTAGGCATACTGGATTGTTCGATTCTAAACGCGCGCAGACAAAAGAAGCTTTGGTAATGTTTCCGCTAATCGGATTTCAAACTGTCTCTGAGGCTTCTCAACCGACAATCCACCACTGACCTGAAACGCTTTTCCTGATTTGCTGCCGCAACCGGCACTGTCCACCCGCCGCGCCAGAAAGCAAACGATAAATGCGGGCAGCGGAAAATGGCGTGCGAGTAGCCGGCCGCGGTTGACCGCGTGGCGGCGTGCGCCTCAAAAAGCTTCCGTCATCCTGAGGCGAGTTTTACGAGTCGAAGGATGACGGAAGCTTCGGGTGCCACGCGCGCCCGCAAACCCCGCTTACTGCGGGCACGCCACCCACTCAGATTTGCAACCCGCCCAGCCGCCGTCCGGGCTGCCAGCCGGCCAGCGGCTCGCCGTGGTCCACTTTCCAATCGCCGTCTTCGTAAACCAGGACGTAATTCCACGCCACCGCCTCCCCGCCGCGGCCGATGAAGAACACGTCCACGGTCGCCTTCTTGGGGTCGTTGACCCAGCGGTGAACCTCCCCGTACTCGACGTGGTGCGTGCCGGCCATCGGTTGGTACGTGCGCCGCATCTCGGTCTCGAACTGCACGAGGCTGTACTGTTCCTGCACGCGGCTGGCGGCCGTGCGGTAGGCCTGCGGAAAATCCGCCTCCCGGCACAGGCGCAGGTGCTGCTGCACGACTCCGTAGAGTTCCTGCGGCGTGGTCCGATCCGGCCGCGGGCGCATCGCGTAGTCCACGAGGGCCACGGTGCCCGCAAACGAGAGCACGCACATCGCCCACACGACTCGGTGACGCCAGTTCATGCCGATGGCGGGAGAACTTCCGGCTGGCCGAGGCGGCGCAGCAGGTCGAAGGTATATAACCCGGTCGAGTGCCCATCGCCCCAGATCGGCTGGAAGGCGTAGCCGCCCACCAGCGCGTAGGACTGCAGCCGGAACGAGCGCGCCGGGTCGTAGGAAACGTGCGGCTTGTCCACGTGCCCATCGATGTCGGGTTCACCGCAGCAGCCGGCGCACGGGCAGGCGCGGCGCAACCGTTCGAGGTTGATGTAGCTCTCCTGAGCATCGTTCCAGCGGATGGCGAGTTCGTTGCCGGCCAACTGGATGTCCTGGGGGAGGAGTTGCATGGGCTGCGGAGAGAAATTCAAGCAGACGGCTCAAAAAGTTGTCAACAAGTTATTCGCACCGTTCTACAAACGTCAGCGCCACTCCGACGCGGATTTGCAAAGATAGTAGAGCGTAGCCTGGCCGACGGTGCCGAGCGACTCGGCGCTGACCTTGTCGAGGGTGTCGCTGGGTGTGTGCCAGGGTGGGAAGTCGAAGTCGATCAAGTCGATGGTGGGGAGCTTTACCTGGTGGTCCAGGTCGTAGTTGTCGTCGACGATCCCACTCTGGAAATAGCCGAAGTGGCTGCGGGTCCCGAGGGCGTCGCCGGCGTCGAAGATGCCTTTGGCCAAAGCCGACGGCGTGTCGGGCGAAAGCGTGATGTCGAGATCCTTGTCGCCCATCATGTCCCAGAGCACGTTGAGCTTGTACTGGCTCGCGCGGCCTTCGGAGACGAGGGCGTTCGTGTAATGCCGGCTGCCGTAAAGTCCGTCGTACGGGGGCTTTTCCACCTCGAACTTGGCGATGGCTTCCTCGCCGTCGAAGAACACCAGCTCGAAGCGCCGCGCGAAGTCTTTGTCCTGCGCGAGCACCCGGGCTAGTTCGAGGAGCGCACCGGTGCTCGACCCGCCGTCGTTGGCCCCGACGAAGCGGAAGCGCGGGAAGTATTTCGTATCGTAGTGCGAGGAGACGATGATCCGCGATTCCTTCGCTCCCACGCCGGCCGGCCGGGCGATGAGGTTGATGAACTCGATGGGGCCGCGCGGCGTCTGGTCGGTGAACCGCTGGCGCTCGACGGTCCAGCCGGCCGCGCGGAGCTGTTCCTCGATGTACTGGCGCGATTGCTCCAGTTCGGGCGACCCGCTCGGCCGCGGTCCAAACGCGACGAGCTTACTCACATGGTCGAACGCCCGCTGCCCGGAGAACTCCTTGCTGAACGCCGCCGGGTCCGGCGCCTTCCCTCCCCCGCAGCCGGTCAGCAGCAAAAGCGCGGCGCAGAGAAGGCGGACGGGGGAACGCATGCGCCGAATGTGCAACGGCCCCGCCGCCCCGCGCAAGACAAGACCAAAATTTCGCGCATGTTGGGCGCGTGAACTGCATCGTCACGCCGCGGCTGCGGCTGCGGACCTGGCGCGCGTCGGACCTGGAGCCGTTCGCCGCCATGAACGCCGATCCCGCCGTCATGGAACATTTCCCGCAGGTGCTGAGCCGCGCGGAAACCCGGGAGATGATGGCGCGGATCGAAAGTTTCCTCGCGCGCCACGGCTACGGCCTGTGGGCCGTGGAGGTACCCGGCGTGGCGGAGTTTATCGGCTACGTCGGTCTGAACGCGCCGACGTTCGAGGCGGCGTTCACGCCGTGCGTGGAGATCGGCTGGCGGCTCCTGGCTCCGCATTGGGGCAAAGGCTACGCCACGGAAGCGGCGCGGGCGGTACGGGACCACGCGTTCGGCACGGTCGGTTTGAAGGAGATCGTCGCGTTCACGGTGCCGGCGAACGTGCGATCACAGGCGGTGATGCAAAAGATCGGCATGACGCGCGACCCGGCGGAGGATTTCGACCATCCACGCATCCCGGCAGGGCACCCGCTGCGGCGGCACGTGCTCTACCGATTGGCCGCGCCGTAACGAACCGAATGTGTTGATTGAGCACAGAGGACACGGAGGAGCACAGAGGCCAGAGGAGGCTAGAAAAGAAAAAGGTTCCAGAAACTCCCCTTCCTTCTTCGTCTTTCCTCCTCCGGCCTCTGTGCTCCTCCGTGTCCTCTGTGCTCAATCAACACGTGCCCGTCTCAACGCGTGGCCGGCGGCGGGACGGCGTTCTTGTTGCCTGAAGCCATCAGGCTGGTCAGCAGCGCGCCCTCCGCCCCGGCGGGCAGCAGCGTCACCCCGGCCTTGGAGTCAATGGTGCGCTGCGTCTCCAACACCTCGAAGAGCGCCGCCGCCACTTCCGGGTCGGTGGAAATATCCTGCAGCGCCTTGCCGACGATCTGCGGACGCATCGTCGCCGCTTTGGCCAGTTCGATGGCGGCCTCGCGCTCGGCGCTGCTGGTGATGATGCTCACCTGGTTGGCCCCGTCCTGGCGGATCGCGCTCGTGACCTGCCGCAGACGATTGACCACCTTGGCCTCGATCTGCTGGATCATGCCCGTGTCGCGGAAATGCACCTTGCGAATGTAGGTCGAGCCGAGCCGGTAACCCCAGGCGGTCGACTTCGGCGCGACCTCGCTGCGCACGGTGTTGCTCATGGCGTGGCGGTTTTCCAGCATGTCGCCCAGGGGCATGTTGGACAGGCAGCGCACCGTGGCGTTGGAGATGTTGGCGCGCAGGGAGCCGCGCGGGTCCATGTTGTTGAACAAAAACGCCACCGGGTCGGACACGAACATCTCGTACCACACGCCGATGCCCATGGGCGCGCCCTCCTCGCTGTTGACGGGCTGACTGCGGAGGTATTCCTGGTCGAGCCGCAGGTCGAGCACGTAACAGCGGCCCAGCCAGTTGACGATCACCGCCGCCGCCCCGAGGACACCCGGCAGGAAATAAAAACCCGGTTCGGACAGCACGCCGATGACCTTGCCGAAGAGCACGTAGACCCGGCAGGTGCGTTCCTCAACGACCGCGTACAGGCCGAACGCCCGCACGAGGCCGAAAAAGATCGGCGCGATGATGAACATCGCAAAGAAAGTCGCCACCGCGGCCTTGAAGAACAGGCCGAAGTCGGCGGCGAGCAGCGTCGGCAGCAGGTAAGCGCCCATGGGGATCAGCGTTTCGCCTCCAGAAAGATTTGCCCCGCCCGGGCGAACAGCCCCAGGCGCACGTTGCGCAAGTACGCCGACAACCCGTCGGGACCGTTGCGGCGCAGGTCGGCCAGCTGTTTCGCCAACGCGGTGAGCGGCTGGACCTCCGCCTGGGCCTTGAGCGTCTCGATCTCCACCGCGCGCTTGCTTTGCACGATTTTCTGGTCCGCCCCGCCCTGCGCGAGGCTGATGGAACTGGAAACCTCGTTGTGCGCGGTGTTGATGGCGGCCAGTGCGGACTCCACCTCGACCGGCGGGTCGATGCCGGTGATGAGCGACGCGTCGAGGATCATGCCGTAGCGAGCGGCCGACGAGGCGCACTCGTGGTCCATGAACTCGTTGAGGTCGCGCAAATTTTTGCGCAGGTCGTTGATCGACACGCCCGTGACGACGCGCTCGGGCAGGATGTTCTGGTCCACGGGCGAATTGCCACCGTCGTCGGCCGCCACGGCGGCGACGGTGATCGGCTTGGCCTCGAAGTTGGCGATGCGCTCGCGCAGGATGCTCACGAAATACGCCATGATGTGCACCGCCGGCCGCTTCACGCCGAAGAGGTACGCGTACAGGTTGCTCTCGCTGACCCGGTAGCGGATCTGGCCGGTGAGCCCGGTGTTGAGCTGGTCCTTGGTGACGGCTTCGAGCATGGCCCCCTGCGAGTTGGCGCGGGGGTCTTCGAGGTCGACCGCCATGTTGAGGGTCTGCGTCGCCACGGAGGCCTTGTGGATTTTCTCCCAGGGCATCTTTAGGTAGGGTCCGCCGGGACCGATGACGCGGACCTGCGGGTAGACGTAGCGGTCGCGTTCGTCGGGCCGGAGAGTCTCGGAGATCGGGTCATCCAGCGTGGTGCGGTTCGCACCGACGCGTTGGGCGCGGCCGAAGCTGGTCTTCACGGCGCGCTCGTTCTGGTTGACCGTGTAAAAACCGCCGAGCAGGTAGCGCACGACAAACCACGCGCCGAAGCCGAAGAGGATGCCGAAGAACGTGGCGGTCATGGGGCAGAGGGGAAGCAATGCGGACGAACTGTCAGCGATTGCTAGTTATACCCGACACGAGGCAATATCGGGGCTGGCCGGGTTGACGGTCACTTTTCGGTCGCGAGGGCAAACGATCAAGTCCATGTCCTCCATCGGAATGGCTCCGAGCAGGACTCGCTCACCCGTAACGATTGCACCGCCAAGGGCGACGCGGTTTCCGAAATGCACTTCCACCGGACCCGCGTAGGGGAACCACTGTCGGCTGCCGTCAGCGACCAACGCATCCTTGCGGTCATAGACCTCCAGACGCAATGCTTCCGCGATGGTGGCGGGTACGCAAAGAAACGTGGCGCCAGTATCAGCGAGGGCTTCAACTTCCACCGGAGGCAGTTCTGGATAGCGGGGATTTCGGAGAGTGAGCATGGCAAAAGCGTGGCCCATCGGCGATGAGCACCGTAACACCATTGTTCACCGTGCGGCAAGGCAAGGTTGTCTCCCTCGCCCGCGCCTCACACGCTGCGGCAGAAATCCTCGAAGCGGTCCAGTCCCTTCTTGATGATATCCAAGCTCGTCGCGTAGCTCAGGCGGATCGTCTTGTCGTCGCCAAACGCCACGCCCGGCACCACCGCCACCCCCGCCTTGCTCAACAGCCGGTCGCTGAAGTTGGTCGAGGTCAGCCCGAGCCGGCCGATGTTCACCAGCATGTAAAACGCCCCGCCCG
>CAXTMD010000303.1:0-5921 GCA_964245035.1 uncultured Chthoniobacterales bacterium
GACGTAGATCGTTGCCCCGCGCGCGTCCTCCGGCCGCCGGAGCGCCCGGAGCGCCTCGATCTCCGCGTGCGGCTGCCCGGCGGCGTGGTGGTAACCGCAGGCAAGCACCCGCCCGCCGCGCACGATCACCGCGCCGACCGCCGGTTTCGGACTCGTGTGACCAGCGCCCTTTTCCGCCTCGCGCAGCGCCATGCGCATCCAACGTTCGTCGGCGTCGGCGGCAGGGGGCATCCAACAGTTTACGCCGCTTCGGCGGAGTTTTCCTTCACCCATTCCTCGCCCCGGCGGCGGGTTTCGTCGTCCGAGACGTTTTCCACCCGCGTGGCCACAGTCCACTTGTGGCCGAAGGGATCGAGGAACTGCCCCATGCGGTCGCCCCAGAACTCCGTGGTCACCGGCCGCAATTCTTTGGCTCCTTCGCGGATCGCCTGCGCGAAGGCCGCGTCCGCGTCCGCCACGTAGAGATAAAGACCCACCGGCGTGCCGCCGAGCGTCTCCGGCGAGACGACGCCCCACTCCGGAAACTCGTCCGAGAACATGAACCGCGAGTCGCCCACGGTCATCTCGGCGTGCATCACCGAGCCGTTGGGACCCTCCATGGAGTGTACCACCGACGCCCCGAGGGCGCGTTGGTAGAAGTCGAGCGCCTGCTTCGCTCCCTTGATGACCAAAGCAGGGGTCAGCGAGTGGTAACCTTCGTGCGCAGAGGAATTATGATTATTTTTCATATTCGTGAAAAACATCGTGGCGCGCGGGACGAGCGGCCTTGTAGAAGCCCGGGATTTTTTCGGAGAACGTGCCACATTCCCTGCACCCGTGAAGCTCAGCCTCAACGAGAAGCAAACGTTCTACCATGAACTCGGCCGCTTCGCGCGGTCGGGCATCACGATGCCGCAGGCGGTCGAATCGCTCGCCGCCGACAATCGCGGCTCGCTGCGCCAGGCCTTCCAACGGATGTCGCAGTTGTTTCTGCGCGGAGAGTCGGTGGCCGGGGCGTTCGCGCGTTTGCGGCCGACGGTCGGGTCGATGGAGGTGGCGCTCATCGAGGCTTCTGACCGCAGCGGACGACTCGAACAGGCGTTCCAGTATCTCGCCAGCTACTTCGGCACGCTCGACGAGGTGCGCGCCGGCATCATCAAGCAGGCGATCTGGCCGGCGGTCCAGCTGCACCTGGCGGCGTTCGTGCTCAGCTTCGCGAGCACCTACGTCGCGGCGACGGTCGGCGGTGGCGGGGCGTTCAACACGGAGAGTTTCGTCGGGCAGGTGGTGAATACCCTCGGGCTTTTCTACGTGGTGGCGGCGGCGTTGATCGGGGGTGGTTACGCGCTGACGCTCGCGGGCCGCACGAGCATCGGCGTGGACACGTTCCTGGCGGCGCTGCCGCTGGTGGGCAAGCTGCGGCGCAACCTGGCGCTGAGCCGTTTTTGCGCGACGTACGAGATGCAGCTTTCCGCCGGGGTCAACTCCATGGACAGCTTGCGGGCGGCCGGCGAGGCCAGCCAGAGCGCCCGGGTGCGCGCGGAGGTGGCGCACATGGTGCCCAAGATGATGGCTGGCGTGTCGATGGGCACGCTGCTGCCCGACCGCAAGGCGTTCCCGGCCACGTTCCGGCGGTCGTTGCGAACCGCGGAGGACACCGGCACGCTCGACGCCGACCTGCGCCGCTGGTCGGATTACTATCAGAAGGCTTCGGTGGATTCCTTGCAAACCGCGGGCGCCTGGTTGTCACGGTTCCTGTCGATCACCATCCTGGTCTATGTCGGGTACAAGATCGTGGAAGCGTACAGCTTTGTGATGAACACGGTCGTGAACAAAGCACTCGGCGAGTGACATAGTGACTCGTAAAAGCAGCTCAATGCACGGGGCGTTTTAGGGACATAATGGCACTAATTCAAGGAACATCAGAAGTGCCGTATTTTCAAATGCTGCTCGGATAGAGCATTTTGCAACACCGCGCTCTCTGCCAAATTCTGGTGGCACGTGGCTAGCTTTACAGAAGGCACGGCAACTCAATAGCCGACCAACTTTAAGCTAGAACCAACGACCGCCTTATGAGCATCATCCGTTACCAGACTCCTTCCACTTTCAGCCCGCTGGCCCGCCTGAGCGCGTTTCAGCAGGAGGTTGACCGCGTGTTTGACCTGCCGTTCTTCGGCCGCGAGTCCAGGGGCTCAACCCGCTGGACGCCCGCCTTGGACCTGCACCAGGACAAGGATACCCTCTTCGTCCACGCCGAACTGCCCGGCATGAAGCGCGAGGACACCAAGCTGTCCCTGCACGACGGCGTGCTGACCCTCTCCGGTGAACGCCGTCCGGCATCCTCCGACGACGCAAAGACGACCGTGCGCAACGAGCGTTTCTTCGGCCGCTTCGAGCGCAGCGTCACGCTGCCCACCCCGGTGGACGCTGCCCGCGTGAGCGCCGCGTACGAGAACGGCATCCTGACCGTCACGCTGCCCAAGGCCGAGGCCGCCAAGCCGCGTCAGATCGAGATCAACGTCAAGTAAAACTCACCACCCTACCCGCCCCGGCGGGCACGCCCGACTTTCACCGGCTGCCCACCGGGGCACAAGCCCTCACTTTTCCAACCTACGATCCACATGGAAACCCAGACTTCCCAACCACAGACCACTCCCGCTCCCTCGGTCAACGGCACGAACGGCCATTGGGCCGCCGCTCCGCAACGCTTCGTGCGTCCGCGCGCCAGCATCCATGAAACCGCCGACGGCTTCGCCGTCCAGGTCGAGATGCCGGGCGTGCCGCCCGCCGGCCTGGAGATTACCTTTGAAAACGGCGAACTGACCCTCGTCGGTCACCGCGCCAAGCTGTCCGGCGACGGCCACGAGGTGCTCTACCGCGAGTCGCACGCGGCCGATTACCGCCGCGTTTTCGAGGTGGATAACACCATCGACGCCGGCCGCATCAGCGCCGTGCTCGACCAAGGGGTGCTCACCCTGAGCCTGCCCAAAGCCGAAGCCGCCAAGCCGCGTCGCATCGAGATCGGCGGTCTGAACTGACCGCTCGCTCTGTAACAAGCGCAGTTTCAAACTACTACAAACCCGCAGATCGCCCGTCGGTCTGCGGGTTTTTTCCTGCGAAAACGCTGGCGTTCGGCCTCGCCCGCTGCTACCATTACATTTACTACAAAGTACCTCCATTATGGCAAAAACTTCGACCGCGCCCGTCGCCACCGACGACAAATCTCCCGACCTGCTGCGGATGGCCCCCAAGATCAGCAAGGAACTTGACCTGGCCCTCCAATCCATCACCAAGGATTATGGCGAAGGCGCGATCATGCGTTTGGGCGAACGCAAGACGATGGACGTGGACGTCATTCCTACCGGCAACATCCTCATCGACCGTGCGCTCGGCGTCGGTGGCATCGCCCGCGGGCGCATCGTGGAGATTTTCGGCCCCGAGTCTTCGGGCAAGACGACGCTCTGCTTGACGGTCGTTGCCCAGGCGCAACGCAAGGGCGGTCTGGCGGCGTTCATCGACGTGGAGCACGCGCTCGATCCGGTGTACGCGCGCAAGCTCGGCGTCAACCCGGACGAGCTCCTCATCTCCCAGCCTTCTTCCGGTGAAGAGGCCCTCCGCATCTGCGAGACGCTCGTGCGTTCCAACGCGCTGGACGTGATCGTCGTGGACTCGGTCGCGGCGCTCGTGACCAAGCAGGAACTCGAAGGCGAAATCGGCGACTCGACCGTGGGTGCGCAGGCGCGGCTCATGAGCGCGGCGCTGCGCAAGCTGACGGCGCTGATCTCCAAGGCCAAGACGACGGTGATCTTCACCAACCAGCTCCGCGAGAAGATCGGCGTGATGTTCGGCAACCCGGAGACGACCCCCGGCGGCAAGGCGCTGAAGTTCTACGCGAGCGTGCGCATCGACATCCGGCGCATCGGCGCGATCAAGATGCCCGACGGGGCGGTGACGGGCAACCGCACCAAGCTCAAGGTGGTCAAGAACAAGGTCGCCCCGCCCTTCACGGAAGCCGAGTTCGACATCATGTACAACGAGGGCATCTCGACGACGGGCTCGCTGCTCGACCTCGCCCTGGAGAAAGGCATCATCGAGAAGCGCGGTTCGTGGCTGAGCTACAAGGGCAGCCAGTTGGCGCAGGGCCGCGACGCCGCCAAGGAACTCCTCAAGAAGGACGCCGGCATCTACGGTGAGATCGAGGCCGCCGTGCTGGAGGCGCTGAACAGCGCCAACGGGAAGGACGGCAAGTACGCGTGTGCTAGAAAAACCCAATAAACAACACGGGCGCGCCGGTTAAAACCCGGGGCGCGCCGTTTGTTTTTCCCGCGACGAGACCGGGCCTCAGAAGTTGAGGTGACCGGTCAAGTACAGGAGAAGCAGGATGAGGAGGATCAATCCCAAGCCGCCACTCGGTCCATAGCCCCAGTTGCGGCTGTAACCCCAGGTAGGCGCGGAACCGAAGACGAGCAAGAGGACGATGATGAGGAGGATCAAGGACATATTGCTTGTGCTATCGCGTGCGCCGTCGTGGTTGGCCGTTCGCCGGCGTCCCCACCGGAAAACCAAAGGGCCGCACCCGGCATCCCGGACGCGGCCCCCGTTGATGTCGCCGCCGAGCGGCAGGGTGCGCGGATTAGAAGTTGCCGCCCGCGTCGACCCCGTCGCCGGAAGCCAGGGTTTCGACATTCGCCGTGAGTGTGTCCTGATACTTGGTGACGCTGATCAAGCCCGTGGAGCAGCCGATGAGCGTGTTGCGCCGTGCGACCGCGTACACGCCCTCGGCGTCATTGATGCCGACGTTGGCGTTGGTGATCGTGTTGTCGGCAAACTCGTAGCCGATGCCGCCGTCGAGTTGGATGGCGCAGTTGATCAGGTTGGTGCCGGTGCCATTGCCGATCTGCGAGCCGCCGACGTTGGCGATGCGGCAGTTGGTGACCCGCGCGCCCGTCGTGTTCAGGAAGTAGGCGCCCGTGCGGTACGGGAAGTTCAGCAGCATATTGTTCAGCAACTGGTTGGTGTTGAGGGTGCCGGCCGACGCCGTGAGGGTGGTGTTGCTGGTGACCAGCGTGACGCACTGGTAGCAGTGGGAAATCGTGCCGTTCTCGATGATGAGGTTGTTGTGATCGGTGGAGGTCACGCCGAGGAGCGTGCTGTTCTGGGTGGCGGCGAGCGAGACCGGTCCCGAGATGAAGTGGCCGCCGAAGTCCAGTGTCACGTTGTTGGCGTTGATGGTGATGAGGGCACCACTGGTGGCGGCCGAGGTCAGGTCCGCGCCCAGCTGGTAATAACCGGCGCTGCCGATGGTGTACGGCAGGGACGTGATGATCGTCGGCGAGGGCACGGGCGCGGCGGATTGGGCGTGCGCGGAGGTGGCTCCTAGCACAATGGCGGCCGATAGGGTGGCGAAGCGAGAGAGTTTCATGGGATGGGTCTTTGTTGGGCTGGTTTGGGTATGGGGATGGCTCCCGGTCGTGCCGCAAACTCCGCGGACTCCGTGGGCGTGTCCCCTGTCTAGCCGGGTTCCGACCGGCTGCCTATAATCCTTTGGGATTAGGGAAGGTGTCGCGGACGCCCTCCCGGCCGCGCTCCGCCGTTGCCAACCTCACCGATTTGCCCTATTGCTTTTGGCCCCACAATGACCTCCGCCGAGATCCGCCAGTCCTTCCTCGATTTTTTCCGCGAGAAGCAGCACGCCATCGTGCCTTCGGCCAGCTTGCTGCCGGCCTCTCCCAACCTGCTTTTCACCAACGCCGGCATGAACCAGTTCGTGCCTTATTTCCTCGGTCAGGAGCAACCGCCGTACTCCCCCGCCCGCGCCGCCGACACGCAAAAATGCATCCGCGCGGGCGGCAAGCACAACGACCTCGACGACGTGGGCCTCGACACGTACCACCACACGTTCTTCGAGATGCTCGGCAACTGGTCGTTCGGCGACTACTTCA
>CAXTMD010000304.1:0-5850 GCA_964245035.1 uncultured Chthoniobacterales bacterium
GCGGCCGTGCGTCCGACAAATTCGGCGTTGCCTTGGCCGTCGAACCGCCCGAGCCAGATCGTCAGCACGTAATGGTCGAACACGCCGACGCACCACGCGTCCCGGAACCCGTGGGAGGTGCCCGTCTTCCAGAAAACCGGGAACGCCGGGTCCGGCGCGGACAGGCCGGGCGGTGGAATCTTCCCGAGCATGTCCAGGGTCAAAAACGCCGCCTCGGGACTGCACACCCGGCGCGGGGTTGCCACCGGGGCGTCCGCCGTCCGGCGCAGCGGTTGCAACTGTCCCCCGTTGGCCAGGGCGGCGTACAGACGGGCGAGGTCTTCGGCCGTGACTTCCGTACCGCCGAGCGCGAGGGCCAGCCCGTAATAACCCTCCTCGTGCGGCAACCGCACCCCCGCCCCTCGCAGGAAGCCATATAGGGTGAGCGCGTGCAGCCGGGCGGCCAGCGCCACCGCCGGGACGTTGCGGGAGCGCGCCAGGGCGTCGGCGGCGGTGATCGGCCCGACAAACTCGCGGTCGAAGTTCTCCGGGTTGTAGTCGCCGAAACGCTGCGGCGCGTCGCTCAACAGGCTGAGCGGATGGATCAATCCCTGGTCCATCGCCAACGCGTAGATAAACGGCTTGAGCGCCGAACCCGGCGAGCGCGGGCGGCGCGTGCCGTCGACCTGCCCGTCGATGGCGGGATCGTCGAAGTCCGCCGAGCCGACCTGCGCGAGCACGGCCATGCTCTGCGTGTCCACCAGCAGCGCGGCGGCGTTGACGAACCCGCGCGCGGCGTTAGCCGCGAGGTAGCGGCGTACGACCGTTTCGAGCGAGCGTTGCAGGTCGAGGTCGAGCGTCGTGCGCAGGTCGCCCGTCCCCGGGTTGGCCAGCACCTGCGTCGTGAAGTGCGGGGCCGGGAACGCGCGCGGCGCGGCGACGAGCCGGTACTGTCGGTCGAGCGCGTCGACGGGGAGGCCAGCCGCCTGCCGCCGGTCGTAGAAGCGGTCTTGCGCGGCGGTGAGCGCGGGGTTTTCGCGGCCGACGTGCGGAGCGCGGCGAGCGGGGCTCTGCGGGACCACGCTCAGGGCGACGGCTTCCTGGCGGCGGAGTTCCGCGGGCGCTTTGCCGAGGTAGAGGCGGGCCGCCGCGCCGACGCCTTCGACATTGTGGCCATAGGGCGCGAGGTTCAGGTAGGCTTCCAAGATTTGCGCCTTGGTGTAATGGCGTTCCAGTTCGAGGGCTCGGAACATCTGGACGAGCTTGCCGTGCAGCGTGCGGGTGCGCAGCCCGAAGCGCAGGCGGGCCAGTTGCATCGACAGCGTCGAAGCCCCGGCTCGCGCGTGCCCGCCGCCGAGGCAGAAGCGCCACGCCGCGCGCAGGGCCGGCACCGGGTTGATGCCGGGGTGGAACGCGTAGTAACGGTCCTCTTGCCAGGCGGTGGCCCGGACGAGTTCCGGCGAGATCGCGGCGAGCGGGGTGCGCAGCCGGAACTTGCCGTCGGCGGTGAGCGTCAGGCGCAGGAGGTGCCCCTCGCGGTCCAGCACCTGGCGGGAGAAGCTCACGCCGTCGAGCAGCGGCGGCTTGGGGAGGCAGAGCCAGAACAGCAGCAGGGCTAAGCCCCCAAACACAATAGGTTTTGAGACTCTGCGGCTTGCGCCGCTTCTCAGGTTGGTGGAGGCCGAGGTGCTTTTGTAGGGCAGGCGCCCCGCCTGCCGCGTTTCGGGAAGCCGCAGGTCTATTGCACGCCTCCCCTGCTGGCGTCTGTGCCCAAGCCACGTCCCGAAACGCGGCAGGCGGGGCGCCTGCCCTACAATCCAGAAGCGGCGTACCTCCTTCATTTTGCGTCCGTGACCGTGATGCGGCCGCCCACGCCAACCGCCTGGATCTTTTTGTCGTACATCGACTCCGCGAACACTGGCGGGACCGTGAACTCACCCCGGGCCGTCGGCTTGATCCGGTACGTGATCTCGTGGACATGGTCGAAGGCGGCGCCGTAAAAAACCGCGCGATCCTCGCGCACGTCCACGTAGTCCATTCCGGCGGTGCCGACGCCCGGCTCCAGCGAACCGTCGGCCACCTCGAAGCCGCCGGGCAGCAGGTCGACGAGGGCGACGTTGGTGACAGGCTCCGGCCGGGTCGCCCGCAGGCGCAGGCGCACGGTGACGCGGTCGCCGAGTCTGACACGGGTCACCGGCTGGCCGGCGGCGTCGAGGAGGTCGCGGTAGACCTCGATGCCGCGGGCGGCGGGCGGCGCGGGCAGCCCGCGCTCGAAGCCGGACTGGATCGTCTGGTAGAAAACCCCGGGACCGCCGCCCGGGCCGCCGTCGGCGCGGAAGCGCAGAGCCGTGGCCGCCGCGGGGAACACTCCACGGAGAAGCGAGTTGGCGCTGCCGTCCAGCGTCAGCGGCTGTTCCTGGACCTTTGGCGGAAGCAGGGCCGCGACGGAAAGGCGTGGCGGGTTTTGCGCCACGGCCTGCGAATACGCTTTGAGCGCCAGGACGGCGTAGGCCGCTGAGAGCGTGCTGAAATCCCCTTCGCCGATTGGGGCGGTGACGTGCGAGAACTCCCGGGCAGTGACGCGGCGCAGACGTTCCGGGAAGTGACGCGCGACCATCGTGACGTACTGCGCATCCGCGGCGAGCGGACTGTAGAAATCCCAACGTTCGCGCGGGTCAAACCGCCCCATCTCGTAGCCGTCGAGGAGGCGGCGGGCCTCGTCGTCCTTTTTCAGGAGCGACCAGCAGCCTGCGAGATAGACGGCGGTGAGGTCGTGCGGCCAACGGTCCTTGTAATGGGAGTCGAGATCGTCGCGCAGGGTGAGGAGCTGGTTGGTGGTGACAACCCCCTCGCGGGTGAGGACGTAGAGCGCGTAAGCCTGGACCCGCGCCTCCTGGAGCGACGTAGGCGTAGCCGTCGAGGCCCGGCGCAGCGCATCCAACCCTTTCTTGAACACGTCGTCCGGCACGGGGTAGCCCTCCGCCTTTGCCTCGCTGAGGAAGTGCATCACGTAAGCCGTGATAAAGTCGATGTCGGGCGTCTTGGAGGCGTCCCAGAAGCCGAACCCGCCGGTGTCGTTCTGGCGGCGGCGCTCGATCTCTATCGTGTGCTCGATCTGCGCGGCGGCCTCGGCGCGCGACAGGCCGAAGTCCGCCACCCCCGCCAGCGCCAAGCGGGCGAACGCGCCGCTGGTGATCTGTTCGCTGCAACCGTGGGGATATTCCTTAAGGTAACGCTCCAGGCCGCGCGCCAGGCCGAGTGGCAGTGCAGACACGCTTGCCTCCAGGCGGCGGTATTCGGTGTAGAGGCCGGAGCCGTCGACGGGCACGTCGCGCGTGCCGCCGGAGAAATGCCCGCTTGTCACCAGCGTGCGGAAAGGCATCGCGGGGCGGATGCTCAACGTCGCGTGCACGTGACTTTCCTCGCCGCCGCAAGTCGCACGGAAGCCGAGTTGCGCGGACCCGAGGGCATCCAGCGCGCGCACGCGGAAGACCGTGCTCGCCTCGCGGCCCTCGGGGATGTGCAATGGCTCGGTGGGTCCGCGCACGATCTGCAACCCGGCCCCGGGTTCGGCCTGGATGGTGACGCGCGCGTCCGGCCCGCTGCCAGTCTGGCCGTTGGCGACGGTCAGGCCGACTTCGAACTCGTCGCCGGGCGCGGCGAGCGTCGGCACGCTGGGCGTGAGCACGAACGCGTTGCGGCAGAGCGTACTCGTCTTGGCGCTGCCGAGCGCGTCGGGGGAAACGGCCACGGCCATTACCGTGAGCGTGCCGTTGAAGTAGTCGGGCACGGGGTAGGTCAGCGTGCGTTCGGTCGCGTCGGCGTCCACGATGCCGGACCAGTACACGACGGGTTTTTCCGTGACGCGGCGAAACGGGTTGAGCACGCCGGGGTCACCGTCGCCGCCCGTTGACTGCGCCGCGCGCAACAAAGAAAACTCGGGCAGCAGGAGGTCCACGATCTGCGAGGTGCGCACCGTCAGCGCGCTCTTGCGGAACTGGAACGCCAGCGGGTCGGGCAGCGGGAACCGCGTCACCTGGAGAATGCCCTGGTCCACCGCGAACACAGCGATCTTGGCGGGGCGGTCGGTGCGGTAGCGGATGGCCAACCCCTCGCCGGGCTTGGCTTTCCCGGCGGTCTGGAGGTCGATGTGCAGGCGGCGCTGTTCCAGGTTCGCCGTGAACGGCGCGACCGCGTAAGAGAGCGGGCTCATGAAGATCTCCTTGGAGTCCAGCGCGCGCACGAAGCTCACGTTCACGTAGCCGGTGCCGTCGAAGTCGGCGGGGATCGTGATGCGCTGGACCGAACTGGTGCCCGTGGCGGTAAACCACCGGTGCGCGTAGACGCGCTCGCGCTCCAGCGTGATGAGGCCGCTGCCGGCGTACGGCGCGGTGATGGCGATCTCGATCTCCTCGCCCGCGCGGTACTGGTCCTTGGAAAGGTGGATTTCAAGCTCGGCGTTCTTTTCGAGTGAGCGCGTGACTGTTCCCCGACCTACCACCGTGTACTCCAGGCGGCTGACCACCAACCCGGCGTTGTCGCGCAGTTCCACGAGGAAGTTGCCGGGATCGGCGTTGGGCAAGACGAACGCGGAAGCCGCGCCGTCGAAAGGCTCGTCGCGCACGGGGTATTCACGGCGGACGGATTCGTAGCGGTAGTTGCCGTCGCGGTCCTTGGTGAGCACGGAGATCCAGCGTTGTTCGACGAGGTGCACGGTCAGGTTTTCCAGCGGGACCCGGTTCAGGGCGCGGTCCACGCCGACGAACTGCACCGTGCGCCCGGGGCCGCCGGCCGTGACCCAGTTGAGGTCGCCGTCCGCCCGCCAGCCCACCACGGAGGGCAGCGGCGAGACCAGCGTTCCCGCGAGGTCCTCGACGCTGCGGCCGCCCTCCGCCTCGAAGCCTTCCGCGTCGAAGGTGAGCCGATAGGTCGCGTCGGCGAATTTCTTCAGGTCGAAGTCGAAGCCGGCCGTGCCGTCGGCGGCGGTCTGCTGGTCGCCGAGTTCGACCGTCTCGCCTTCCCAGTTTTTCTTGTTCTCGCGCAGGCGGTCGTAGAACGTGTAGTCCGGATACTCCTTGAAGGCAAAGGCGCGTGGGTCCAGGCGCAGGTGCGCCTTGACGAGCCGGTTCTCGGCGGCGGTGCCGTAGAGGTTCTTGAGGACGGCGACCCCGCGCAACTCGTCGGGGGTGACCCAGCCGTGTCCACCCGGCCCGCTGGTCTTCGAGAGGGTCACATCGAGCTTGAGGCGGTCGGGCAGGAACTCCTTGACCTGCACGGTCGTGGAACCGAGCAGCGTGGAGCGTTTGCCGTCGCGGCACAGGTAGACGTTGAGCTTGTAGCCGCCCGTGGGCGAATCGTGCGCGGTGTCGTAGGACCACTCCACAAACCCGCTGGCGGGCAGCGTGAGGGGTTTGACCTGCACGGGTTGTTCGCGGGCGTCGACGACCTCCGTTTCCAGGGGGATGCCGTCGAGCGAGCCAGCCCAATCGCGCTGCTTGACGACCGTGCCGACGTGCAGCGTGTCGCCGGGGCGGTACACGCCGCGCTCCGTGAAGACGAAGGCGTCCAGTTCGTGGCCGGTGCGGTTTTCGACGCCCTCCGTGGGAAAGCGCGAGAAGTCGAGGCGGCGGTCCGCGCGGTCGTAGGGCAGAAAGGCCACATCGCCGCCGCGGCGCACCACGATTGCCACGGGCTCGCGCGCGTCGCGCGGAGCCTTGCCCAGCGCGGGCAGTTCGGCGCAGCCGGCGTCGTCCGTGGACGCCTCGGCCAGAGCGACCCCGTTGCGGGCCAGGACCGTGACGGCAGCGCCGCCGACGGGCGTGCCGTGGGCGAGCGAGGCCACGAACACGTCGCGGCTGCCGTCGGCGTTGC
>CAXTMD010000305.1:0-5847 GCA_964245035.1 uncultured Chthoniobacterales bacterium
GCCCGTGGCGCTGGCGGCTTCGCTGGCCCTGTCGCTGGCCGTGCGGCGGCAGGAGGGCGGTAGGAGGGCGGTCGGTCCGTGAGCGCCGCCCGGGAAGCGTGGACAAACCCCCGAGCCGGGAGGAACCTCCTCCCATGAGAAATCCCCTCCCGCTGTTCGCCGGCGTTTGCGCCCTCGCCCTGGAAGCCAGCCTGTCCGCCCGGGCCGCCGAGCCGGTCACTTCCCAGCCCTTCGGCCAGACGCCGGCCGGGCAGCCGGTCACGCTCTACACGCTGACCAACGGCCAGGGCATGAGCGTCAGTCTCACCGACTACGGGGCGACCATCGTGAACCTCCTCGTGCCCGACCGCCGCGGGCAGCCGGGCGACGTGGCGCTGGGCTTCGACCAACTGGAGCCGTACTTCACCGAGAGCCCGTACTTCGGGGCGACGGTCGGGCGCTACGCCAACCGGATCGCCAAGGGAGTTTTCCTACTGGACGGCAAGACGTACCACCTTGCCACCAACGACCACGGCAACTCGCTGCACGGCGGCACCCAAGGCTTCAGCAAGCAGATGTGGAAGGCGGAGGAACTCACGGGCACGTCGCCCGCCATCCGCTTTTCGCGCGTCAGCCCGGACGGCGAGGAAGGCTACCCCGGCCGGCTAGAGGTGGCGGTCACCTTCACGCTGACCGACCACAACGCGCTGCAAATCTCCTACGAGGCGTCCACCGACCAGCCGACCGTCCTCAACCTGACCAACCACTGCTACTTCAACCTCGCCGGGGCGGGCAGCGGCACGATCCTCCAGCACGTCCTGACGATCCACGCCGACACGATCCTCCCGGTGGACGCGCACGGCATCCCCAGCGGCAAGTTCCAGGCCGTCGCGGGAACCCCGTGGGACTTCCGCACGCCCAAGGCGGTCGGCACCGACCTGCGGGCCGCCGGGGGCGACCCGGTCGGCTACGACCACAACTACGTGCTCAAAGCGGGCGCGGCCCCGGCCGCGGAGGTCTACGAGCCGGACAGCGGCCGGGTGATGACGGTCACCACCGACCAGCCCGGCCTCCAGTTCTACAGCGGCAACCAGTTGGACGGCACGATCAAGGGCAAGGACGGCAAGGTTTATCCGCAGTACGCGGCCCTTTGTCTGGAAACGCAGCATTTCCCCGACTCGCCTAACCAGCCGGAGTTTCCCTCGACCGTGCTGCGGCCCGGAGAGGTGTTCCGCAGCACGACCGTCTACGCGTTCTCGACGCGATAAGCCGCAACCATCCGCCCACTTCCAGCGAACTACGTTGCATGAGCGAGAACCAATCCAAAGAGCCCGTCGATCCCCGCGAACGCTTTCCCCGGCCACCGTTTGCCCAACTCAAGATGGAGGCCCCGGGCACCACGGCCAAGATGCATCCGAAGCCCGACCACGGCGAGGAATCGTACACGGGCAGCGGCAAGCTGACCGGCCGCGCGGCGCTGATCACCGGCGGCGACTCGGGCATCGGCCGGGCCATCGCGCTGTGCTTTGCCAAGGAGGGGGCGGACGTCCTCTTCACCTGTCTGCCCGAGGAAAAGGAGGAGGCTGACGAGACGGTGCGGCTCGTGGAAACCACCGGCCGCCGCTGCGTGGCGCTGCCGGGCGACATCCGCCAGAAGGCGTTCTGCCAACACCTCGTCGACCAGACGGTGAGCCAGTTCGGCCGGTTGGACATCCTGGTCAACAACGCCGCCTACCAACGGTCGCACGACAAGCTGGAGGATTTCCCCGAGGACGAGTTCGACGCAACCTTCCGCACGAACGTGTACGGCACGTTTTTCATGACGCAGGCCGCCATCCCGAAAATGAAGCCGGGCAGCTCGGTGATCAACAGCGTGTCCATCCAGGCCGCCGAGCCTACCGAGAACCTGCTGCCCTACGCGGCCACCAAGGCGGCGCTCATCAACATGACCAAGACCTTGGCGGCGCTGGCCATCGAAAGCGGCGTGCGAGTGAACGCCGTGGCCCCTGGGCCGGTGTGGACGCCGCTGATCCCGGCCACGATGCCGCTGACGACCACGGTGATGTTCGGCAAGCAAACGGCGTTCGGGCGGCCGGCCCAGCCGGTCGAGCAGGCGGTGATCTACGTGTTCCTGGCCTCCGACGATGCCAGCTACGTCACCGCGGAGACCTACGGGGCCACCGGCGGCCGGTCGCCGGTCTGAGGCGCGTGGCAGGGGGCGCTGCCGGGTGGTGGGATCACCCGCCCCCGGCAGCCTCGGCAGGGGTTGCCGGAGACTGTCAAGGTGTACCACTGCTGGCTCCCGTACCTCAGGCAGCGGATTTCTCCGGCACGCGGTCCCTGCCCAAAGCTTCCGCGTGGCGACCCGCTTTCTTGAGCAGGTCAATCAACTGGACGCGCTCCTCGACGGAGAGCACCTGCACCACTTCTTCCATGTCGGCGGCGTGACGGCTGAACACCCGTCCGATCAGGCACCGGCCTTCCGCGGTGAGACTGACCACCCGCACGCGCCGGTCGGCCGGGTCCTCGTCGCGGGTGACTAGGCCGCGGCTGTGCAACCGGTCCACGGCGACGCTGATGGAGCCCGGCGTCAGGAACACTTTCGGGCCGATCACGTTGACGGGCAGCGGACCCTTGTGCAGCAGCACTTCCAGCACCCGGAATTCAGACTCACCCAGGCATGATCCCTTGAAGATCGCGTCGGCCAGCCGCCCGATGGCTTGGTGCGCCTTCAAGAGCACCAGCCAGAGGTGCACACCCGCGGGAGTATCGGGTGTTTGGGTACAGGCTGGAGGGCACTTCGACATCTCCGTGAAGTATAAAGCACCCAAGCACGAAAATCACTACGCAAATTATATTGACATAGATATGATTGATAAAGATTGTTTTGATGTTCAATTGATTCACGCATCCAAACCAAACGAGAAATTCCATGCCAACCCTGTTGCATCTTGATTCCAGCCCCATGGGCGAAGCTTCCATTTCGCGCCACCTCACTGCCGAGTTCGTCCGCGATTGGCAGCAGGCCCACGCGGGCGGCCAAGTCCTCCGGCGTGACCTGATGGCGACGGACATCACCCCCATCACGGCGGAGTGGGTCGGTGCCGCCTACACGCCCGCCGAAGCCCGGAGCGACGCGCAACGCGCCTTGCTCGCGCCTTCCGACGAGTTTATCGCCGAGTTGCGCGCCGCCGACGAGTACGTGTTCGGCGTGCCGATGCACAACTTCACCGTGCCCGCCAAGCTGCGGCTCTGGATCGATCTGGTCGCGCGGGTCAACGAGACGTTCAGCTACGCCTCCGGCGCGCCGGAGGGTTTGCTGAAGGGGAAGCGGGCCACGCTCGTCGTCGCCTCCGGCGGTCTGTACGGGGAGGGGGCAGCCTACGCTTCCTACAATTTCGTCGACCCGTACCTGCGCACGCTCTTTGGCTTCCTGGGAGTGACTGACGTGCGTCTGGTCCCCGCTTGGGGGGCGGCCGGGATCCGCACCGGCCAGATCGAGCGTGAGGCGTTCCTGGAACCACCCATACGGGCCATCCACGGTTTGTTCCAGGCGGCCTGATCTTTTTCGCCAACCTCTCTCCACATGAAAATCGCCGCCGTGATCTGCCGCTATCTGCTGGGCCTGCTCTTTCTCGTGTTTGGGCTCAACGGGTTCCTGCACTTCATCCCGCAACCCCCGCCGCCTCCTGGCCTGGCGCTGGATTATTTTATGGTCATGATCAAGTCGCACTACCTGGTGCTACCCTTCCTGCTCCAGATCGTGGGTGGCGCGCTGCTGCTCGCCGGCCGCTTCGTGCCGCTGGCGCTCGTGCTGCTCGGCCCCGTGATCATCAACATTCTCCTGTTTCACGCGCTGATGGCACCCGCCGGCCTACCGCCCGGCCTGGTGGCGGCCGTGCTCTGGCTGGTGGTGTTCGTGGATCATCGCGGGGCGTTTGCCGGGATCTTCGCGGCGCGCGCCTGAGCGGCGGACGGCGGGCGTGGCGTCGCCTTCCAGGCTTGACAGATACCTGAGCACCTGCTCATGTATTGACTGCCATGCCCGACCTAGATCTCGACCCCACCTCGACCGCGCTCGTCTTGATCGACCTGCAACGCGGCATCGTCGCCCGCCAACTGGCACCCTACCCGGCGGCCGAGGTGGTCGGGCGCGCAGCCCAAATCGCCGCCGCCTTCCGTGCCCGCCGTGCGCCGGTGGCGTACGTCCGCGTGGACCTCGCGGACACTCTTTACCTGCCGGCCGACCAGCCGTTGGGAGATCCTAACGCGCCGAAGCCACCCGCCGCTGCCTCCGAACTCGTGCCCGAGAACGGGCACCAGCCCGGCGACCTGTTCATCACGAAGCGGCAGTGGGGCGCGTTTCACGACACGGGCCTCGACCAGCAACTCCGCCGCCGTGGCATCACCACCATCGTGCTTGGCGGCATCGCCACCAACTTCGGCGTGGAGTCCACGGCGCGCGCAGCCTTCGACCGCGGTTACAAGGTGGTCTTTGTGGAGGACGTGATGACCAGCCTGTCCGCCGAAGCGCACCGGTTCACGGTCGAGCACGTCTTTCCCTACATGGGCCGGGTGCGTCGTCTCGCCGAAGTGTTGGCGGCCCTCGCGGCGTGAGTGCACACCCAGGACCGATGAACGTTCCCGCTGCTCCCGCGCCGCCGCACCCCAACCTCGTGCTCGGCATCTGCTGCCTGAGCTTGTTGCTGATGGGGATGGACATCACCATCGTCAACGTGGCCCTGCCGGACATCCAACGGCACCTGGGGGCAACAATGGTCGGCCTGCAATGGGTCGTCGACGCCTACACGCTCGTCATCGCCAGCCTGCTGATCCTGGCCGGCTCCATGGCGGACCGCTTCGGGCGGCGGCGCGTTTTCCAGTTGGGCATGATCACGTTCACCGTGGGCTCGCTGTTGTGCAGCCTCGCACCGAGTACCGGCGGGCTGATCGCCTGCCGCGTCGTGCAGGCGCTGGGCGCTTCCATGCTCAACCCGGTGGCGCTCTCCATCATCGCCAACACGTTCCCGGAGCCCAAGGCCCGCGCGCGGGCCATCGGCGTGTGGGGGGCGGTGGCGGGATTGGCGCTCGCCATCGGACCGGTAGTCGGCGGCGCGCTGACGGGCAGCCTTGGCTGGCGCTCGGTGTTCTGGGTGAACCTGCCGGTCGGCGCGGCGGCGGTGTTCTTGGCGGCGCGCTTCGTGCCCGAGTCCAAGGCGGAACGGGCGCGGCGGATCGACCCCGTCGGACAGACTCTGGTGCTCGTCGGCCTGGGCGCGCTGACCTCGGCGGTCATTGAGGGTCCGCGCCTGGGTTGGGGATCGGCGGCCATCGTCGCGTTGTTCGTCGCCGCAGGGCTGGCAATCGTCGCGCTCCTGCTTTACGAGCCACGGCGCACCGACCCACTGCTGGACCTGCGGTTTTTTCGCAGCGTGCCCTTCAGCAGCGCCACGGTCGTCGCGGTGTGCGCGTTTGCGGCCTTCGCGGGGTTTTTGTTCCTCAACACGCTCTACCTCCAGCAGGCGCGGGGGCTGACTGCCTTTCACACCGGCCTGTGCACGCTGCCTCTGGCGGTGATGATGGCCGTGTGCGCTCCGGTGTCCGGCCGGCTGGTCGGCAGCTACGGCGCACGGCCCTCGCTGCTGCTGGCCGCGGCGGGCATCCTCCTGAGCACCGTCCTGCTGACCCGGCTGGCCGACGACACCGCGTTGCCGCTTCTGCTCGGCATCTACGCGATCTTCGGGATCGGCATGGGCCTGGTCAATGCGCCCATCACCAACACCGCCGTCTCGGGCATGCCCAAGGCGCAGGGCGGCGGGGCGGCGGCCGTCGCATCCACGAGCCGGCAGGGGGGGGCGGCTTTGGGGG
>CAXTMD010000306.1:0-5825 GCA_964245035.1 uncultured Chthoniobacterales bacterium
GGTCGGCCTTCTCGCCCGCGACGGGGTGGCGGAACGCCTGCCAGCGCGCACGCCAGCGTTGCGTGAAGGAAAGAGGACTCGAAGGCATGGGACCGGGATGGCAGAGGTGGGACGACCGCTTGGCGAGGCGGTGTCGTGATGGTAAATTTAACTTTTACCGCCGCCCGAAGCCAGTCCCATTTGTCAGTCCCATCCATCCGAAGATGAGCACCCCATCCCTGAACGTCGAGAGCGCCACCAAGGAACGCTATGCCAGCGGCGCGCAAGCGCGTGAGGCCGCCCTGTGCTGCCCGGTCGAGTACGATCCGCAGTACCTGAAGGTCATCCCGCAGGAAGTCATCGAGCGCGACTACGGCTGCGGCGACCCGAGCCAATACCTGCGGCCCGGCGAGACGGTGCTCGACCTCGGCAGCGGCACGGGCAAAATCTGTTTCATCGCCGCGCAGGTGGTCGGCGCGCAGGGCTGCGTCATCGGCGTGGACATGACCGATGAAATGCTCGACGTGGCACGCCGGAATGCGCCGGTGGTCGCCGAACGCATTGGGTACGCCAACGTGGAGTTCCGCAAGGGGCGCATCCAGGATCTGAGACTCAATCTGGAGCGGCTCGACGCCGCCTTGCGCGAGCGGCCCATCACCGACGCCGCCTCTTTCCTCCAGGCGGACGAACTCACCGCTGAACTGCGCCTCAAGCATCCGCTCGTGGCGAGTGAATCCGTGGACGTGGTGGTCAGCAACTGCGTGCTCAACCTGGTGGATTCCCGCGCCAAGGGGCGTCTTTTCGAGGAAATCTTTCGCGTCCTCAAGAAAGGCGGGCGCGCCGTGATCTCCGACATCGTCAGCGACGAACCCAGCCCGGAGCATCTGCAAAACGACCCCGAACTCTGGAGCGGGTGCATCTCCGGCGCGTTGACGGAGGACGGGTTTCTCCAGGCGTTTGAACAGGCTGGCTTCTACGGGATTCGCCTCCTGAAGCGTGACGCGCAGCCTTGGCAGACGGTGGAGGGCATCGAGTTCCGCTCCGTGACCGTGGAGGCGTTCAAGGGCAAGCAGGGGCCTTGTTTCGAGCGCAACCAGGCGGTGGTTTACAAAGGCCCCTTCAAGCAGGTGCGCGACGACGACGATCACGTCATGGAGCGTGGCCGGCGCTACGCGGTCTGCGACAAGACTTTCAATCTGTACAGAAAAGCGCCCTACGCGGAGTACTTCGAGTTCATTGAACCGCGCGAGTCCATCGCCCTAGAGGATGCGAAGCCTTTCGACTGTTCACGCACCGCTCTGCGCCATCCGAAGGAGACGAAGGGTCAGGAATACAACGTGACCACCGAAGCAAGCAACTGCTGCGAGGGTGGCGGTTGTTGCTAACGAGCGCGGCCCTGTACTTCAAACCTTCCGCACCCGGCAGGCGAAGCACTTGTACGCCTGCTGACCGGAAAGGTTGTCGAAGTACCGGTCGTCGGGCAACACGTTGACGGATTCGTAATACGGCGTGCCGAGGTCGTCGGCCATCTTCTGCGCCGGACCGAACGAGATCGGCACGAACACCGTGTCCTCGCGGATACCCTCCCACAACAGGGCCGTCGCCTTGACCGCCCCCCGCGGGCTTTCCACCAGCACTTCCTCGCCGTTGCGGATTCCCGCGCGTGCCGCCGCCTTCGGGTGGATTTGCACCAGGCGCACGCCGTTCATCAGTTTGCCGGTATAGGTCCACTGAGTCACGGAATGGAAGTGCACCACGCTTGGGCGGCCAGCCATGCCCATGAGCGGAAACTCCGCCGAACGCGCGCCGCTCTTTACCGTGCCCAAACGCACCTTCGGCGTGAGCGCCTGCGGGTTAACGGGATTTTCGACGAGTTCGTCGGTGTACTCGATGGTCGACAGGCCGCCCGTCACCTCCGGGTGCGTGTAGAACACCGGCAGCGCACCGTGCCCGGCGGCGGATAGCTTTGCGTCAATCTCGGGCGTGAAGATTTCCACCTTGCCGCTGGGCGTCAGGAACCGCTTGCCTTTGTTGGCCGGGTTGAGTGCTGTGACGGCGGCGTCCCAAGACGGGTGGTCGAGGTAGAGCGTGCTCACGCCGGGATGTTCCGGCGCCGGGCACGGCCAGCGCAACGGCTCGGCGCGGGCCGACATCCGTTCCTGGGTCATGCCGCCCATGCCGGGCGTGTTCGCCACGAACGTCGCCCATAGGTTCTTGTAGTCGCGCCACTCCGCGCGCAGATTGTCCGTCCAGTAGCCGGGAGGGTTCTTCTTGTCATGGTGGGCCATCGCGGCGGCGAGGTCGATCCAGATTTCCCAGTCCGGCCGCGACTCCCCCACCCGCGCGACCGCCTGGTGCTGCCAGCGGATCGAGCGGTCGTCGCGGCGCATGTAAACCGTCTCCATCTCAAAGCCGCTGCACACCGGCAGGATGATGTCGGCGTAGTACGCCGTCTCCTCCATGAACAGGCCCGTGTACACGAGGAAATCGAGCTTGCGATAGGCTTCCTTGACCTTGACGTTGTTCGACGAGGCCAGCGCTGGGTTTCCCTCCATGATCACCGCCTTGAGCGGGTACGGCCGGCCGTGCAGGATCGCTTCCGCGAACCAATCCGGTCCCACCGGCAGCGCCACGCCTTTTTTCGGCGTCGCCGCGGGCTGGTTGACCACCTCCGGGTGCTCGGTCTGCGGCAGCGCGGGCGCGGGCTTGGCGCTCGCCACGGTCGCCGCGTCCGCCGCGGCGGACACGATGGCGGGCAGCTTCAGGTCGCCCGGCCAGGTGTTATGCATGAAGTTGCAGCCGCCGCCGTTGACGCCCACGTTGCCGGTGATCGCCGCCAGGAACGCCAGCGTGCGGTACGTGTCGAACGCCCCCACCTGGTGCGAGACGCCCGCGTTGCAGAAAATGGCGGCGGGCTTGGCGGTCGCATAATCCTCCGCCAGCGCGCGGATCGTCCCCGCCGGGACGCCGGTGACGCCTTCCGCCCACTCCGGCGTGTAGCCATGCCGACGGACGTGCTCGGGCAATTCCGCAAACCCGAGCACCCACCGCTCCACGAACGCCTTGTCGTACAGGTTGCCCGCGACGATGTGCCCGATCATGCCCAGCACGAGCGCGAGGTCCGTGGCCGGTTTCGGCGCGATCCACTGGTCGGCCTGCGCGCCGGTGGGCGTCAGGCGCGGATCGACCACCACGAGCTTCGCGCCCGTCGCCGCACGGCTGCGCAACAGGTAGGAAAACGTGACCGGGTGCGTCTCGGCCTGGTTGGTGCCGAAGAACAGGAAGAACTTCGCCGAACCCAGATCCTCCTTGCCCGTGTTCTCGTCCTTGCCGTAGCCGTTGGTGAAGTTGCCCAAGCCGAAGGTCCACGCGAGCGCGTTGCCGCCCGCGTCGTTGCACACCGGACCCACGTCGGTGTCGTTCGGGCTGCCGAGCAGGGTGAAAAACCGTCCCGCCAGCGAACCCACGCCGCGCGCGAGCCGTCCGCTGGTTTTGTTGGCGACACTGTGCGCCTCGCCGGCGTCGCGCAGGGCGAGGAGCTTGGCGGCGACGGCGTCCAGCGCCTCGTCCCACGAACACGGCTCGAAGCGCGAGTCGGCCGAACCCTTTTCCCCGCCGACCCGCCGGAGGGGGGTTCTCAGGCGAAAGCGGTTGTAGACGAGTTGCGTCATCAACTGCTCGCCTTTGACGCACAGCCCACCGGCCTGCACGGGGTCGGCGGTCTCGCCCGTCACGTCGATGATGCGCCCATCCTTGAGGTGCACCTTCAACCGGCAAAGCGAATTGCAGAACTGGCAGGCGCTGTCGACGACCTTGTCTGCCTGGAGCGCGCTGGACGCCTTCGTGAAATCAAAGCTAGCGGTGGCCGCCGCGTCCCTGGCGGCCGGGTAGAGACCTTCGTTGGCCGCGCGGGCGTCCGAAGACGGGAACCCTAGCGCGCCGAGCGCGCCGGCGCCGAGCAGGGTTTCACGCAGGAAGTGGCGGCGTGAGAGGCCGTCGTTTGCGGCAGGATCGGCGGGAGGCACAAGAGGGAACTAGCGATTTATCATCGCGGTGTCAAAGCACTCCGGTGTCCTCCGCCGCGTCACCCCCGCACGAACCACCGTCAATTCGCTGCGCACCACGCCGCGATCTTCTCACGGATGGCGTCGCGGACCTGCCGCGTGCCGGCCAGCTTGTCCGCGGGCGTGCCGACGAAACCCGACGGGTCGGGGAAAGGCCAGTGCAGCCGCCGCCCCGAACCGGGAAAGACCGGGCACCGCTCCGCGCTCGCCTCGTCGCAGACGGTGATGACGCAATCGAAGAACGGCCCGCGCCCGATCATCGACGCCACCGACTTGGTGGGTCGCCCGGCGAGGTCGAAACCCGCCTCCCGCATGGCTTCGACCACCACCGGATTGAGTTTCCCCGGCTCCAGGCCCGCGCTTTCCGCCGCGAACCGCCCGCCGCCCAGCGCGTTGAGGAACGCCTCGGCCATCTGGCTGCGGGCGCTGTTGTGGATGCAGACGAAGAGGACCTTCTGCGGGTTCATGGGACGGTCAGCGCAGTTTGCTGATGAGGAAATAGCAAAGGGCCGCGATCAACGCCGCGCAGGGCAGGGTGATGATCCACGAGAGCACGATGCCGACGACCGTCTTGACGTTCGCCTGCCCCGTCGTGACCCCGATGCCGAAGAGCGCGCCGACCGAGACGTGCGTGGTGGACACCGGCAGCCCGTAGGCGCTGGCGAGGATGACCAGGATGCCGGTCGTCAGGTTCGAGGTGAAGCCCTGCCCCGGATTGAGCGAGGTGATCTTGTGGCTCATCGTCTCCGCCACGCGCCGGGCTCCGAGCAAACCGCCAACCGCGATGGCCAGCGCCACCAGCCCGATGTCGGACGCGGGGGTCAGCCACTTCACCAGCAGCAGGAGCGCCGCCATCTTGGGCGTGTCGTTGAGGCCCCGGGCAAAGGACACGACGCCGGCGCTCAGGAAGTGGCCCGCGTCCACCAGCGTCTGCGCGTCCACGCCCGCGAGGGCGCCGCCGTAGCGTTCCTGGCAACTGGTGACCGTCTCGCCCTCCACCGCCAGGACCGGCGCGGGCAGGGCGCGCATTGCCAGCATGGACCCGGCAGCGGGCATGTCGACCGTCCGCTGCCCGCCGCCGATGCACACGCACCATTGCTTGGGGATGCGCAGCAGGTAGCGCAGGGAGTGGAAAATGACGTACAACGTGGCCCCCAGCGCCACCGCCAGCACGGGGCTGAGCAGGAGCGGCGTGACGAAGCTCTTGCCCAGGGAGCCGAGGTCCACACCGCCGAAACCCACCGCCGCCCAGCCGCTGCCGATCATGGCCCCCAGCAACCCGTGCGTCGTGGAGATGGGGAAGCCGAGGCGCGTCGCTAGGATGACCGTCAGCCCCGCGCCGAGCGTGACGGCGAGCAGGAAATACTCCGAAGCGACGGTCGCGTCGGGCACCAAGCCCTTCCCGGAAAATTTCTTGAGCAGCGCCTGCGCGAGAAAGATCGAGGTGATGGACCCTGCGAACGTGGCGGCCGTCGCCCAGGAGATCGACACCTTGTAGCCCGCCGTGCCGCTGCCGAAGATGGAGGCGACGCCCTTGAAGTTGTCGTTCGCGCCGTTGGAGAACGCCAGGAACCCGGTGGCCAGGAGCAGGAGAACAAAGATCATCGCAGGTCGGTTGTAGGGCGGCACAGACGGGAAAACCAGCCTCTTTGTGACATTTCCGTCACATGATCGCCAGGAAACCGCTTCGCTGCCGTCGCCCGGCGCGGTTGCCAGAATCCACCCGCCGCCGTACCTTTCGGGATGGCCAACCGCTTCGATTCCACGCTGGCCGCCCATGGC
>CAXTMD010000307.1:0-5772 GCA_964245035.1 uncultured Chthoniobacterales bacterium
GAAAATCGTCCGGGGAAAACCCGTGCCGCGCCCGCCAGCGCCCGGCGGGCGGCAAGGCGTTGTCCGCCGTCGGCGCGACGCCGTTGGGAAAATACACCCGCTTGTCCGTTGGCACCCCCTTCGCCGCGAACGCCCGCAGCATCCCGTGGCTGATCCCCGACACCCGCGCGGCCTTCGCGTACGCCAGCGCCTCCAGCCGGTACAGCGCCCGTGTGAACGCGTTGGGCCGGAGCATCCCCAGGCCCACCGCCGCGTCAGGCTGCAAATCCTGGACGTGGAAGACGAACGGCGCACGCTTGATCCTGCCCAGCACCCACGCCGCCGCGCCCAGCAGCAAGGGCGGCGAGACCACCACCGCCACGTCGAAGCGCCCCAACGCCAGCGCGCGCAAAAACGCGCTCGCCACGAACGTGCCCTCGTGCACGATCCGCCTGAAGGCCGACACGCGCGCGGGCACGTAGTGCCAGCAGCGGTGGACCGGTACGCCGTTGACCGTGTCGTCGCGGTAGAGCCGCCCGCGGTCCTCCGGCCGCTTCCGCCAGCCGGGATAGTAAGCGAACGTCGTCAGCATGTGCGCGTCGTGGCCGGCGGCGCGCAGGTGTTCGCACAGGGCGACGTTGCACGGCGCGATGCCGGTGACTTCCGGCGCGTAGTTGATGCCCCAAACCAGGATGCGCATGACAGAAGTTGCCCGCGCTGGTTCACCCGGCACGCGGGGCGGCGTCCTTCTTCATCTCGAACGTTTTGGCCACGGACAAAAACTCGTAGAACCCGTGCAGGCGGGCGAAGTAATACCCCTCCCAGCCGTCGAGAAAAGCCCGCTGCCACACGTACACGTACAAAAAACGCAGCAGCGGCCGGAAGGGCAGTCGGGCAGCGAGCTGCTTGACGCGCCGCCGCGCGCCGACGCGTTCGCTCTGGAGGCCGGGGCGGCGCGCGTGCAGGTAGTGGTCCAGGGCGACGCGCGCCTCCCAGTTGGAATAGCGGTTGTGCTTTTCCACGAACGTCTCCACCGAGGGAAACGCGTAGTGGTCCATCTCGCTGTTCAGGTGCCCGGTCTCGCCCCGGACGATGACGTGCTCGTGCACCTCGTTGTCGCCGCTCTTGGTGTCGGCGTCGGTCAACTTTTCGTAGCGGCCGAGCCGATGGCGGAACAGGCGCAGGTTCCAGTTTGGGTAATACGCGTGCTTCAGCCAGCGGCCCATGAACATGAAGCGGCGGTTGATCCAGTAGCCGTCGGCATCCGGGTCGGCGAGCACGGCGCGGAACTCCGTCTCCGCGCCGGGCGGCAGGACCTCGTCGGCGTCGAGGATGAAGACCCATTCGTGGGCAAAGGGCAGGTTTTCCAGCGACCAGTTTTTTTTCTTGGGCCAGGTACCGTTGAACCGGAACTGCACGACGCGCGCGCCGAGGCGTTCGGCGAGTGCGGCCGACCCATCGGTGCTGCCCGAGTCCACCACGAAGACCTCGTCTGCCCACGCGATGGATTGGAGGCAGCGCGCGAGGTTGTCGGCCTCGTTCTTGATGGGTACGAGGACGGAAACAGGAACCTTGTTCATGGCGTGGCGGGCGGCCGGGGACGGAGGACCTTGCAGGGATTGCCGGCGGCGAAAACGTCCGGCGGCACGTCGCGGGTGACCACCGAACACGCCCCGACCACCGCGCGCGCGCCGACCGTCACCCCCGGCAGCACAAACGCCCGCGCGCCGATGAACGCGTCCTCCCCTACCCGCACCGGGGCAGTCTGGAGCGGCAGCGCGGCCGAGGCGAAATCGTGCGTGCCCGCGCAGAGATACGCTTCCTGCGCGACGGTGGCGCGCGCGCCGATCTCGACGGGGCCGAGCGAGTAGGCGTGCGCGCGGTCGCCGAGCGCCGCGCGGTCGTGCATCGTCAGGTTCCAGGGGAGTTGGACCCGGGCGCGTTGATGGATGAAGGGCTGGCCGTGGAGCGTGGCCCCAAAGGCGCGCAGCACCAGCAGCCGCCACGGGTTGGCGGGCTTGGGCGTCCAGGCGCACAGCAGCGCCCAGGCATATTCCCAGACGAGCGCGCGCACGCGCTGGCCGAGCGTCCAGGGCGAGTCAAACGGCGTGGCCTGCGCGTGGGTGTGAAGGGTGGCGGGCATGTCAGCGAACAGAAAACCAGAAAGCAGGTCTCCCGCCTAGAACGGATGCGAGCACCACTTAGCACGGCTCGCACCTCGCCAGTCATCCGACGGGCCAGCTCGCTCAAGTCTTCCCCTGGTGCAAACCACGGAGCACCTGGCTGACCAAAGCTTCGCCGTACTCCTCTGTCAGCGGCGCGTTGCGCACCAGGAGGCGGAAGTAAATGGGCGCAAAAATCGAGTCGATCAACAGTTCGGGATCCAAGTCGGCGGCGAACTCACCGTTGGTCCTGCCTCGCTCGACCTCGGCGAGCGCGCTCACCCGACGCTGGCCGATGTGCTGTGCGAAGAGTTCCCGCAAGAGCGACGGTTCGCTTTGCCCCTCGGCGATCAGGTCGGCCATCACTTTGCCGAACAGCCCATTGAACGCACTGATCAGCCGTCGCACCCGCCAACGGAGCGCCTGCTCAGCACTCCGGGCTTCTACCTCCTGCGGGGGATGGAAGGCGATGCGCTCGTGCAACAGGGTCATGACCAAAGCGGTCTTGGTCGGCCACCACTTATAGATCGTCGGCTTGCTGACTCCGGCGCGCTTGGCGATTTCTTCGATGGTCAGGTCGCGCACCGACTTTTCCTGCAACAACGCGTGCACCGCTTCCATGATGTCGGCGTGCGACTGGGCGGAGTGGCTACGCGGACGGCCGACGCGGCCGGAACCAGCAGGAACAGGCATGTAGAATAATTCTCTGAACGCAGTGGAAATGCAATTGACGGGACCACGTAGATACATTTACTATACGTAATATAAATTCAACCCTATGCCGAACCTCGAACAACCTGCCTGGGTCCGAACACATCCCATCTCCACTGAAGATCGCGCCGCCGTCACCGCGATGGGCGCTGCCGTGCGCTCTCACAAAGGACAGATGCGCGGCCCAGCCGCCCGCGTACCCTTTGATGGCATCCTGGAAGCGGTGCCCATGGCTGAAGGAGTGACCTACGAGTCTGAAACGATCAACGGAGTGCCGGGTTGGTGGTGCCGCCCGCCGCAAGCCCGCGTGGGTGAAGCGATCCTCTATCTCCACGGCGGTTGGTACAGCCTGGGTTCGGCCCTCGCCTACCGGAATCTAGCGGGGCAGATCGCTGCCCGGGCGGGCGTGGAAACCTTTGTGGCCGACTACCGGTTGGCACCCGAGCATCCCTTCCCGGCCGCCGTGCTCGACGCACAAGCCTGCTACCAGGGGCTGTTGGACCGCGGCACGCAGCGGATTGCTCTCGTGGGTGACTCGGCAGGGGGCGGCCTGGCGCTGGTGCTTCTTGCCCACGCCACAACGTCCGCGGCAGGTAGCCGCCAGCCTGTGGGAGCCGTGGCGCTTTCCCCAACGACCGACCTGGCTCTGACCGGAGCAAGCTGGGAGACACGGGCGGAGGCCGAAGCCTACTTCACACGGCCCCAAGTAGTCGAGTTTGTCCAAGCCTACTTGGGTGAAACTGATCCGGCGAACCCCATGGCCTCGGCGCTTTACGGGGATTTGCAAGGTCTGCCGCCGGTCCGCGTCCACGTGGGGACGGACGAGATGCTGCTCGATGATTCGCTGCGCTACGTGGAACGGGCGGCCGCCGCCGGGGTAGACGCAAAGGTCGGCGTGTGGGAAGGCATGCTCCACGTGTTCCCCTCCAGCGTCGGTCGATTGGATGCGGCCGCTCAGGCTCTGGACGAGATCGGCTCCTTTTTGACCGAGCGCCTGACTGCGAAAGGTACCGGGCACCCTGCGCGTTGATCAACGCCTCCCACCAGTCAGCACCTCGAAGTCCTCCAGGTACATGCGTGCTATCCGCTCGCGGGTAAACTCCCACGCTTTGGCGTAACCGGCGTGCACGAGTTCGCGGCGTAACGCCGAGTCGCGCGCCAGCCGCAAAAGCTGCGCGCACAACGCCGCCGGGGCGTCCTCCGCCCGGTGGTTGAACACCAGCCCTGTGCGGCCGTCCTGCAGGTAGTCGCGGAAGCACGCCAAGTCCGAGACGACCGCCGGGCAGCCTTGTGCCATCGCCTCGATGGGTGCGATGCCGAAGGACTCGCCGGTCTCGGCCAGCGACGGGTACACGAAGACCGCTGCGTGCCGGCAGGCGGCGTTGATCCCCGTGTTGTCGAGGTGCCCGAGCCAGTCCACGCGGTCGCGGAACCCGGCGCTGAGCGCGTCGAGTTTGGCTTTGTACGCATCGCCGCCGCCGCCCCGCTTCGCGTCTACGGGGCCGCCGATTTGTAATCGCCAAGGTGTTCCCGGGTCTCGGGCGACCAGGTCGGCGAACGCGCGCAGCAGCAGGTCGACGCCTTTCTCCGGGTGCACGCGGCCGATGTAGAGCACGGTCGGCTCGCGCGGCGCGTCGAGCGCCCCGGGATCGAGCGGCGCGGGGTCGCTGGTCAGGAACGGCGGGATGACATGGACCTTGCCGGCAACGGCGGGCAACTCGGCGGCGATGGCCTCGCCGACCGCGTGCGAGACCGTGTGCAGGCGGTCGGCGTGGCGGTACAGGCGCATCTGCCCTTTGGGGTAGCGCGCGACGTGCACGCAGAGCTTGCCCACGTGCGGGCGGCGGATGAACAGCGGCAGGAAGATTGTGTTCGTGACGACAATCTCTGCCGGCGGCAGCGCCCGGCGTGCGCGCAGGGCGTAAACCAGATCGCACGCGCGGTAGAGGAGTTTGTTCCGCGGCGCGTCAAACCCCGCGACGCGGACGTGGCGCACGCCGTCACGTGTTTCCTCGTCCGGCAGCCCGTCGTAGCGGCGGGAGATGTACGCGACCGCGTGCCCCGCGCGCGCAAACTCCGGAGCGAGGCCGAACCACATCTTTTCCACCCCGCCGCCGAGCAGCGGCGGCGCTGGCAGGAAAGCTCCCTGGACGATGGTGATGCGCATCGGGGCCGTCAGAGGGCAGAAATCGTACCACCGGCGACATACATTCTATTTCCCGCCGCAGGCGTTCCAACCGATGGATCCTGACGGCTCTCCGAGCCATCCGTAGAGCTTCTGACTACAGACGCCAGTTGACGGGCACGTTCGTCTAATCCAATCTACGGACGGCTCGGAGAGCCGTCAGGATCCATCGGTTTGGACCGGCTGCTTCGCAGCCTACGCAGTCAATCACCACGGCACCGGGCCGTCCTCGTTGAAGAAGCGCCCTGCTCGACGGTGCGTGGACCCTGGTGGTTGTTCAGATCGGTGGCGACGTAGCCGGGACAGGCCGCGTTGACCTTGATCGGCGAGCCTTCCGTCGCCAGTTCCGCAGCCAGCAGCACGGTCTGCATGTTCAGCGCGGCTTTGGAGGAGTTATAGGCGAGGATTTTTACCGGGGCGTGTTCCCAGCCGGGGTCGCTGTTGCGCGCCAGCGAACCCAGGGAACTGGACACGTTGACCACCCGGCCGGCGGGCGCTTGCTTGAGCAGCGGCAGCATCGCCTTCGTCACGTTGAACGGCCCGAAGACGTTGGTCTCGTAGGTGGCCTTGAACTTGTCCAGATCGGTCTGGCTGGGCGGGACGTATTCGAGCGAAATGCCGGCGTTGTTGACCAGCACGTCGAGCCGGCCGCCGAACTCGGCCTCCACGCGCCCCGCGACGGCCGCGCCGCTGGCGGGATCGGTCACATCGAGCCGCACGGCGCGGGCGTCGATG
>CAXTMD010000308.1:0-5332 GCA_964245035.1 uncultured Chthoniobacterales bacterium
CGCACGGCATCTTCCTGAACGAGATGCGCCGCCTCATTGCCGCTGGCCGGCCTGACCGCCTACCGGGCGTTGTTTTCGCGGGCGGGACTGCGGGCCGGGGAGCGGGTGTTGCTCACGGGTGTCGGCGGCGGCGCGGCGCTGTTTGCGTTGCAATTCGCCGTGGCGGCGGGAGCCAAGGTGTTCGTCACGAGCGGGTCGGACGCCAAGATCGCGCAAGCGGTCGAACTCGGGGCGGCCGGCGGGGTCAACTACAAGGCGGAAAAGTGGGCCGACGCCCTCAAGGCGCAGGCGGGCGGCGAGTTCGACGTGACGATCGACAGCGCGGGCGGCGAGGGTTTTCTCCAGCTCATCGAACTGGCCGCGCCCGGAGGGCGGATCGCGTTCTTCGGCGCGACGGCGGGCGACCCGCCGAAGTTTCCGATGCGGCGGGTGTTCTGGAAGCAGCTTTCCATCCTCGGCACGACGATGGGCAGCCCGGAAGATTTTGCTGCGATGGTGGCCTTCGTAAACGAAAAGAAGATCGTGCCGCTGGCCAGCCACGCCTTCCCGCTGGCGGACGGCAACCGCGCGCTGGAAGCCATGGAAAAGGCTGACCAGTTCGGCAAGATCGTGCTGACGGTCGCGCCGTAGCCGCTCGCGCAAGGTAGGGTTGCCTCTCCGAGGCAATCCAAACTTCTTCTGGATCGGAACGCCAAACCACGGACACGGTGGTCCAGAGAGTCCAAGATTGCCTCGGAGAGGCAACCCTACCTTGCTTGGACGGGCACCGCCTCGCACACCTCCCGCCAGCCGGGAAAGTTCCAGGTGTTCGGGAACCCTTGGCACTGGCCCGGCTTGACGGGCTGCACCGCGCAATCTCGACCATCGAGGAAGACGCACTCGCCGTTGGACTTGTCGATCAGCGCCAGTCCGTCCCGGCGCGGGCGCAACCGGGTGTAACGCTGGATGAAGTCGTGCTCGGACAACCCCAGGTGGCCGGCGATGGCCGCGATGTCGCCGTCGTCCACCTTCACGAAGCCAGGCCAGCGGCAGCAGTTGGTGCAGCGCTGACATTGATAGTAGACGCCGGAATCCATGGCAAGAAAGGCAGCGTAATGCCTCAAGCGCACCTTGCCAAACGCCGCTTTCCAAGGTATGAATGGCGGACGTTCCCGCGGCGCGTGATCCTCACCGGTTTCCTCCATGTTTGAACTTCTGTTTCTCTGCGGCGTGTTCGGACTGGCGCTCGGCGCGGTCTGGGAATACGTGACCTCCCTGCCGGCGTTTCCGACGATCCTCGTCGCCGCCGCTTCTATCCCGCTGCTGGCGTGGGCGGACTACCTGCGGCTCGTTCCACATCTCGAACTCACCGGCATGTCGCGCCGCCGCGCCCCCGTGCCGCCCGAGCGTTTCTACTGGCTGATCGGCCGCAGCCGCCTGCGCCGCATGATGGCCTTCAGCGGTTTGCTGCTCGTGGTGGCGTGGGTTTTTGCCATCCAGTTCCCTGCGGACTTGGCTCCGACCCGGTCGTCCGTGGTCGGCTGGACCTCGGGCGTGCTGGCCATCGTGGCGACCGCGCGGTTTTCTTCGAGCGCCATTGCCTACGTGCGCGCGTCGCAGTGGTTCGACAAGATGACGCCGTGGGCGGTCGGGTTCTGCCGCCGCTCGCTTTACCGTCTTTCCGAAAACCCGGACTTCCTTGCTCCCGAGGACCCGCGCCGCCGGGAGAAGGAAGAATCCATCTATTGACCCGCGCCTACGGGAACAGTCCGCGCGTCTGCTTGGCCTTGAGCACGCGCTCAACCGCGATGGCCAAGGCGGCCTGGCGGGTCGAAATCTTCTCGGCCCGCGAGCGTTTGAACACCGCTGAAAACGCCGAGTCCATGATGCGAAACAGCTTGTCGGCAATCTCGGTTTCGTTCCAGAAGAAGTTCTGGAGATCCTGCACCCACTCGAAATAGCTGACGATCACTCCGCCCGCGTTGCAGAGGATGTCGGGGATGACCAGGATTTCGTCCCACCGTTTGTCGAGGATGACGTCGGCTTCGGGCGTCGTGGGGCCGTTGGCGGCCTCGGCGAGGATGCGGCACTTCAGCCGCCCGGCGTTGGCGCCGTTGATGACGCGGTCCACGGCGGCCGGGATCAGGATGTCGCACGGCTGCACGAGCATTTCCTCCGCGTCGATGGGGTCAGCTCCCTTGAAGCCACTCAGGTCCGGGTGGTGTCGCATGTGCTCGTCCACCCGACGCAAGTCGATGCCCTTCGGGTCGTAGAACGCCGCGTAGGCGTCCGACACCCCGACGATCTTCACGCCGGACTTGTAAAACAGGCTCTCGGCCGCCACGGAGCCGACGTTGCCGTAGCCTTGCACGATGGCCGTGCAGCCCCCGGGCTTGATCTTGAGCGTGTCCAGCGCCCGCTCGACCAGGAAGGCCACGCCGCGGCCGGTGGACTCGCGCCGCCCCGCCGAGCCGCCCAGGAACACGGGCTTGCCCGTCACGATCCCGCTGACCGTATGGCCCATGTGGACGCTGTAGGTGTCCATGAACCAGGCCATGACCTGTTCGTTGGTGCCCATGTCCGGGCCCATGATGTCAGTCTGCGTGCCGACGAAAGGGATCATCTCCTGCATGTACCGGCGGCTGAGCGCCTCCAGTTCGCGGTGCGACAGATCGCGCGGGCTGACGGTGATGCCGCCCTTGGCACCGCCGTACGGCAGCCCGGCGAGCGCGCACTTCCAGCTCATCCAGATCGAGAGCGCAGCGACCTCGCCCAGGTTCACGCTCGGGGCAAAGCGCGTGCCGCCCTTGGTCGGCCCCATCGTGAGGTGGTGCTGCACCCGGTAGCCGGTGAACACGCTCACCGAGCCGTCGTCGCGGTGGATGGGCAGGGCGACGGTGACGGCACGCTTGGGGAGCAGCAGGCGGTCGCGGTCGTTGCGGTCGATGTTGAGGTAGTCGGCGATCAGGCGGAACTGCTCCACGGCCATTTCAAAGGCCGGGTCCGCGTAGATGGCGGGGGGAGTAAACATTGCGGAACCTACCCAACCCCCCGCCCCTCGGCAAGGTTTCTAGGGTCGGGGCAGTCCCGGCCGCCGCCGGCGCAGCCGGCGCGTGACGAGGCCGACGGCGTCCTGCATCTCCTCGAAGCGCAGGAAATAACAGGCCGTGAAAAATACCCCGGTGGCCAGTCCAATGACCGTGAACAGGCCGAACAGTTTCTCGAACAGCCGGAAGTGGTCGAATCCTTCGAGCAGCACGGACTGGCCGAGCAGGCACGTGCCGGCTAGGAGTCCGCCGGCCGCGGCGAGTTTGGCGAACATGACCAGCAGCCCACGGCTCTCCAGGTCTCCCACGCGCCGGCGCATCAGGAAGTAGAGGAAGCCAAAGTTCGCCACGGCGGTCAGGCTCGTGGAAAGCGCCAGCCCCTGGTGCCCCCACCCGAGCGTGTAGGTGAACAGACCGTTGAGCAGGACGTTGATGCCGATGGCGATAAAGGAGACGGTCATCGGCGTCGTGCGGGCGTCCAGGGCGTAAAACGCCGGGGCCAGCACCTTGATGCCCGAGTAGGCCGCCAGTCCGACCGCATAGAACTGCAACGCGTCGGCCGTGCGGTGGGCGTCGCGGATCGTGAATCGCCCGTGCTGGTAAAGCAACGAAATGATGGGTTCCCCCAGGCAGATCAGACCGATGGCGGAGGGAATCGTCAGAAAGAAGGCGAGCCGCAGCGCCTTGGCCAAGGTGGCGCGGAACTCCCCCGTGTTGCCCAGCGCCGCGCTCTTGCTGACGAGCGGCAGCGTGACGGTGGCAATCGCCACGCCGAAGACGCCGAGCGGGAGCTGCATGAGGCGGAACGAGTTGTTCAGCCACGCGACCGCGCCGTTGCCCTGGTGGCTGGCGAAGGAGGCGTTGACCATCACGTTGACCTGCACCGCGCTCGCCGCGATGACGGCCGGTCCCATCAGGCGCAGGATGTTGCGCACGCCCTCGTCGCGCCACTGGAAGTCGGGCAGGTAGCGGTAGCCGGCCTTGGCTAGAGAGGGCAACTGCACGACAAATTGCAAGAAGCCCCCCAGCAGCGTGCCGAACGCCATGCCAACGAGCGCGCGGTCGATGTGCGCCGGAGCAAAGTGCGGGTCCAGCCACCAGCCCATCGCCACGCCGCCGACGATGGAGCCGAGGTTGAAGAAGCTTGATGCCATGGCCGGCGCGCCGAAGACGTGCTTGGCGTTGAGCATCCCCATCGCCAGCGCGGCCAGCGACACCAGGAGGATGAACGGATACATGATCCGCGTGAGGTGCACGGTCAGTTCGAACTTGCCCGGCACGGCGTGGAACCCGCCGCCGAGCACCTCGATGAGCGGCCCGGCCAGGAGGATGCCGAGCAGGGTCACGGCGCTCATGAACATCAGGGTGAGCGTGCCCATCTTGTTGGCCAGCCGCCACGCGGCGCGGTCGCCTTCCAACTGGATTTTTTTGGAGAACGTCGTGACGAACGCCGTCGAGAGCGCCCCTTCCGCGAACAGGTCGCGCAGAAGGTTTGGCGCACGGAAAGCGGTGATGAACGCGTCCGCCCCCGCGCCCGCGCCGAAGATGCCGGCGAAAATCTGGTCGCGCGCCAGCCCGAGCACGCGGCTGCACATGACGGCGAGTCCAACGATGCCGGCCGCCTTCGTGCTGCCCCGCCCAGGGTCAGGACTGGACGCGGACGACGGCGGCGGGGGCATGGAAGGCGGCGCGGCGGCGGCGCGGCTCGGCAGGGCTGGCACGCGGGATAGTGTCAGAACTTGACCGGTTGCGCAATCGCCGGCCGGCTTCATCCTGGGCCGGAACCGGCTGCCGCGCGCCGCAGCCGCTCCATGATCGCACGGCCAAGCCCCTCTTCCGGGATAGACTCGACCACGATCAGGTCCAACCCGGCCGCGTCGAGCTGGCGCAACACGGCGAACAAACGCGCCGCCGCCTCGCGCAGATCACCATCGGCGCTGAGGTACTCCGCCGCCGCCCATTTGTCGGGCCTCCACACGGGTTGATCCGCCCGCAGCCCGAGCCAGCCGATTCTGCGATGTTCCGGACCGACGACTTCATGGCCGAGGGCAGGCACGATCAACCGCGTGCGCGGTGCATAGTGGCCGGCGGTTTGTCCGGGGGACGCCGCTTCCGCCGGCTGATGCGAGCCGACGACCGCGGCAAACCGGGCCAAGGTTTCCTCGGTGATCGGCCCGTGCCGCAGCAGGTGGATGGCATCGCCTCCCTCGGCAAGGTGAACCACCGTTGATTCTAAACCGTGTGGGGTCGGTCCGGCTTCGAGGATCAACGGGATGCGTCCGGCCAACTCGGCAAAGGCGTGCGCT
>CAXTMD010000308.1:5342-5741 GCA_964245035.1 uncultured Chthoniobacterales bacterium
CAGCCAGCTCGCTGAAAACGTGTGCGCCCGTCGTGGGGCTGATCCGCCCGAAGCGGTTGGCGCTCGGAGCCGCCAACGGGCGGCCGAACCGCTCGACGACGGCCGCGAAAACCGGGTGCGCGCTCATCCGCACCGCCACGAGCGCGCCGCCTGCGGTCACCAGGTCGGGCACGGCATCCACCCGCCGCGGCAGCACGACCGTCAACGGTCCCGGCCAAAAGGCGGCGGCCAAACGCTCCAGCAGCGCACGCTGACCCTCCGTTGGCGCGGTCAGGCGCTCCAGCCACCCACGCTCGGGCAGGTGGACGATCAACGGGTCGAAGAGCGGCCGCTCCTTGGCCTGGAACACCGCCGCGAGCGCCGCCGGGTTCGCCGCGTCGGCCGCCAGGCCGTAGACGG
>CAXTMD010000309.1:0-5736 GCA_964245035.1 uncultured Chthoniobacterales bacterium
GTCCACCCGTGCACCGTAAAACTGACGGCAGCGGCGGCGAAACGTTCCCACCTGCTCGGCCGTCAGCCGCCGGGCGAACTCGCGCGGTGCCTGCCCGGCAAACTCCTCGAACCACGCAGGCCCGAAGAAATCGAAGACGAGCCGCGGCTGCTCGCGGAGCAGCAGCGGAAGTTCCTCGGCATCCCAGCGCACCGCCCTGATATTGCGGACCTTGAGTCTACTGGCTTCCTTTCGCCACGCGTCGTCCAACGCTGCGGATCGGAGCGACCTGGTGGTGCAAAGCACGAACTCGACGGCTCCTTCCGTGAAGTCGCCTTGGATGAACTTGTCGGTGATGGCAGCCAGGAGTTTGGGCGTGAGTTTCTGGACGTGCTTGCATTGGTACAACCGCCAGCCGCGTCCATCGGTCAGGCTCGCGTAAAGGTCGATCCCGTGCTGTTCGTCCCCTGGATGGCCGTAGAGCCGGCACTCGGCGACCTCGTCGCGCGTGCGCGCCAGACGCAGGCAGAGGCGCTCGAAGTCGTCCCAGCGTAGTTTGCTGATCGGCAGTTCCCCCTTGCTCGTTCTGACCGGAAGGGGCAGCGTGCTGTTGCCGCCGCCGATCTCAAGCCTGGTGGGGATCGTTTCCCTTGGTTGGGCCAGCCTTCCCTGCCTCGGTGCCCGGAGCATCGGCTTTGCGTCTGAATCGACCTCGGTAGGCATGACAGAAGTTATGAACTCGAACCGTCTCCGGTGTGAGTGAGACTACTCGAAACTCTCTTCGCTCGCACGGTCGCGTTCACGCTCGCGTTCGATCCAGCGGTCCAGTTCTAACATATTGCCAGAGACCCATGCCCGCACCGAAGGGTCAGGATGCTCCACCAGTTTCACTAACTGCGTTTTCCGATGGACCAAGATGTCCGCCAACGATCCGCACCAACTCCGGGGTTGCAGATGACCATGCAAATCGCCAAGGAAAAGTCTCTTGTCCGGAGCAAGGTCGAGCATCGCCAGAAAAACGGCGGAAAACGCTCCATTTTCCTGGCCATCTTTTCGGCCGAATATGCTCAGGGATTCACCCAGCAGAGGGTAGCGTGTTCCCGGTTCGCGCGCAGCCCACTTCTGCAAAACGCCTGGGTCAACGTTGTCGAGCGTATGCCCTCCATCGAACTGTGCTCCGAACACCCGGAGCCGACAAATTGGCGCGCCGTTTAGCAAGAGGGTATCAAGCGCGGCAAACGGCTGCGTCTCCAGCAGTGCCGTGAGCAGGTAGCTGATCTGATGCGAGGAAATCTGGTACTGCTCGACGGCCGAACGCAGGGCCGCGCAGAGTTCTTCGGCAGTGCGCTCTCCGCCCTCACCTGCGAGACAGATTTGGACAACCGTGCTGACGCCGAAATCGTTGAACCGCCGTTCGTCCTTCCAGACGATGCGAAGAAGCAGTTCACGGCCGACGGCGATGAGCCGGGCGTCCGGCTCGTCCTTCTCGCCATGGTTGCCAAAGAGGTGGCTGTGCAGCAGGTCGAGCGCGATAGCGACGCCGTGGGGGAGCGTTGCGATGTCTCCGAGCAGCGATGCCAGCGGGCTGGGTGCCGCTCCGATCATGGAACCGTCTGCGATGCAGCAGAAACTTTCGGCCGCCAAAGCGCCGCGAGCGATGCCGCGCCGCAGCCGCTCGATCCCCGGCGCTTGCAAGCCGACCCGAGCTTGGAGAAAAGGAAGCAACGGCGACAAATTCGGATTTTCCAAAACGGCATCGAGGGCGTGCGAAACGAAAAGCTCGTCGCGTCGGTTGGCCGCCTGAAGAAACCCGCCGAGCACCATCGGGGCGCGCTTCTCGGCTACGGTTGCCGCGTAGGTGTTGACGAGTTCGCGCCAGAGAGACACCAAGTCCTGTGTCCCTTCAGCCAGTCCGCGACCGCACTCGGCGGCGCGCGGGGCCAACGGTTCCGCCAGCAGTTCGGCGAGGAACTCCGCCCGGGTCCGCGCGTCGCAGGCCAGCGCGCAGCCGATCTCCTGAGCCAATCGGTGGGTTCGCTCCCAGGCCCCGTCAAAGTTGTCCCGATCTTCTCCGGTGGCAGAAATGTCCCAGGCGTCCAACTTCCGGTGGAGGATCACCGCGCGCGCCCGGTTGAGCAGGTCGGGCGGGTTCAGCCGTTCGACAATCCGCTCAAGTCTGGCGCGCATATTGTCCGGCATGCGCTTGCCATCAAAGCGCAACGCCCTCCGGAACGCCCCCCAACCTTCGATCCACGGTCCCGTTTGGGTAAAAGACGCAGCGGCCCGCTCAAGCGGCTCGTGACAGGCCGGGTGCCGCCAGAGGCCGCGGATGTTGGGCGCGAGGAGGGCGCGGGCATCCGCCTCCGGAACGTTTTCCACCACTAGCACAATTGCCTCTACGAACCAGTCCGCGCACTCTTTGCCGGATTGAGGCTGCCATCCCCAGTCGCGTGGACGTGCGCCGAAATCAAAGCGGTGGGTAGTAGTGAAATGATCAGTTTTGAGCATGGACTCCATGGCAACCCATGCGCAGCGGTGCAGCCTGGAGTCCCCCGACTTTAGGAACCGGGCGATCACGTCTCGGCGCTGCTGTGGAGTGGCCTGCGTGCCGGACAGATAAAGGTGAAAACATTCACTGAAGTCCGTGCACGCTGGAAGGGGATTGTGCTCCCCCACTTCGGCAACGACGAAACGCGCTAGGAGCGTCACGGCGTCGTCGAACAAGGACGCGTCGTACCCGATGGCCTTGATCAAACGGGTCCATTGCTGATGCCGATGCGCGCTGGCTAGAATAGGGTGGCCGTGCGTTCCGGCCAACTCCTGTGCGAGCCTGCGCAGCACCTCCGCTGGCGCGGCAGGCGCAAGGTTGGCGACCACCTGCAAATTTCCACCCTCGGCTGCGATGAGATTGCCCAAAGGGCCATCCACGCGCAGCCAGCGGGCAACCGCTTCCCGCGCCACGACGGAATCGTGCAGCATTCCAAGCCGGCGAGCCGCCGACGTGAGCATTCTAGACGGCAGCGCCGCGCACAGTCGGTCGAGGTCGGCGGCGGGAATCCGCTCCAGAGCGCGCGTCGCCAGTTGGTTGGCGAGGACCTGCGGCAGGATGGCGCGGAATGATCCACGGGCCTGCACAATGCCGCGCCGGCGCAACTCCGCCAATGCCTCGTACAACGGCCTCGCCCCAACGCCGCCGACCGTGCCCGCTCGCGCGAGTTCTCCGTCCGGCGACGTGTTCTCGCCGTCAATCGAATAGAAAAGCGATAGGTCTTCCGCTGCCCGCAGCAAATCCCTATTGGGCTCGTGACGTTGCTGGAAGATGCGCTCGAACAACTCGTGGTTTTTCAGACGCCCCAAAGTCTCGCCCTTGCCAACGGTCCCGACGAGGGCGAGAGCCACGCGGAAGTTACCGTCGCTGAACTCGGCAATCCGCGCGCCATCGACCTGCGAGACGTGTGGAAAATCTCGCTTGATCCAACGCGTCACAATCTCGGGCGATGCCGACTGCAAACGGAACACCGCCGTTCCCTCAGGCTCATCCTCGCGCACGTCGTACTCCACGCTGATGAGACTCACCTTGCCCGACGGATCGGAACACAAGCGCGCCAGCGCGGTGTGCGTGGCCGGGTTACAATTGTCAACGATGAGGATGGACTGCTTGCCGCAGGCGATCAACCCGCACGCCATATCATGCGCCGTCGGGTCAGGCTTCTCCGAATAATCGGCGTAGATGGCTTGGCCGGGATCCAGAGAGTCCTCGCCGACGGTCGGCTCGAACAGCGCACGGACCAAACGTGTTTTTCCGACGCCGGATAGTCCGACTAGTCGAACGCATTTCCCCGGCTCACGCAGTGCGGCGCGTAGCCGCACAATGCCTTGTGCCACGGTCAAACGTTCATAGTGCGAGGAAGACTCATCAACCAGACATGCTTTCTCGTCGCAGAGAAGCGGTCCGGGATCGGCGCTGCCGCCACTGCTCCAACCGTCCACGGCTCCCCAGCCAGAAAGCGGACGGCCGATCTGGTGCCTCATCCAAGCAGCAACACCTGTGTATTCGTTGACCCAAGCGGCGAGCCGGTCGCAATCATAAAAATCAATGTGAAGTTGTCCAGCATTGGGAATATCGTGCAGCGCGGCGCGCATAGCGGCTCGACGCTTGTCCAACACCTTCCCCGTGACGGAGCTTTGCGCGCTGACGATGATGTAGGCACCGGACATGTCCGCCAAGTCGCGGATCGCCGGACGCAGGCTGCCTCCGGGACGCATCTCGGCGAGGATGGCGGCGGCCGGCATAGCGGGCTTTTTCACCTGGAAGCCGGTGTGGGATCGCGGCACAAAGTCCGGTGCGGCCAGTTTTTCGGGACACTCGACGCGGACATCAATCCCGCCGTCCGACGCATCTTGGTTGCCGCCCGCGATTATTGCGGAAAGAGGATGCCTCCCTGCACGCAATTCTGCGCGCGCCAATCGCTCGACCAACAATCTCAGATTAGCGTCGCTCAAGGCGGCAACATCCTCGCCAACAATTTCAAACATGATTGAGCAAGCCACTTATTTCTTCCGAAACGAGAGAATTTGATGAGTGCCAATTTAGCAAAAATCTCGTTTTTGTACGAATGCAAAAGCACTGCATAGTTACTTTGCCGATGCTTCGGCACATCAGCATTAAATTCGACTGGGAAGCCGATTGATAGCGGGCAAGATTCTCGGCTGAGATCGTTACCAGCAACGTTTGATTACCGAAGTCAGTCTCAAAGTTTGCTCGGACATCCTGATAGATAAAAAGAACCCGCCTTGTGGCGAATCCTTTTTCTCTGCCTGCTACCACTCCTTCACTTGCTAGTTTCTGAAGTGAGGGAGCATCTCTACAGCGACGGTCAGCGCCCGGGCCTTGATCCGGTTGGCTTCCCCGAACCAGATGGAGGCCAAGCGCTGGTCGGCGCTCTGGCGGATCTTGCGGTGGTCCAGCCACTCGGTCACCCCGTTGTACGCAGCCCACAGCGTGCCTTCGACTCCCTGCAGGCGGTTGCCCGCCCCCTGGTCGAAGAAGTACTCGCTCCAGCTGCGATCCCGGGCAATGCACTCCCCCTCGCTTTCGGTGGGCTGCCGGTCCCTGGGCTCCGGGAACACATACTCCAGGTACCGCTCCAGCCGGTTGTGGTTCATGGGCACCTGCACCATCTCACGGAACGTGTCGGCGAGTTTATCGTACTGGTGGTGCACGATGCCCAGCATCCGCTCCGCGGCCTTCATCCTGTGGTGGATGTCGGTGTGGTGGCTGATCTTGATGCCCGCCCCGCCTTGGTTGATGGCTAAGGAGAGCGTGTTCTGGCACACAACCCGCACCGGCGTAAACTTGACCTGTAAGCTGCTGGTGCCGTCGTGGCTGTTGGTGAGCAGCAGGAACTTGTCGGTGACATCGTCGCCTACTACCCGGATGCTGTCGGGCAGCTTGGCCAAGATCCACACGCGTTCGCCTTTGCCCAAGGCTCCTGCCGTGTGGTAGACGGCCGCCTGCCTGCCGACCACGGGATCGAAGAAGGCAAACGCTTCCCGGTTCTGCACCGGGGTGTAGCTGCTGCCCACGACACCGAGCACATCGAGACTGTTCTCACGGGCCACGGCGTACTTGTCGGGCACCGGCAGGCGCAGCAGGCTGTCGTCGCCATCGCTGGCATAGAGGGGCAGCTTCTTGACCTGCCAGTCCAGCCGGGCGGCCCGGATGGCTTCCTCGGCCGTGGCGGGTTTGTCGAGGGC
>CAXTMD010000310.1:0-5729 GCA_964245035.1 uncultured Chthoniobacterales bacterium
GCGCGAGGTCACGCGCGGCGAGGGCGCACACGCCGCGCCCATCGACCTGCAACCGCGGGAGTTTGCCCTGTTGGAACTCCTGCTGCGCCACGCCGGCAAGCCCGTGACCAAGACCATGATCCTCGAACACGTCTGGGACTTCGCGTTCGACCCGCAGACCAACGTCGTGGACGTGCTCGTGCACCGGCTGCGCACCAAGGTCGACAAAGATTTTCCCGTCAAGCTCATCCATACCCTGCGTGGGGTCGGCTATGTTCTCAAGGCAGGGACTTAAAAAGCTCTGGGGCAGTTTCCCGCTGCGGCTGAGCCTGTGGTACGCGACGGCGTTCACCGGCAGCGCCACGGTGCTCTGCGCGCTGCTGTACCTGCTGCTCGCTTCGTTCTACGAACGCAGCGAGCGCGAGGTGATCTCGGCGCGCTTCAAGGAATGCGCCGTCGTCTACGCGCGCGGCGGGCTGCCCGCGTTGGGCAACCTCGTGAACCGCTCGGCGGACTTCACCGCGGGCGGCGGTTCGTTCTTCGTGCGCGTGACCGGGCCGCTCGGCAGCGTGCAGTTCGCCGCCGTGCCCAGCGGCTGGATCGAGCGCAAGGTGCCCGAGACCGACCCGCGCGCGGGCGAGGGTACGGCGTGGCTGCGGGTGCCGCGCGACGAACGCAGCGATTTCATGATCGCCTCCGCCCAACTGCCCGACGGGGCCGTGCTCCAGGTCGGCCGCAGCACGGACCGCGGCGCGACGCTCCTGCGGCCCTTCCTCGTCGCCTTCGCGGCGGCGCTCGGGCCGACGTTTTTGCTCGGGCTGGTGGGCGGGGCGGTGTTCGCGTATCGCGCGACGAGTCCCGTGCGCCAGGTGTTGCGCACGGCGCGCGCCATCGTCGCCACGGGCAACATGGAGGCGCGCGTGCCCGAGACCCAGGCCGCCAACGAACTCGCCGAACTCGCCCGGCAGTTTAACCGCGTCCTGGAGAAAAACGCCGCGCTCCTGCGCGCCATGCGCGAGGCGCTCGACAACGTCGCGCACGACCTGCGCACGCCCATTACCCGCATGCGGGTCTCCGCCGAGAACGTCCTGGCCAGCTACGCGCCGCCCGATCCCGCCGCGATGCGCGAGGCGCTCGCCGACTGCGCGGAGGAATCCGAGCGCGTGCTGACGATGCTCAACACCGTCCTCGACGTGACCGCGGCCGAGTCGGGCATGATGAACCTCCGCCGCGAGCGCGTCTCGGTGAAGACCCTGCTCGCCCAGGTGCTCGACGTGTACAGTCTCGCGGCCGAGGAAAAGCGCGTGACCGTCGCACCGCTCTGGCCGGCGACCGACTCCGACCCGTGCGAAGCGTCCGTCGACCCGAACCGGCTGCGGCAGGTCTTCGCCAACCTGCTCGACAACGCCATCAAGTACACCCCCGAGGGCGGCCGGGTGGAGGTCGGCTGCGCGCGTGGTGCGGACGGGGCGCTGCGCGTGACGCTGCGCGACAACGGCCTGGGCATCCCCGCCGCCGAGCAGGGCCGGATCTGGGAACGGCTCTACCGCGGCGACCGCAGCCGCAGCCAGCACGGACTCGGGCTGGGCCTGAGCCTGGTCAAAGCCGTGGTCGAGGCGCACGGCGGCCGGGTGGAGGTCGCGAGCCAACCCGGGGCTGGATCGGTGTTCACGGTGACGCTGCCGCCGGAGGCGTCGTAGCGAGCCGTCCACGCGGGACGGTACGCCTCCTGCTAGAGAACGCGCCATGCGTTCCCCGGTTGATCCTCTGCCGCCATCCTGGCTGCGGCCTGCGTTGATCGGGCTCACGCTGGTCCTGGCGGCCACCTTGCTCTTTGCCCGGCTCGGGCACAACGCCTTTTGGGACGACGAGGCCACCACCGCCCTGGAGGCCAAGGCGATCCTGCGCACGGGCCGCAACACCGCGCTGGTCGGCGGCGGCAACATCGTCGCCTACCGCAGCGGCATCGCCTTGCGCGGGTTCGACAACCGGCTCGACCCGCTGCTGGCACCGTACCTGGTGGCGGGCGTGTTCAGGGTGCTCGGCCTGAACACCTGGGCCGCCCGCCTGCCCTTCGCGCTTTTCGGCTTGGGCACGGTGGCGCTGATGCTGTGGTGGGCACGCCACGAACGCTGGCAGACCATCGCCGTGCTCGGGATCGCGATCCTCGGCAACGTCCCGTTTTTTCTCTTTGCCCGGAACTGCCGGTATTACGCGGCGGCCACCTTTTTTTCCGTGGCGCTTGCCTACCTCTACCGGCGCTTGAAACCCACCGTCGGTTGGGCGCTCGCCTTCGCGGGGTTGTCGAGCCTGCTTTTCCTGGCGCATTCGCTCGACTACGCGGCCTTTTACGCCTGCCTGGGTCTGGATTACCTTTTCTGGGGGCGCAGGCAGTCGCCGTTGGGTTGGCGGATGCTGCTCTGCGTTTTCCTGCCGCAGTTGGTGACGATTGCCACGTTCTTTGCGCTCTGGAACCCCCTGGAACCCGCGTACGCCGGCAACATCGCGCACAACCGCCTCTCCGAACGGCTGACGATGTTCTGGTGGCAGTGGCGCGACACGAACGTCTGCGAGCAGTTGTGCCTGCCTCTGCTGCTGGTGGCCTTCGGCCTCGGCTTGGCGCAGCGCCGTCCGCTGCTCGTACGCGGCTGCGTGGCCCTGGCGGTTTACTTCGCCGTGATCGCGGCGGGCTGTCCACAGCTTTTGTCCGAACTCGACCGCGCCAACGTCCGCTACCTGATGCCGGTCATCCCGCTGGCGGTCGGCCTCGAAGCCGCCGCGCTCTGCCTGCTGCTGCGGCGCTGGACGCTGCCGCTGCTCGGCGCGGCGCTGGTCGTCTTCGGCACGAACCTCGTCCACGGCGGCTTCCTGTTCCAGTCGGGGCTGCGTTCCACGGTGGCCAGCTACGCGCGGGAACTCGCCGACCCGCCCGATGAACCCTACGGACCGGTCGCCGCCTGGATCAACGCGCACGTGCCCGCGGGCAGCTCGGTCCTGGTGGGGCCGCGCTACGCCGCCTACCCGCTGATGTTCTACGCCCCGCAGGTCGTGTACGCCTGGCAGTTCGACGGGCTGCCGCGCCCGGAGTACGCCAACCTGCCGCCGATCCATTTCGTGGGCCGGGTGGCGCCCGATTACCTGGTGACTTACGGGCCGTATCTCGCCAAAGTGTCGGACGTCATCGAGGGCATGCGGCTGCCGAACACGCGCTACGTGCCCGTGGCGACGCTCAACGTCTACTGGCAGGCCATGGACCGGCCGGAGATCTTCTGGCACTCTTTCGAGCCGGTGGAGGGGTTTGACCCGAACGCGGAGGCCATCCACATCTTCAAGCGGACGGACGGCGCGCCATTTGTCACCGACCGGTAGGGACGGCTCTCCGAGCCGTCCGTAGATTGGATTGGTAGAATGTGCCCATGGATCGACGCTGCCTGCCAGACAAATCTACGGACGCCTCGGAGACCCGTCCCTACCGGTCGGTTTGGAGCCGCTGGCGCGGCGGGCTCACACCATCGGCAGGAGCGGGAACGGGCGGCCGAGCACGCTGGTGCTGGGCACCTTCAGCCAACGCTCCAGCGCGGTCGCGTAGACGCTGCGGAAATCCGTGCTGAACGCCAGGTCACCGCCCTCGGTGAGCTGCGTCAGGCTCGGGTAACGTCCGAACATCCCGGGCTTGACCCCGCCGCCGAACAGAAACATCGGGGCCGCCGCGCCGTGGTCCGTGCCGCCGCTGGCGTTTTGGGCCACCCGCCGGCCGAACTCGCTGAAGGTCATCACCATGACCCGGTTGAAGTTGCCTTGTACCTTCAGGTCCGTGCAAAATGCCCCGACCGCCTCGCCGAACTCCCGCATCAGCCGCTCGTGCGTGGGGGCCTGGCCCTGGTGGGTGTCGTAGCCGCCGTGGCTGACGTAGTACACGCGCGTGGGCAGCCCGCCGGCGATCATGCGCGCCACGAGGCTCAAGCTGTCGGCCAGCTTGCTGTTGGGATAGGGCGACAGCGGCCGGGTCTTGCGGGCGATTTCAAGCACTTTGTCGCTGGAGACCTGTGCGTCGAGCGTGGTGCGTTCGAGGAAGTCGAGCGAACTCATCCCACCGTGCGTCTGGCCGCTGACCGCGCCGACCGACCCGCCCGAGGAAAGATCGTCGGCCTGGCTCATCTGCCGAAAGAACGTGTCAGCCACCGCCGCGCCCCCCGTGCCGCCGGGCGTGTTGTGGTCGATCCAACGGTATTGTTCCGGGTTGGCAAAGCTCACGCCGGTGGGATGCGGCGAGCTGAACGCCTGCGGGGTCTGCCCGCCCACGGCCACGCCCACCGTCGCGGGCGCACCCTGGCAGCAGTGGTCGAAGTATGTGCCCAGCCAGCCGTAGGGCTGGTTGCGGTTGGAATCGGAAGCGGTCTGCCAGATCTCGGTCGAGCGGAAGTGCGAGCGGTTCGGGTTGGGGTAGCCGACGCCCTGGACGACGGCCATGTTGCCCGCGTCGTAGAGCGCCTTCAGCGGGGAAAGCGCGGGGTGCAGGCCGCAGTAGCCGTCGAGCTTGAGGGTCTTGTCGGCGGCGATGCCAAGCGTGGGCCGGGCGCGGTGATAGGCGTCGTCGGCCCAGGGCGGGAGGGTGTTGAGCCCGTCGTTGCCGCCGGCCTGCTGGAGCACGACGAGGATCGGGCCGTCTGTGCCGGTGACGATCTGCGTGGCGCGGTCGGCGGCGTCGGCGTGCAGGGCGTTAAAGGTCGAGTTGATGAACGTCGGCAGCGTCCAACTGGCCGCCGCGCCGAGCAGGCCCGTGCGCAGAAACGCGCGACGGGTCTGGAGCGTGCCGCGCTCGTGGCCATCGTCGGAGTCGTGGTGAGAATCGTAGCTCATGGAAGGGAAGTTCAGCAGAGTTGGAAGTGTGACGTGCTCATCATCAGGTGCAACAGCCCGGCGACGGCCCCGTCGGAGACGGGACCAGACGGCGCGGTCGTCTGGAGGTAAGCGAGGAAGGCAATTTTCTGCTTGTCGGTCGGCGGACCGTGGAAGAGCCGGGAGGCGAGGGTGCTTACCAAAGCCGCCGGGTCGGTGCGCAACGCCGCCGGAGCCAGCTTTTGCAGGTCGGGCTTTTCGGTGGGCACCGACGGCCCCGCCGCTTGTTCCGGGATTTCCGCGCCCTCCTCGTCGAGCACGGGGGCAGCGGGGTGCGCCGGACCGGTGCCGAGCAGGCTGCCCGCGAGGTTGTAGCGCGTCAGCAGCGTGGACGTGCTGATCCACGCCTTGCCGCCGTCCCAGCCCTTGACGCTCGGCGGGTTGAAGGGCACCTGGCCCATCTGCCGCAGCGCCGCCTGGAGCGGCCCGCGGCCGGGCAGGGTGATCTCCAGTTCGCGCGCGGTCTGGACGGTCCACTGCACGGGGCTCTTGATCTGCGTGCGCACCGCCAGCGGCGAATAAAACTCCGCGCTCGTGAACATCTGGTGGAGCGCCGGGCGGGTCTCGTAGCGAAAGGCGCGCAGCGTGTTGGCGAGGGTTTCCACCAGCGCGTCGGGCGGGTTTTCGTACGCGAAGAACGTCCAGAGCTTGCGGGCGAGATAACGGGCGCAGGCCGGTTGGGCGAGGATGGCGTCGATGGCCTGGTCGCCGTCGCGCACGTCGCTGCGTCCGAGGAACTGTTTAGGCGTGTCGTCGTGCTGGCGCGGATCGAACTGAAAGCTCTGGTCGGTCGGCGCGATGCGGTAGCCGGTGAAGGCGCGCGCGCCCTCGGTCACGTCCTTCTCGGTGTA